>NZ_JARVSY010000003.1:0-195644 GCF_030208925.1 Rhodococcus sp. MEB032
TCGAGTGGTTGCGAAGTACCGGCCTGGCCGACGAGATCGTCGCGCGAGCAGGTCGCGGGCAAGCAGTCCTGGGAATCTGCGGCGGTTACCAGATGCTGGGTAATTCCATCGTCGACGACGTCGAATCAGGATCAGGGACCACCGCGGGACTGGGTCTGCTGGACCTCGATGTCGAGTTCGCTCCGGACAAGGTGCTGGCGCAGATGACCGGTACGGCAGACGGTATCTCGGTGTCCGGGTACGAGATTCATCACGGACGCGTCGTGCGCAACGGGGACCGCCCATTGCTGGCGGACTCGAGCGGTATGCCGGAAGGCAGTGTGCGAGGGCCTGTTCGAGGGACACACTGGCACGGTCTCCTGGAAAGTGACGACTTTCGGCGCAGCCTGCTGCGTGAGCTCGCGGTTCCCGGTTTTGTTGCTGCACCCGACACCGCGGTTGCCGCGGTGCGAGAACAACAACTCGACCTTCTCGCTGATCTCGTCGAGCAGCACCTCGATCAGGATCTACTCGAGAAACTGATCAACGGTGGGGCGCCTATCGGGCTCCCCGTCATTGCTTCCGCACTCGAAGCCTGAGAGCGCTCCCGCGGGTGTCGACGTGGACGCGGTAGAATAGCCAGGCCTCACTCCCGCGACGGCTCCCTAGTAGGAGTGTGCGCGGTGACAGATCAATTCGACGGCTTGCTGACCGACTTCAGTGACGAGGTGCTGGTCGACTCGGCAATGCTCGGCGATCACGCGGCCTTCGACGTCATCGTCCGCCGATACGGCCCGCACTTGTATCGATTTGCCCGTCGACTGCTCGTGAGCGAGAGTGACGTCGACGACATCGTCCAGGAAACCTGCGTCGCTGCGTGGCGCCAACTTCCGGGGTTTCAGCGGCGCTCGAGCATCAAGACCTGGTTGTTCGCGATCTGTTCTCGCAAGATCTCGGATTTCTATCGAAAAGTCGGCTCCTGCGCCGCCGATATGGACGAACTTCGGGAAGAAGCTGATCCCCGTTTGCGTGATCCGAGCGAAGAAGTCTGCGGCACAGCATTTCTCGACGCCCTGGAATCCGAACTCGATCGACTGCCGCTGCGTCAGCGTGCTGCCTGGGTCTTGCGAGAAGTGGAGGGCATGACGTATCCACAGATCGCTGTTGTCCTGGAGCTGAGTCCGGACGCGGTTCGTGGCCAGCACACTCGGGCGAGGCGGAATCTCGGTGTCGCGCTTGATCGATGGCGATGACGACTCGCCGGTTTGCCGGGTTCTGTCACCGAACTCACTCTCCTTGGTGCCCGTGAAACTGGAAGAATGCTTCGTCGTGGATACCGCTTTCGACCCCAGAGGCTTCGACCCGAGAACCGAGGATTCGGTGCCGTCGGTACTGCCGGACGATGCGACGGCAACTGGTGCTGACGTCGCCGTCGAGGCTGCGGAAACTCGGCTGACGGCACGTGCGGTCAGAGAGTTGCTGGCAGCGCTCGGGGGAAGTATCGGCGACGAGGACGAACTCGTGGTTCTACTCCAACGCGCCGTCGAAATCGCGAACGACGCCATCGACGGCGCCGACAGCATCGGCGTCACCATCGATCTTGCCGGGCAGACCTACACCGCCGTTCACACCGATTCGCGGACCCTGCGCGTCGACATCGAGCAATACGACGCCGGCGACGGACCATGTCTGCACGCGGCTCGAACCGGTGAAACCGTAGTCGTTGATGCCGAGACCAGCGCAGAACGCTGGCCGCGGTTCGCGGCGGCCGCGAAGGACGAAGGGATCAAGTCCTTTCTCGCGGCGCCGCTCTTCACGCCGGATCAGCGACTCGGTTCGTTCAACCTGTACGGACGTGCCCCAGCGGCCTTCGACAGCGTCGACGCGGAAGTCATGGAGATTCTCACGACAACAGTCTCACGCGCGATCGGAGACTTCTCCCGTTTCAAGTCCGCCAAGGCGGTAGCTGACGCCTTGCAACGCGCGCTCGAGACTCGGGCGCCGATAGAACAGGCCAAAGGCATGCTGATGGCCATCCATCGGATCGACGCCGACACCGCATTTCACATGCTGCGCAAGCAGTCTCAGACCACGAACACCAAGTTGCGTGACGTGGCAGCCGAGATCGTCGAGACGTATTCCGCGCCGCCTACCGCGGTCTAGTTCGACGGAGACCGACGTACGGCCTCGAGCGCGACGACCACGCTCGCGGCGACAACCACGTGCATCAGCGCGAGCGTGACCGTGCTGGCGGCGTCGAAGTCCGCGGCGATCGTCAGGGCGATGGTGCCGAGCGCAAACACTGCACCCACGACCTGAGCGATGCGGATGATCGGCTCCCACTTCAGTGAGATCAACATTGCGAGCGACAAACCGACCAGCAACGGCACTACCGTAAGTGTGATGACCCCGCCGGGAGCTACGCTCGCCACCTTTCCCTGATCTGTCATCTCGAACGATCCGCCCGATGCCAGGCCGATCAACCACAGGATCAGGTTGGCGACGAGGGCCATGACCGTGGCCCCGAGTACGGCACGCGGCTTGGTGAGGTGGAGGTTGTGTGCGGTTGAAGCGATTGCAGACATGATGTTCTCCCGGCTCGATGCGATGGTCTTGTGACGTCGCTCTGGTGAATAGACCCGCCGGCCGGGAGAAACTCATCGCTGGTGGTTACCGGGGGTCGTCTGTCGGCACGGCGGTGCCGGTGACCGCGATACCGCCGTCGACCGGGATCTCGACCGCGAGCACGCTGGGACGCCCGACGTGTCGGCCCTGGTGGATGGTGATCCGCCGCGGAGTGGCCGCGGGTTCGAGTTTGCGCAGGTAACCGCCGGTCGACGCCGCTGCGGACCCGGTCGCGGGATCCTCGACGATGTTTCCCACCGGAAACAGATTTCGAGCTTCGAAGGTGTTGTCGTCGAGGGGATGCAGGATCGTCACCGTGCCCGCCCACCCCTGCGCGTCCATCAGAGTTCGCATTGCGGATGGATCGAAGGTGAACTCGTCGAAGGCTGCCTGATCACGAAGTACGACGATCGGGTGCGTGTTGCCGGCGTACGAGAGCATTGCGGGATACCGCGCGTCGAGCGCAGACGAATCGACGCCGATGAGCCCGAGCAGTGCTGTCAGTACAGCATGATCGATCGGCGAGACCGATGGTTCGACGCTGGTGAAGGTCGCGGTGGACGTTCCGTCCTCGTCGGTCGCCGTGTCGATGGATACCGGTCCGATCGGTGTTTCGAATGTGAAGGTTCCGTCACCGTCTCGCTCGGTGAGCGCGATGGCCGTCGCAATAGTGGCATGACCGCAGAACGGTACTTCGGCGATAGGGGAGAAGTACCGGATCCGGCTGTGGCGCGGGTTGCCTCCGAGTACCGGTTCGATGAGGAACGCCGTCTCGGCGTACCCGACTTCGGCTGCAACGGATTGTAATTCGGAGTCGTCGAGTCCACGCGCGTCGAGCATTACGCCGGCCGGATTACCGCCGGCCGGATCCGAACTGAACGCAGTCAGCCGGAGGATGTCGCGAGAAGTTGCCATGTCGACCATCTTTGTCCGCTGTCGTCCATCGGGGGAAGAGACATCGCGCGATTGCGGTCCGCGATCTTCGAACTGGACTGCCTCCGGAACAAACCGGCCGCACGGCGTCGTTGCTGCAGACATGAGCAATGACACAGACACCGACGAAGCGTTGTTCGCACTCGTGGCCGAGGGAAAACAAGGTGTGTTGGCAACCGTCAAGCGTGACGGCCGCCCACAGTTGTCCAACATCATTTACCGCTGGGATGACGAGTCGAAGACGGCTTCCGTGTCCATCACTGCCGATCGCGCCAAGAGTAAAAATGCGATCCGCGATCCGCGGGTTTCCCTTCACGTCAGCGCGCCCGACTTCTGGAGCTACGCCGTGATGGAAGGACTTGCCGTGGTGACACCCGTCGCGGCCGATCCTCACGACGAAGTGTCTGACGCCCTGGTCGAGCTGTACCGGGACATCAGCGGCCAGGAGCATACCGATTGGGAGGAGTACCGCGAAGCGATGGTTGCGGAGCGTCGACAGATCCTCACGGTGCGCGCTGATCACGTCTACGGAATGACGAGGCTCCCCAAGCCGTCCGGTACCTAGAGCCGCGCCCCACTGGAGTTCGGCCCACCCCCACTTTCGAGCGAACGGTACGCCCGTCGCCTCAGATGCGCCGAAAGCCACTTTCGCTCGGAAGGGAGGGGGCCAAGAGCGAACAAATCGGGCCCGCAGCGGCGCGTGAATGTATGAGTGGTCATACTTCTGTCGACTCCAGGGTCCTCCACTGTGTGGATCGCGTACCGTTTCCAGACATGGAATTGACTCGAGTAGCGGTGGGCAGTGGTTCGTGCACCGTTCGGATCGACGGGCCGGTCAGCAAGCATGCGGTACTCCTGCTCCCCGGCAAGGGCGACCCCGTCGACTTGTACGACGATGTGTGTGAGCGACTGCACCATTCGGATCTGCGGACCGTCGCGGTGGAATCGATCGAGAATCTCGACGAGACCTCGGCAGTGGTACTTCTGGACGAGTTGAACATCGCCTGGGTGAACCTGGTCGGTCACCGGGAGGGCGCCGATCTCGCGTGGCTGTTGGCTGCACGTCAGTTCGGCCGCTTCGCGAGTTTGATCGCCGTGGACCGTGGACATCCGTCGGCCAGCGATATTGCCGGCGTACCGCCGGTCGAGGTTCCGACCACCGTAGTCGTGGGCAGTGGAGGTCGGGCCATCGCCGACGCCAGCGGTCGTTTCGTGTACTCCGACTTCCGCGTGACGGAACTTCCGGGTGTCGACGACGTCGTCAAGTCGGCACCGGCCGAACTCGCAACCGAGATCGTGCTGCGTACCAGCCCCTGGTGAAACTCTGACCTACGAAAAGGCGGGCGCTCCCATTGCGAGGAGTGCCCGCTTTTTCGGCGTCATAAGGGCTGCGGGGCTCAGATGTCGAGGCCGAGCAGCGCGTTCTCGACCACTTCGGCCAGGGCCGGGTGGATCCAGTACTGGCCGCGCGCCATGTCCTGAGCTGACAAACCGAAGCTCATCGCCTGAATGAGCGGCTGGATGACGGTCGGAGCCTGCGTACCCATGACGTGGGCGCCGAGGATGCGTCCGGTGCCGCGCTCGGCGATCACCTTGCAGATGCCCTCCTGATCCTCCATCGCCCAGCCGTACGCGACGTCGCCGTAAGCCTGCACCTTGACCGTGATGTCGAGTCCGGCGTCGCGAGCCTGCTTCTCCGTCATTCCGACGTCGGCGATCTGCGGGTCGGTGAACACGGCTGCCGGTACGAAGCGGTGATCGGTGCTGCGAAGCCCGGACGTGTCCTTCCACGCGTCCTGGAGCAGGTTGTGTTGAACAACGCGCGCTTCATGGTTGGCGACGTGCTTGAGCTGGTACGGCGAGGAGACGTCACCGAGTGCGAAGACGCCCTCTGCGGTGGTGCGTTGGTACTCGTCGACCACGATCGAGCCCTTGTCGTCGAGTTCGACGCCGGCCTTGTCGAGACCGAGTAGGTCACCGTTCGGCTGACGACCGACCGCGACGAGGAGAACGTCACCGGAAACGACTGTGCCGTTTGCCAGTTCGACGGCGATGTTGTCGCCGTCGCCGCGTACCGACGTGAGGGGGGAGCCCAGATGGACGTCCCACTTCTGTTCGGCCAACTCGGTGAAGCGCTCGGAGATCTCGTCGTCGAGGTGCCGCAGCAGTCGCTGGCTGCGACCGATGATCGACACGCGAGAACCCAACGCGGAGAACACGTGTGCGAACTCGGTGGCAATGAATCCTGAGCCGACGATCACCAGGTGCTCGGGAAGTTCGGGCAGTCGCATGATGTCTTCGTTGGTGTAGTACTTCACACCGCTCGACGCGATCTCTTCCGGGATGATCGGACGCGAACCGGCAGCGATGACCACCTGATCGGCGGTGATCGTCTCGCCGGTTCCGGTGTCGATCGTCTTCTCGCCGGTGAACGTTGCGTGGCCGCGGTAAACGGTGGTGTTGGGGCTGTCTTCGCTGCGATACCGCTCGCCACCTGCAGAAATGGGATCGATGCGGCCGAAGACGCGCTTGACGATGTCGGACCAACGAACGCCGTCGAGCGTGGCGTCGACGCCGTACTTCTCGGCAGTGGTGACGGTGCGTGCCACCTCGGCGGCGTAGACGAACATCTTGGTCGGGATACACCCGACATTGAGGCACGTTCCGCCGAAGGTGCCCTCTTCGAGGATTGCGATCTTCTTGCCGTCGAACCGCTCGTCTGGCAGCGAGTTTCCGGATCCGCTGCCGATGATTGCAAGGTCGTAGTGCGTCACTGCGCGATCTCCTGTGTGTTGCTTGCTGTGCTTGCCGAACTTTCTGCGGCCGGCGTGAGGTGGCCGTCGAGCCACTCCAACCACAGGTCGAGTTCGGAAAAGGCTGTGGCCAAGGGCTTCTCGGTCGAAAGGAACACGTCGTGACGGGCGCCGTCGATCGGGACGATGGTGGTGCGATCGCCGAGGCAACCGGCCCAACGTGCGATCTGCTTGACGTCGAGCACGGAATCGGCGAGGTCGACGCTCGGGTTGTACGCCTTCGCGAACTGCGACTTCTTCGAGCGCAGAATCAGCGCGGGCACTCCGATGTCTAGGCCGCGGTGAAGTTTTGCGTGACCCGCTCGGACGGCCCGCATCCAGCCGAAGGTAACGGGGCAGCCTGCCAGTGGCTTCCAGTCGAGGTTGTAATCCCAGACGCCGTTGGCCGAAACATGAAGACTGGAACCGTAAGTCGGTAGCCCAGTTCCCGGGATCACCGTCTTCGCCGATACCCGTCCGAGCGCATCGATCGCCGTAGTACCGACGTTGCGCACCACTGAGGGACCCTGAAGGTCGAACCAGGGGCTGTTGAGTACCAGCCCGCAGATTCCGGCGCCGTCGCTGCCACCGGGCTTGCGCTGCAAACGGTTCAGCCAGAGCGGAACGATCAGACCGCCGGTGGAGTGCGCCATGAGCAGCACCTCGCTGCCCTCGGTCTCGCTGCGGACGATGCGCAGCGCTTCGTTCAGTTCGGCGTCGTAGAGCGCAAGGTCGGAGACGTAATGAGCTGTGTGCCCCGGTTTGAGGGAGCGGCCGCACTTACGCAGGTCGAGTGCGAAGAAGGCGTAACCCTGCTCGGCAAAGTGCTCGGCGAGGTGCTTCTGGAAGAAGTAATCGGTGAAGCCGTGCACGTACAAAACGGCACGGTGTGTCTTCACCGCCTCCTTCTGCGGTTGGTAGCGGACCAGTGTTGCGTCCACCTCGCCTTCGCCGTCCGGATCCGTTCCGAGCGGGATCGTCAGCTGCTGATATCCGTCACCGAGGACGTCTGGAACCCAAGTAGTCACAAATCACAATCTAATCGTCGTTTCGAGTGCGCGTTGTAGAGCACAATTGGGGGTGGTGAACCGCGCGTGTACGCACGGGTAACCTATTCGGCGTAACACAGCAGGCGGATGCGCGCACGGCTAATGACAAGGAAGTCGATTCTCCAGTGTCGAATCAGAACGCGGTAGAGACGAAGACGGATGTAGTGCTCGTGGGCGCAGGCATCATGAGCGCCACGCTGGGTGCATTGCTGCGCCAGCTGCAGCCCGATTGGTCGATCTCGACCTTCGAGCGGCTCGATGCCGTCGCAGCCGAGAGCAGCGACCCCTGGAACAACGCGGGAACCGGTCACTCAGCCCTGTGTGAGCTCAATTACACACCTGAGAACTCGGACGGCACGGTCGACATCAAGAAGGCCGTCAACGTCAACGAGCAGTTCCAGGTGTCACGCCAGTTCTGGGCACACGCGGTAGAGCAGGGCGTCCTGACACAGCCCAAGGAATTCATCAACCCCATCGCGCACGTGAGCTTCGTTCACGGTGAGGCCAACGCCAAGTACCTCCGTGCTCGTTACGACGCACTTGCCGGCCACACGCTCTTCCGCGGTATGGAGTACATCGACGATTCGGCCGAGTTCAGCAAGCGTTTGCCGCTCATGGCCAAGGGACGCGACTTCTCCGATCCCATCGCCCTGAACTGGAGCCAGGACGGCACCGACGTCGATTTCGGAGCGCTCACCAAGCAGCTCATCGGCTACATCGGCAAGACCGGCGGCAAGATGTACTTCGGCCACGAGGTCACCAACCTGACCCAGAACTCGGACAAGTCCTGGACCGTCAAGGTCACCAACCGTCGTACCGGTGAAAAGCGCACCGTTCGCTCGCGCTTCGTGTTCGTCGGTGCCGGTGGCGGCGCCCTGCACCTGCTGCAGAAGTCGGGCATCAAGGAAGCCAAGGGCTTCGGTGGCTTCCCGGTCAGCGGTGCCTTCCTGCGATGCACCAACCCCGAACTCATCGACCAGCACAGCGCCAAGGTCTACGGCAAGGCTGCCGTCGGCGCCCCGCCCATGTCGGTGCCTCACCTGGACACCCGTGTCATCGGCAACAAGCCGGGTCTGCTGTTCGGTCCCTACGCTGGTTGGTCGCCGAAGTTCCTCAAGCAGGGTCGCGTCACGGACCTGCCCGGCTCGGTCAAGCCGAACAACATCCTCTCGATGCTCGGTGTCGGTGTCAGCGAGCTCGGCCTGGTCAAGTACCTGGTCAGCGAGCTTGCCAAGAACGAAGCCGGTCGCATCTGGGATCTGCGTGAGTTCGCGCCCAAGGCGCAGGCCCAGGACTGGGAACTCATCACCGCGGGCCAGCGCGTCCAGGTGATCCGCCGTGCCAAGGGCAAGGGTGGTGTCCTCGAATTCGGTACCGCTGTGGTCGCCGCTGAGGACGGTTCCATCGCCGGCCTGCTCGGTGCTTCGCCCGGTGCGTCCACGGCCGTCCCGGCGATGCTGGACGTACTCGAGCGCTGCTTCCCGACCGAGTTCCAGGGTTGGAAGGGCAAGCTCCGCGAGATGGTTCCGTCCATCGGCGTCAAGCTCACCGACAACGAAGGCCTGTTCAACCAGGTCTGGGATTGGTCCTCGAAGGTTCTCGAGCTCGATTCCGCCGGTGCTTCCGAATCGGCTCCGGTCGCGGATACCGCCGCGACTGTGTGATAGTCCAACCCATGACGGCAACAGCAGCTTTGAAGCGTTCATGGGCACTCGATCTCGACAACAAGACGTTCTACGAGTTGTTGAAGCTTCGAGTGGAGGTCTTTGTCGTCGAGCAGGCTTGCCCGTATCCCGAGTTGGACGGGCGGGACCTGCTGACGGAAACACGCCACTTCTGGCTCGAGCAGGACGGCCAGGTGGTGTGCACTCTCCGGCTGCTCGAAGAGCACGACGACGGAAACAAGAGCTTCCGAATCGGACGCCTCTGCACGTCGCGTCAGGCTCGCGGCCAGGGCCACACGACCCGCCTCCTGCAGGCCGCACTGGCCGAGGTCGGCGAAGCGCCGTGCCGGATCAATGCACAGACCTACTTGGTCGAGATGTACGCCAAGCACGGATTCAAGGCTGACGGCGAAGAGTTCATCGAAGACGGCATCCCGCACACCCCGATGCGTCGTGGTGGGGGAGAGCCTTTCGTGGCTGTCAGCTAGTTTGTTCGAGATTTGACCCTGGTCGGCTCATGGGAAAGTGAGCCGACTAGGGTTTTTTCGATACCGAATGCTCGCGGGGAAGTCCTGTTCGATTCAGGCGCGGTCCCGCCACTGTGAAAGATCTCTCCTCTACCGATTGTCCGGGAGATCTCAGCCAGGTTGCCGCGACATTCGAGTGCAGCCAAATTCTCGGCGAGGAAACCGAGAGGTGGAGGGATATCGACGTGCGAAGTGAAGAAGATCGACCAGTGGCGGGCTTCCCGTTCAGTGCTGTGGTCGGCCAGGATCAATTGCGATTGGCGCTGATCCTGTGTGCGGTGCATCCAGGGATCGGCGGGGTCTTGGTCCGCGGTGAGAAGGGAACTGCCAAGTCGACGGTCGTGCGCGCGCTGACTGCGCTGCTGCCCGCGGTCGACGACGCCGGAACGACACGACCGGCCCGCTTGGTCGAACTGCCCGTGGGCGCCACCGAAGACCGGGTGATCGGTTCGATCGACTTGGAGAAGGTTCTGCGTGACGGTGAGCGCGCATTCCAACCTGGACTGCTCGCCGCCGCTCACCAGGGTGTTCTGTACGTCGACGAGGTGAATCTGCTTCACGACCACCTGGTCGACGTGCTTCTCGACGCCGCGGCGATGGGTCGGGTTCACATCGAGCGTGACGGCATCTCCCATTCGCATCCGGCCAAGTTCGTACTCGTCGGCACGATGAATCCCGAAGAGGGAGAACTGCGTCCGCAACTTCTGGACCGTTTCGGTCTGGCTGTCGACGTCGCCGCTTCCCGCGACGTCGACATTCGCATGGAAGTGGTGCGTCGCCGACTCGACTACGAGCGTGACCCCGATGCATTTGTCGCTCGGTACGTATCCGCCGATGAGGAGTTGGCGTCCGAAATCCTCACGGCGCGTGAGAAATTGGACTCGGTCGAGCTGAGCAACCGCGAACTGCGTCGTATCGCCTCGCTGTGTGCGTCGTTCGACGTCGACGGTATGCGCGCGGACTTGGTGCTGGCGCGCACCGCGACGGCCCACGCTGCCTGGCGCGGCGACAGTGAAGTCACTGCGGAGGACGTACGAGTAGCGGCGGAACTGACGCTGCCGCATCGCCGCCGCCGCGATCCGTTCGACGAGCCCGGCTTGGATCAGCAGCAGTTGGACGATGCGCTCGAGCAGGCTGATCAGGATGCTCAGTCGCAGGTAGAGGACGACGCGCGCGACGGAGAGCCCGAACCTCCCGAAAATCACGAAGACCGTGGCCCGGAAGATGGCGGCTCCGATGACGGCGGTCCCGGACACGAAGGGCCGGACGACGACGGGCCTGACGACGACGGCCCGGACGACCCTGACGGACCTGGTGGGGGAGTACGCGCCACCGATCGCCCCTCGGCTCCACCGGCCGGCGAATTCAAGGCCAAGCTCCTCGAAGTTCCGGGAGTCGGTGAAGGTGCACCGGGACGACGCTCGCGGTCCATGTCGTCCCGTGGACGAGTTGTGCGGTCCACGCGGGAGCGTGGGCACGGATTGCATCTGACGAGCACGGTCTTTGCCGCAGCCGAGTCTCAAGTTGCCCGTGGTCGCACTGCTGGACGGTTGCGGCTGGCACCCGCTGATCTCCGCGGCGCGATACGTGAAGGGCGAGAAGGCAATCTGATCGTCTTCGTTGTCGACGCGTCGGGGTCGATGGCAGCACGCGACCGCCTCTCCGCGGTCACCGGTGCGGTTGTCTCGTTGCTCCGCGACGCCTATCAGCGCCGCGACAAGGTCGCCGTCATCACCGTCCGTGGTCGTGAAGCGGAGCTCGTACTGCCGCCGACATCTTCGGTGGACATCGCTGTCCGTCGCTTGCAGTCGATGCGTACCGGCGGCAAATCCCCACTCGCAGAGGGATTCCTGCGTGCTCGCGAAGTGGTTCTGCGTGAACGACTTCGTGACCCGCAGCGTCGCGCCCTCGTCGTCACACTCACCGACGGCCGGGCAACCGGCGGCAAGGACGCGCTGCACCGCGCCCGCGTCGCCGCGCATCTTCTCGCCGACGCGTCCGTTGCGTCCATCGTCGTCGACTGCGAGACCGGGCTCGTGCGTCTGGGGCTGGCGGCCGAGTTGGCGCGAGAACTACGTGGCGGATACGTCCGCCTCGCCGAATTGTCAGCGCAGCAGGTCGCGGGTGTCGTCCGCGCCGCAGCCTAGATCCCAGCTCAGGAGTTCACGATGCCCAAGGGTGTTCCCGAGACAGTTCCCGACGACGGTCTGACCACGCGTCAGCGTCGTAACGCGCCGGTACTTGCCGTGCACACCGGCCCGGGAAAGGGTAAGTCCACCGCCGCTTTCGGCATGGCGCTGCGTGCCTGGAATCAGGGGTTCGACATCGGCGTGTTCCAGTTCGTGAAGAGTGCTAAGTGGAAGGTCGGAGAGGAAGCAGCGTTCCGCGCGCTCGGAAACCTGCACGACGAAACCGGCGTCGGTGGGCCGGTGCAGTGGCACAAGATGGGCGAAGGTTGGTCATGGACACGCAAGGCCGGTAGCGAGGAAGATCATGCTGCTGCCGCTGCGGAGGGTTGGCAGGAGATCGCGAGAAGGCTTGCGAGCGAGGAACATCGATTCTATGTCCTCGACGAGTTCACCTATCCGCTCAAGTGGGGCTGGGTCGACGTCGACGAGGTCGTGCAGACACTGCGCGATCGTCCGGGCAACCAGCACGTTGTCATCACGGGACGCGACGCCCCGCAGGCGTTGATCGACGCCGCCGACCTCGTGACCGAGATGACCAAGATCAAGCACCCGATGGATGCCGGCCGAAAGGGCCAACGGGGCATCGAATGGTAAGTCCTTCCACTCCGGCCGTGGTGATCGCCGCTCCTGCCTCGGGTAGCGGAAAGACCACGGTGGCAACGGGATTGATCGGCGCGCTGCGACGGTCCGGTAGCAGCGTTGCACCCTTCAAGGTGGGGCCGGACTACATCGACCCGGGTTATCACGGACTCGCGGCAGGGCGGCCCGGACGCAACCTCGACACTGTTCTGGTGGGCCCGGATCGCATCGGACCGCTCTACCGGCATGGAACCGCTGGTTGCGACATCGCCGTGGTCGAAGGCGTCATGGGTCTGTTCGACGGGAAGATCGACGAGGCAAACTCGCAGCCGTCGGCGGAGGGATCGACGGCGCAGGTCGCGTCGATCCTCGGTTCGCCGGTAGTCCTCGTGATCGACGCCCGTGGGCACAGTCAGAGTCTGGCCGCCGTACTCCACGGCTTCGCGACCTACGACGCAGGTGTGCGCATCGGCGGCGTCATTCTCAATCGCGTCGGGAGCGCTCGTCACGAGCAGGTGTTGCGTCATGCGTGCGACAAGGTCGGCGTCGCAGTGCTCGGAGTTGTGCCACGGTTGACGGAACTCGAAGTTCCCTCCCGGCACCTCGGCCTGATTCCGGCGGCCGAGCACGGCGCCGCCGCTGTGGCCGCAGTGGACGCGATGTCCGACTTGATTGCCTCGCACGTCGATCTGGGTGCTGTTCGCGCACTGGCCGCCTCGAACGTGAGTGCAGCTGCATGGGATCCGGTTGCCGAGGTCGGCGCACACGCAGAGTCTCGGCCTGTGGTTGCCATGGCGGGTGGCCCGGCCTTCACCTTCGGCTATGCCGAGCACCGGGAGCTGTTGACTGCCGCCGGCGCGGACGTGCAGGTGTTCGACCCGTTGCGGGACGAGCTTCCTGCGGGAACTGCCGCTCTGGTCCTTCCCGGTGGCTTCCCGGAAGAACACGCGGTAGACCTTGCGGCCAATACCGTTCTGCTGCAGCAGGTTCGCGATCTGGCGGACGGCGGTGCACCGATTCATGCAGAGTGTGCGGGCCTGCTCTACCTCGCTCGCAGCTTGGACGGTCACAGCATGGCCGGTGTGGTCGGAGTGGATGCGACGTTCGGGAAACGCCTGACCCTCGGGTATCGCGAAGCAGTCGCGATCAGCGACTCCAGCCTCTTCGACGCAGGCTCCCGCGTCACCGGTCACGAGTTCCACCGAACGTCTCTCGTCTCGGCAGACGCGGACGGTTGCGGAAGTGCGTGGGGGTGGCGGCCCTGGGACGGCGGCAGTGTCCGCGAAGGGTTTGTTCGCGGTGGCGTCCACGCGTCGTATCTGCACACTCATCCGGTGGGGCAGCCCGAATCGATCGCGAAGTTCGTCGATGCCGCACGGCGATGACCTCTGTATAGGCGTGGGATTCACGACGAGTGTCACCGCGAAGGACATCGTCGCTGCGGTGAAGGCTGTGCCCGCGGCGCAAGGGAAGATCGTGGTACTCGCCACTGTGGCGGCAAAAGCTGAGTCTTCGGCTCTTCTGACAGCGGCCCATGAACTGGACGTCCCGATTGTGAGTTTCGCCTCGGACGTACTTGCGCGAGTTCAAGTTCCGTCACCATCGCCTCGCGTCGAGAACGCCGTCGGAACGGCAAGCGTCGCGGAAGCGGCTGCGATCCTCGCGTCCGGGGGCGGCCGACTTGTGCTGGCCAAGACTGCCAGGGATGGAGTGACCGTGGCCGCGGCCCGTAAAGTTCCCTCCAGCTTGACCAATTCTGACAACGAAACGGAGTGCGAGTGAGCGAGTCCACCGCAGACGAGACCAACTACCTGGTCGGCCTCAACCTGACCGATCGACGCGTGGTCGTGTTCGGTGGCGGCACTGTGGCTCAGCGCCGACTCGGACTGCTGGTCGCCTCTGGTGCCCGCGTTCACGTCATCAGCCGCGCGTTCACTCCGGCCGTCGAAGGTATGGCCACGGCCGGGCAGATCACGGTCGAAGAGCGTCCGTACGCCGACGGCGACCTCGAAGGTGCGTGGTACGCCATCGCCTCGACCGACGAGCCGGAAACCAATGCGGCGATCGTCGCCGAAGCGGAGCGTCGCCACATCTTCTGCGTGCGCGCCGACAACGCGAAGAACGGCACCGCCGTCACTCCCGCCAGCGCCGAGTACGACGGTATGAGCATCGGAATTCTGGCGGGCGGCGATCACCGTCGTTCGGCAGCCGTCCGCACCGCCGTCGTCGAAGGTCTTCAGTCGGGCGTGCTCGCCGATACGGCCGAGCCTGCCGCTGCGGGTGTTGCTCTCGTCGGTGGTGGCCCCGGTGATCCCGATCTGATCACCGTGCGCGGACGCCGTTTGCTCGCCCGCGCCGACGTCGTCGTGGCCGACCGATTGGCTCCGCCGGAGTTGCTCGCCGAACTGGGTCCGGACGTAGAGGTGATCGACGCCGCGAAGATCCCGTACGGCCGTGCCATGGCTCAGGAGGCCATCAACGCCGCGCTGATCGACAACGCGAAGGCAGGCAAGTTCGTGGTCCGCCTCAAGGGCGGGGACCCGTACGTCTTCGGACGGGGATACGAAGAACTCGAAGCGTGTGCCGCTGCCGGCGTTCCGGTGACCGTAGTGCCCGGAATCACGAGCGCGATCTCGGTCCCGTCGGCCGCAGGCATCCCGGTCACCCACCGCGGCGTCACCCACGAGTTCGTCGTCGTCAGTGGGCACGTGGCTCCGGATCATCCGGATTCGCTGGTCGACTGGTCGGCGCTGGCCAAGTTGCGCGGCACGATCGTGCTGCTCATGGCGGTCGAGCGCATCGATCAGTTCGCGAAGGCACTCGTCGACGGTGGACGCCCGGCAACCACGCCGGTCACCGTCATCCAAGAGGGCACGCTGCGCACTCAGCGTGAACTTCGGGCCGATCTGGCGACCGTTGCTCAGCGCGTCAAGGACGAGGAGATCAAGCCTCCGGCGATCATCGTGATCGGGCCGGTCGCGGGCTTTTCCGTCGACGCTGGGTAACGTGAAGTCTTGTGTCTGATTCCCCAACATCTGAAACCGCTTCGGCGAATGCCCCGGTAGCGACTCGAGTCATCGGGCTCGCCATCATCGTCCTGAGTGGTTTGCAGATGATGGTGGTGCTCGACGGCACCGTCGCGAACCTCGCGCTGGCGCCATTGCAGGCAGACCTCGGGCTGAGCGACAGTGGTCGCAATTGGGTGTTGACTTCGTACGCGCTTGCGTTCGGTGGGCTCATGCTCCTCGGTGGTCGCCTCGGTGACGCGTATGGGCGCAAGAAGATGTTCATCGCGGGAGTCTCGCTGTTCACGGTGGCGTCGTTGCTCTGTGGTCTCGCCCTGAACGAGGGCATGTTGATCGCAGCGCGGGCGCTTCAAGGTGTCGGCGCAGCCGTGGCGTCGCCCACCGCCTTCGCCCTTGTTGCCACGACTTTCGCCGCGGGTCCGGCTCGTAATCAGGCCATCGCGATTTTTGCCGCCATGACGGGCGTCGGATCGATCGCCGGTCTGATCATCGGCGGCGCATTGACCGAGGTGTCATGGCGACTGATCTTCCTCATCAACGTCCCGATCGGGATCGCGCTCGTCGGCATGGCGTTCCGCGCCCTTCGCGAGACGAATCAGACGCGTCTGGCTTTGGATGTCCCCGGCGCGATCCTCGCGACTCTCGGGTGCACCGGTGTTGTTTTTGCTCTCACCGAAGGCCCGGAAATGGGATGGGGGAGTATCGCCGTCATCGGGGCATTGGCGGCCGGATTGGTCGCCCTCGCCGCCTTCCTCTTCGTCGAGCGAACTGCGGACAACCCGCTCTTGCCCTTCTCGTTGTTCGCCGATCGCAACCGTGTCGCGACGTTCCTCGCCATCTTCTTCGTTGGTGGCGCGATGTTCAGCATGACGGCCTTCGTCGCGCTGTTCGTGCAGGACATCATGCAGTATTCGCCGTTGCGTGCCGGTATCGCGTTCATTCCGTTCGCGTTCGGATTGGGCGCCGCCGCGTCGGTTGCTTCCAAGCTCGCCGTGAAGGTTCAACCCCGTTGGCTGGTCCTCACCGGCGTCGTGATCATGATCGTCGGACTCCTCTACGGATCTACTCTCGATTCCGATTCCACCTACCTGGCCAACTTGTTCGTGCCCGTGATCGGGATCGGATTCGGTATCGGCCTCGCGATGGTGCCCTTGCCACTGTGCGCGATCGCCGGTGTCCCGGAGACCGAAATCGGCCCGCTGACGGCCATCGCTCAGGTTGCCCAGACGCTCGGTGGGCCACTGGCGCTGTCGGTGATCGGTGCAATGGCGACGTCCAAGACGCTCTCGCTCGGCGGCACTTCGGGCAAGGCAGCGGACATGAATCCGGCGCAATTGATCGCACTCGGAGAGGGATACACCTTCGCACTTGTGGGCTGCGCGGTCTGCGCCGTGTTCGCCGGTATCGCGGCGCTGTGCATCAGGTTCACACCTTCTCAGGTAGCCCAGGCACAGGCTGCGGAGAAGGCAGCTCAGGGAATCGCCTGATCAGTCCTGTTTTTCCGCTTCGCTAGCCGATACGATCGTTGCAGGACGTGCCGAGAGTCTCGACGGATCGGGGTGCCGTGATGCGGATCGCGGACATATTGCGAAACAAGGGCAACAGCATCGTCACGATCGACGCCCACACGACGGTCAACGGGTTGCTGTGCGATCTTGCCCGCCACAACATCGGAGCCATGGTGGTGGTCGACGACGACGCGGTGGTCGGCATCATCTCCGAACGCGATGTCGTTCGACGCCTGCACGAGCGTGGCCCGGACCTTCTCGGGATCCAGGTTTGCGAGGTCATGACCGCTCTGATGTACACGTGCGTTCCGGCAGACGCGGTGGACAGCATTGCCGCGATCATGACCGAGCGTCGAATCCGGCATCTGCCGGTGATCGAGGACGGCAACCTCCTCGGCATCGTCAGTATCGGTGACGTGGTGAAGAGCCGCATCGACGAGCTCAAGAGCGAACGCGATCAGCTCGAGTCGTACATCGATCAGGGCTGATCGATAGTCCATCGCACGGTGACTACTCTCGTGTGATGGCCGCATTCCAGGAATCCACAGCAGACACGGTCACCATCGTGGCCGGCCTCGAGAGCACGTTCGCCGACGAACTCGGCGCTCTGACGGTGCCGTGGCAAGGTGCTGCCGCCCCTGACCCGCAGTTGCTCGTGGTGAACGAGCAGCTGGCTGCGTCGTTGAGATTGGACGTAGCAGCGCTGCGAAGTGTGGACGGGATCGGCGTCCTGTCCGGCTCGACGGTGCCGGTCGGGGCCACACCGGTGGCGATGGCGTATGCGGGTCATCAGTTCGGTGGGTACGCACCAATTCTCGGGGACGGTCGGGCTTTGTTACTCGGCGAACTCGTCAGCAGTGACGGGCAGCGAGTGGACTTGCATCTGAAGGGCTCCGGGCGCACGCCGTTCTCTCGGGGCGGCGACGGGTATGCGGTCGTAGGGCCGATGCTGCGCGAATATCTCGTCAGCGAGGCGATGAATGCCCTCGGTGTCCCCACTACGCGCGCGCTGTCGGTGGTGGCGACGGGCCGAGACGTTCGCCGCAACGGCGCAGAACCCGGTGCCGTGCTTGCACGGATCGCGTCGAGTCACCTACGCGTTGGGACCTTCGAGTTCGCGGCCCGGCAGGGCGAGGTCTTGCAGCCGCTCACCGATTACGCGATTGCCCGGCACTACCCGGAGCTGACCGAACTTCCGTCGACGGGTACACACAATCGCTACCTGAAGTTCCTCGAGGCAGTGGTCGAGGCGCAGGCATCACTGGTGGCGAGGTGGATGCTCATCGGTTTCGTGCACGGGGTCATGAACACCGACAACACGACAATTTCGGGGGAGACCATCGATTACGGTCCGTGCGCCTTCCTCGACGCGTTCGATCCGGCGGCAGTGTTCAGCTCGATCGACCACGGGGGCCGCTATGCATTCGGCAATCAGCCCGCTGTACTGAAGTGGAACCTGGCGCGCTTGGCAGAAACACTGTTGCCACTGATCGATTCCACACCCGACGAAGCAATTTCCGCGGCGTCAGCAGTTCTCGAGACCTTCGACGAGCGCTACGAGGGTCACTACGCGGCCGGTCTCGCGGCAAAGCTGGGTCTGGCCCAGCCGTTTGTCGATCGGGCGCTCGTCGACGATCTGCTGACGTTGTTGGCGGAACACGGTGCTGATTGGACGGGCAGTTTCCGCGCTCTCGCCGACGAATTGCGCGGAAATTCGGTGCCTCTCGACAACCTCGTGCCACGGGAGCACATCGCGCCCTGGTTGCAGCGGTGGCAGGGAGCCCTGACCGAAAACGGACACGGGGCCGCGGAGACCGCGAGCGCGATGGATCGCGTCAACCCGCTGTACATTCCGCGTAATCATCGGCTCGACGCTGCCCTGCGCGCCGCGACCGACGGCGACCTCGCTCCATTCGAGAAGCTGCTGGAGGTGGTCACGCATCCATTCGACCGACGCGACGAGTGGGCTGACTACACCGAGGCGGCTCCGCAGTCTTTCAGCGAAACATTCCAAACCTTCTGTGGCACTTGACAGGCGAAGCCATCAATCCGTCAGGATGATCAATTCACGCTCCGACGCGATTTCGACGCGCAAGCCCGCCTTCGACGCCACCCGCGCAACACCCTTGATGTCGGTCGGTTCGGCACGCGAGACCACCAGCGCACGGGCGAGCAGACCTTTGTGGTGCTTGTTGAAGTGACTGACGACAGTGCGGGTGCCGTCCGGCTTCTCGGTGAGGACCGTTGCGATCAGTGCGTCCGGAACCGGTCCGAGGTCTTGGTAGGTGCCGGACCGTAGATCGATGACAAGGCCGTCGGCTTCGGCCGCCAAGGCCTTCGGCAACTCCGGCTTCCACAGTGAGCGGAGCGTGCCCATCCCGGGCAGCTTGGACCCGCCGGAAAGGCGGTAGGCGGGGATCAGATCTCCTGCGCGGACAGCACCGAACAGAGCGGAACCAATGGCGATCCGATCGAGCGCCTTCGCCTTCTGGGCGCGGGTGAACGACTTTGCGTCGAGGGCGTCGAAGAGCACCCCGGTGTAGCGCTGCAGCGCGGGCCGCGTCGCGGACACCCACAGCTTGGCGTTGCGTTCCACTTCGTCTGCTTGCGTCGGACCGAGCCCGAGCGCTTCGCACGACGCCTCGACGTCAGCGGCCAGATCGACCAGCGTCTGAACCAGCAATTCGCGCGTTTCGGTCAACTGTGGCATCGACAGTTCGGCCAGATCGAGGGGCGCATCCTTGCCGCCGTCGGACTTGGTTTCTGAGGGAGGCAGCAGTACAAGCACGCTGTAACCGTACCGAGGCCCGCTCGGCCGACTGCGGCGACTATCCTTACACCTCGTGATTACCCGTCTGTCCCACCTGTTCCTGCGTACCCTGCGTGACGATCCCTCGGACGCCGAAGTTGCCAGCCACAAACTGCTGGTTCGTGCCGGCTACGTGCGTCGTATCGCTCCAGGCGTCTACTCGTGGTTGCCGCTGGGATTGCGGGTGCTGCGCGAGGTTGAGCGTGTTGTCCGCGAAGAAATGAATGCCATTGGCGGACAGGAAATCCTGCTGCCTGCGCTGCTCCCGCGCGATCCCTACGAAGCGTCGAACCGCTGGACCGAGTACGGCCCCAACCTGTTCCGCCTCAAGGACCGCAAGGGCAACGACTACATGCTCGGCCCGACCCACGAGGAGCTCTTTGCTCTGACGGTCAAGGGTGAGTACAACTCCTACAAGGACTTCCCGGTCACCCTGTACCAGGTGCAGACCAAGTACCGCGACGAAGAGCGTCCGCGTGCCGGCATTCTGCGTGGCCGCGAGTTCTTGATGAAGGATTCCTACTCCTTCGACCTGACCGACGAAGGCCTGACGGAGTCGTACCAGGCGCATCGCGGCGCCTACGAGAAGATCTTCACGCGTCTGGGCGTCAAGTACGTCATCGTCTCGGCCACCTCCGGTGCGATGGGCGGCAGCGCGTCCGAGGAGTTCCTTGCCGAGAGCGAGATCGGCGAAGACACCTACGTCCGCTGCCTCGAATCCGGCTACGCCGCCAACGTCGAGGCCGTCAAGACTGTTGTTCCCGATTCGATTCCGTTCGACGGGCTGCCCGAAGCCAAGGTGTACGACACCGCGAACACACCCACCATCGACACCCTGGTGGACTGGGCGAACGGCGCTGATCTCGGCCGTACCGTCACCGCCGCCGACACACTCAAGAACATCATGGTCAAGACCCGCCTGCCCGGCGGCGAGTGGGAACTGCTCGGTATCGGCATCCCCGGCGACCGTGAGGTCGACGAAAAGCGCCTCGAAGCTTCGCTGGAGCCGGCCGAGTTCGTGATGATCACCGAGACCGACTTCAAGAACAATCCGTTCCTGGCCAAGGGTTATATCGGCCCGAAGGCGCTGCAGGCCAACGGCGTTCGCTACCTTGTCGACCCGCGCGTCGTCGACGGCACCAGCTGGATCACCGGCGCCGACGAAGACGGCAAGCACGTGGTCGGCCTCGTTGCCGGTCGGGACTTCACCCCTGACGGAACCATCGAAGCCGCCGAGGTTCGTGACGGCGACGCCTCTCCCGATGGAGCCGGCACGCTGGTCTCGGCTCGCGGTATCGAGATCGGGCACGTCTTCCAACTCGGCCGCAAGTACACCGACGTCTTCACCGTCGACGTCCTCGCCGAGAACGGCAAGCCCGTCCGCCCGACCATGGGTTCGTACGGCGTCGGCGTCTCGCGTCTGGTGGCCGTCATTGCCGAGCAGCACCATGACGAGAAGGGTCTGCGTTGGCCCGCTGAGGTCTCACCGGCCGACGTTTACCTCGTCATTGCGAACAAGGACGAGACCGCTCGCGAAGGCGCCGAAGGCCTCGCCGCGCAGCTCGACCGCGCGGGACTCGAAGTGATCCTCGACGACCGCAAGGCATCGCCGGGCGTGAAGTTCAAGGACTCCGAGCTGATCGGTGTTCCGCTGATCGTTGTCGTCGGCCGTGGTTGGGCCGACGGCAAGGTCGAGATTCGCGACCGCTTCACCGGCGAGAGCCGTGAGATCGACGCCAATTCAGCGATCGAGGAGATCATCGCCGCAGTTCGCGGCTGATTCGAATAGCTGTCCGGGCCGCCGCAGTCACCTTCCGAGGTGTCTGCGGCGGCCCTTCTTTTCTGCCACAATCGTGGCTATGGAACGCGAACCGGATTGGGCAGAAGTCGACGGCTATCTCGTTTCCACGTTGGTAGGTGAAGATCCGGTTCTCGACGCGGCACTCGCCGCCAATTCCGAGGCAGGTCTCCCGCCCATCGACGTGGCGCCGAACCAGGGCAAGCTCCTCAACCTTCTGGCGCGAATGTGCTTGGCGCGCAATGTTCTCGAGATCGGAACGCTCGGCGGATACAGCACGATCTGGCTCGCTCGCGCGGTCGGTCCCTCGGGCCAGGTCATCACGCTGGAATTCGATCCCACCCATGCGGATGTCGCTCGGGCGAATATCGAGCGTGCCGAACTGGCTGACCGTGTCGACATCCGCGTCGGCGCTGCGCTCGACAGTCTCCCGTTGATCGCGAAAGAAGAGTTGGGACCTTTCGACTTGGTCTTCATCGACGCCGACAAGGAGAACAACACCGAGTACGTGCGGTGGGCGTTGGCCCTTTCGCATCCCGGAACCGTCATCATCGTGGACAACGTGGTGCGTGGGGGACATGTGTCCAACCCGGATATCGACGACGAGCGCGTCAAAGCGAGTCGAGCGGTGTTGGAGATGATCGCGGCCGAGCCGAAACTCGACGGCACCGCCATTCAAACCGTGGGTTCGAAGGGATGGGACGGGTTTGCCGTTGCAGTAGTGAACGAGTGAGCGCAGACTCGAAGCGGTGAGGATGCTGGGGGCAGCAAAGGCGGCATGGCGATGGGTGCGCAGTGCTCCCGGTACCTACGTCTGGTTGCTGGCCCTGCTGTTCACCACGCTCTTCCTTCGGCATCTGCCCGACAATGTCGAGGAGCGTTTTCTCGGCAAGCGCTCGACCAATCTGCATCACCTGGCCGAAGACCCGCTGCGAGTCCTGTTCTCGAGTGCCTTCTGGCTCGAAGGTGGCGGTTGGTTGGGATACCTGGTTCTCTTCACCATCTTTCATGCAACGGCTGAGCGTTGGCTCGGGACGTGGCGGTGGCTGTGTGTTGTCGTCATCGCCCACGTCGGAGCCACGTACATCAGCGAAGGTGTTCTGTACGAAGGTATTCGGCACGGATACGTGGCGGAGTCGGCGGTCAACACTCTCGACGTGGGTGTGAGCTACGGTCTGGCCGGCATCATGGGGATTCTGGTGTACCGCATCGTCGATCCGTGGCGATACGTCTATCTCGCGGGGCTGTTGCTCTTCTACGGTGTACCTCTGATTTTCGCCACCAATTTCACCGCCATCGGCCACATGTCTGCGTTGTTGCTCGGGTTGGCGTGCTACCCGATCACGCGTGCTCGGGCGGGCACGTGGAATCCGATGGACCTGTGGCATTCGCGAAGAATCGCAGGTCTTCCATGAATCGCACCGCGGAAAGTTACCCGCTGGTAGTTTAGCGTCATCGACGAAAGGTAATGACGTGTCTGGCACCGATGGATTGCTCTTCAACCCCCATACTTACGACCCCGCTCAGTTCGATCCGGAGACCCGCCGTTTGCTGCGAGCCACCATCGAATGGTTCGAGAGCCGCGGTAAGAAGCAACTGCTTCAGGACGACCTCGACGCCGTGTGGGTCTCCGACTTTCTCGAATTCGTCGGCAAGGAGAAGTTGTTCGCGACGTTCCAGACTCCGGCGGCATTCGCCGACGGTGACGAGAACCGTCGTTGGGACGGTGCCCGCAACGCGGCCTTGAGTGAGATCTTCGGTTTTTACGGACTCGCTTACTGGTACGCCTGGCAGGTCACGATCCTCGGACTCGGACCGATCTGGATGAGTGACAACGACGCTGCGAAGAAGCGTGCAGCGCAGGAACTTGCCGACGGTGGTGTCATGGCGTTCGGGCTGTCCGAGCGCGACCACGGCGCCGACGTGTACTCCACCGACATGCTCCTCACTCCCACCGACGGCGACGTCGCCTTCCGCGCGAGCGGCGAGAAGTACTACATCGGAAACGGCAACGTAGCCGGAATGGTGTCTGTGTTCGGGCGTCGTACCGACGTCGAGGGCCCCGAAGGCTACGTGTTCTTTGTCGCCGACAGTGCACATCCGAACTATCAGCTCGTGGACAACGTCCTGCGCGGGCAGATGTATGTCAGCAATTTCCGCCTCGACGATTACCCGGTGCGCGAGGAAGACATTCTGCACACCGGCGTCGCCGCATTCGAGGCCGCGCTCAACACGGTCAACGTCGGAAAGTTCAACCTCTGCACCGGCTCCATCGGCATCACCGAGCATGCGTTCTTCGAGGCAATAACTCACGCGCAGAATCGAATTCTGTACGGCAATCCCGTCACGGATTTTGCCCACGTTCGCGCCGCCTTCGTCGACGCGTACTCACGTCTGATCGCGATGAAGCAGTTCAGTGCGCGGGCGGTCGACTACTTCCGCAGCGCCAGCCTCGAGGACCGTCGCTACCTGCTGTTCAATCCCATGACCAAGGCCAAGGTCACCTCCGAAGGTGAGAAGGTGGTCGGGTTGCTGCACGATGTGATCGCAGCCAAGGGATACGAGAAGTCAACGTACTTCCGCGAGGCAGCGCAGATGATCGGCACGCTGCCCAAGCTCGAGGGCACCGTCCACGTCAACGTCGGCCTGATTCTCAAGTTCTTGCCGAACTATCTGTTCAACTCGGCGCAGTTCCCGGAGATCGTCACGCGCGACGACGCCGCCGACGACGAGTTCTTCTGGAACCAGGGGCCTACCCGCGGCGCTGCGAAGATTCAGTTCCACGAGTGGAAGCCCGTCTACGAGAAGCACTCTTCGATTCCGAACGTCGCCCGTTTTTACGAGCAGGCGATCGCGCTCACCGAATTGCTCACTGCTGCAGCGCCGGACGCGCAGCAGCAGAAGGACCTCGATTTCATGCTCAACGTCGGGCACCTGTTCTCTCTCGTCGTCTACGGTCATCTGATTCTCGAACAGGCCGAGATCAGCGGGCTCGACGCCGACGTTGTCGATCAGATCTTCGACTTCCAGATTCGTGACTTCTCGGGATACGCGATCGCGCTGCACGGAAAGCCGTCGTCGACACCCGAGCAGCAGAAGTGGGCCCTGGCCGCGGTGCGGAAGCCTGTTGTCGACAGTGAACGCTTCGACCGGGTGTGGCAGCAGGTCAAGGCGTACGACGGTGCATACGAGATGCGCGCATGACCGCGCCGGTGACGCGCGAGCAGTTGATGGCCGTCGTGGAGGGATCCCCGAAAGCCGTCGGCGCGCATGACCGCTCGACCTGGGTGGCCCTGTTTGCCGGCGACGGACAGGTCAACGACCCTGTAGGTTCACGTCCGCACAACGGTCAGGCGGCGATCGAGAGTTTCTACGACACGTTCATCGCCCCCAATTCGATCACCTTCCATGTCGAGCGCGACATCGTGTGCGGCCGGACGGTGTGGCGCGATCTGAGCCTCGCTACCGAGATGTCGACCGGAGTCGTTCTCGACGTTCCGATGCACTTGCGCTACGACTTGGTGGGGGAGCCCGATTCCTTGCGGATCGGAACCCTCTACGCGCATTGGGAATTGGCGACGATGTTGAGCCAGCTCGCGACTGCTGGTGTGGCGGGGGTGAAGGCGGCCGCGAAGTTGACGCCGCAGTTGCTCTCGAACCAGGGGATCGGCGGGGCGCTCGGGTTCTCGCGCGGCATCTTCGGCGTCGGAGACAAAGGCAAGAAGGCAGCGTCGCGGTTCCTCGATGCGGCCGCTGTCGGCCGAACGCCGCCGGTACCCGTCGAGCTTCCGGCGGGGACGCAGTTGTCCAACGCTGATGTCAACGCTCTGCTCACCGGCGTGACGAAGAGCAAGATGCTGGTTGCCGGTCGCACCGTGACGGCGAGCGTCATCGTGTGCGGGGAACCGGCCATCGCATTGTTCGGCTTCGAGGCGAGCGGTCATCGACTCAATCGGGTGCGTTTCTTCACCGAGAGCTGACATAGAGCCCTCCACATGCAGGTCAGGCTCGGCGCGCCACTCCGGCGCGCCGAGCCTTCGCTTTTCTGAGAATTGTCAGATCGCCCCGAGATCCGCAGACAGCCAGTGCTGCGGATTCATGTAGATCGCTACCTGTTCGCCCAACTGTGATCGCGCGAATTCGAGATACCCGTCGACCTTGTCCGGAGCCAGGTAACGTCGCGAGACTTCGACCAGCATCTCGTCGGTGCCCGGAACGATCTTGTCGACGGATCCGCTGACGCTGACGTAACGGATTGTCGGATCGAGCCTTTCGGCCATCAACGAGAAATGCCCGGCCGACTCGATGAGTCGTGCCTTTCGCGAATCCTTGCCCGTGAGGATCCATGGTTTGCCACCGGGTGAGTACAGGTACCAGATCGGGACGGTCAACGGACCGCGCTCGGTGCCGTCCGCCACGGACAGCGCCCCGATGTGGGGTTCGGCCAGGAACTGTTCACGCTCATTTTCGGAGAGTGCCATTCCTCGAGATTACCGCGACGTTTGACATGGCGTTGTGACTCCGTACACAATCGATGTGCTCATTATGAACAGGCGTTCGCAATGCGAACACGTTTCGATCCGAACTACTGGATCCCAACCGGTCGCGAACGCCCACAAGCAGTGAATGTCGAGGATCCGATGACCGCACATACGCAGTCGAGTTCAATCACCGGTTCGCCTGGGGCGCGTGCCGCAATGTGGGTAGCACCGTTGTGTTGGATCGCTGTGCTTCTGGACGGATTCGACCTGGTCGTACTCGGCGCGGTCATTCCTTCGCTTCTCGACTACGACGCGTGGGGTTTGAGTACCGGCACGATTACGATGATCTCGACCTTCGGGCTCATCGGCATGACCATCGGCGCCCTCGTCATCGGCACTCTCACCGACGTCATCGGTCGACGCCGCGCGCTGCTGTACGCCGTTGCCGCATTCTCGATTCTGACTCTGTTGTGCGCAATTGCGCCCAATCCGTTCATCTTCGGGCTGCTGCGCTTCTTTGCCGGTGTGGGGCTGGGTGGCGCCCTACCGACGGCATTGGCTCTGGTCAACGAATTCTCGAAGAAACAAGGCGGTGGATCTGCGTCGACCATGCTGATGACCGGCTACCACGTCGGCGCCGTTGCCACCGCAGCGCTGGCGCTCGTCGTGATCGAACCTTTCGGTTGGCGAGCGATGTTCGTTGTCGGCGCACTTCCTGCCGTCGCCCTGATTGCACTCATGTTGCGGTATCTGCCGGAATCCCCGTCGTACCTTCTCGCTCACGGAAAGCGTGCCGAAGCCGAGGAAATCGCTGCCCGTTACGGAGTCGAACTCGAGATTGCGCCCACGTCCGAAGTTGAGCGCGCCGAAGCCGCCAATCCCGTTCGCGCACTGTTCTCTTCGAAGTTCCTGCGCAACAGCATCGCCATCTGGATCACCAGTTTCATGGGCTTGCTGCTCGTCTACGGATTGAACACGTGGCTTCCGACGATCATGCGTGAGGCCGGTTACAACCTCGGGGCGTCGTTGACGTTCCTTCTGATCCTCAATGCCGGCGCCGTCGTCGGACTCTTGATCGCCGGGGGCGTCGCGAACAAGATCGGCCCGCGGACTGCAGCCATCGTGTGGTTCGCCGGAGCTGCACTGTTCCTGGCGCTTCTGAGTGTGAAGGTGTCGTTCGGAATCTACGTGATGGTCTTCCTCGCCGGATGCTTCGTGTTCAGTGCGCAGGTACTGGTCTACGCCTTCACGAGCGCCAATCACCCACCTCAGATTCGCGCGACCGCGCTCGGATGGTCGGCAGGTGTCGGCCGGGTCGGTGCGATCTGTGGCCCGATCCTGGGCGGAGTCCTCCTGGGTGCGGGTTACGCCGTGCCGTGGGGCTTCTACGCTTTCGCGCTCGTCGGACTGCTCGGAGCAATTTCGATCTCCTGCACACGGGTGCGCACCTGAAATACCAGTTTTGCTGGTTGGCGTGCTACTGCTATCGTAAAACATGAGTATGAAGAGTAGCGCTATCGTCTCGCCGCAGGAACCGCTACCGATGCCATCGTCTCGATCCGGTTTGTGGTGGGGCTTGCTCGGTGTGCTGGCGTTCTCGTTCACCGTTCCGCTCACGAGGGTCGCCGTCGCGGATCTCGACCCCCTGTTCGTCGGTGCGGGCCGCGCTGTCGTTGCCGGGGCCCTTGCGATTGTGATGCTGTCGGTTACTCGCGCGACGCTTCCGACGCTTCGGCAGTGGTTGCGCATCGCACTCGTGACTGTTGGTGCGGTACTGGGGTTTTCACTGTTCACCACGTTTGCGTTGCAGACATCGCCGGCGAGTCACGCGGCAGTCGTGATCGGGCTACTTCCCGCTGCGACCGCGGTATTTGCGGTCGTCCGAGGAAAAGAGCGTCCCAGTAAGGGATTCTGGTGGGCAAGCGCCGCCGGCGCGGTATCGGTCGTAGGGTTCGTGGCGATTGCAAACGGCGGACTCGGCTCGTTTCATCTCGCTGATCTTCTTCTGTTCGCCG
Source organism: Rhodococcus sp. MEB032 (assembly GCF_030208925.1). Classification (NCBI taxonomy): domain Bacteria; kingdom Bacillati; phylum Actinomycetota; class Actinomycetes; order Mycobacteriales; family Nocardiaceae; genus Rhodococcus; species Rhodococcus sp. MEB032. The sequence continues at coordinate 27,975 of NZ_JARVSY010000003.1, forward strand.
CGGTGGTGTGTGCAGCGCTGGCATATTCGGAAGGTGCGTTGCTGGCCCGCGAGATCGGGTCGTGGCAGACGATTGCCTGGGCATTGATTCTCGGACTGCCGGTCACGATTGCGTTGACGGTGGCGTCCATGGCCCAGGCTCCGGTCTCTGCCGATGTGAATTCGTGGCTTTCGTTTGCCTACCTGGGATGCGTGAGTATGTTTCTCGGGTTCTTTCCTTGGTACCGGGGTCTGGCGATCGGTCCCATTTCCACTGTGAGCCAAACACAGTTGGTTCAACCGGTGCTCAGCATTGCCTGGTCGGCGCTGATACTCGGTGAGACGTTGTCACCCTCGATCGTGGCCGGCGGTGTCGTCGTCATCGGGTGTGCCTGGCTTGCCCTGAAGGCGCGAGTGGCAGCGCCGCGTGCTGTGCCGGCACGCGACGCGACCACTGCTACTGATGAATCAGAAAAGCGGGCCGCCACCGAAGGCACTGCGGTGTGACGCCGGTTGTTTCCCGTTGGCGTCGGTGATTCCGTACTCGACGGCCGTCTCGGCGGTGATCAGTGTGTGACCGCTGCGCGCGTTCACTTCTGGATCGTTGGCCAATGCAGTGATGACTTGGCCGACGAATTCCGGGGTTTCGGCCTCGGCCAGTGAGAAGCCTTCGAAGCTCTCGATCCCACTCGCCTCCATCCGCTCGTTGCGGATCAACCCGAGCCAGAAGGAAAGTGCGGTGACGCCGGTCCCCTTCAATTCGACAGCCATGTCTGCGGCCATCTTGTCCAAACCTGCCTTCGACATCCCGTACAGCACAGAGTGCAGGTACCCGCGGGTGCCGAACGACGAGATGTTGCCGATCACTCCACTGCCCCGGGGAACCATCAACTTCGCCGCTTCCACCGAAGCAACGTAGTGGGCGCGCAGTCCGATTCCGATCAGCGAATCCCAATCGTCGATCGGCCTCTTCCAGAACGGATCGGCGAAGCCTGCATAACCCGCCGGGTTTGCCCAGACGTTGTTGACCAGAAGATCGAGGCGGCCTGACTGTTCCTCGGCGATGCGGGCAAACAGGTCGACGATCTGTTGATCGTCGGCGTGATCGCACTGCACGGCAATGCCGTGACCACCGCGCTCGGTGATCTCGGCTGCGGTGCGATCGAGTGGGCCGTCGTCGCCGACGGTTCCTCGGGCCGTCACGTACACCGTCCATCCGTCGCTTCCCAGCGCGAGGGCAATGCCCTTGCCGACGCTCCGGCTGGCACCGGTTACGAGCGCAACTTTTCCGTTCGTCGTCATCGCGGCCCACCCAACGAACCCTCGGCGATGTCAGCGTCCGGGGACAGGGGAGTGGTGATCGACCACGTCTCCGTGAAATGGCATTGACTCATTTTCCACATACCGTCCTCGATCACGTACTTGTCGTCGTATTCGCCGGTCATCAACTTCTCGGTGCGCCCGACGGTGTCGATCTGGCGGAACTGCAGAGCCCATCGCCCCACCGCCGACGTCTCCGAGGTCAGTGTGATGTCGGGATGCAATCCGTGATGCATGTCGAGGACCGCGTACCGGCCGTCGACCTTGCGAAGAGCGATCTTCTCGAAGATGTCCGCCATCGGCCCCGCGTCGTCGAAGGCGCCGAGGCGGCCGTAGTCGATCGACGCTCCGGAACGGATGAAGCTGTTGCGGAACCCAACTGGATCCTTGGCATCACATGCTCGCCAGTAGCCGTGCTTGAGCTTCTTGATTTCCTCGATCTGTTCGAGCGCGTCGAGGCGTTGTGCGAGATCCAACGTCGGTCCTTTTCGTCTGGGTTTCCCGGAGACATGTCGGATCGACTGTAGGGTGTCCTCAGTCACATGTGTGTAGTTTTTCCCAGTGACCGGTCAGGAATCGGTGTCGGTTTCGCTCGAGGATCCGTCGCCGGTGAGCGTGATCGCAGTCGAGTCGCTGAAGACGCTGCCCCAGAGCTCGCCGAGGGCTGGATCTTCTTCGGCGTGTTCGGGCGCCATCATTGCGAGCAGATTGTTGATCAGCATCCCGTTCGCGATGAACAAACGCGCTTGCTCGGGTGTGCAACCGGTGCGCTCGCGCAGCAAGGTGTAGATGCCGGACATGGCGTTCCGGGAGACGGCGGCGACATCATCGGTGCTGGTGGCGAAGCCGTGCAACATGACAAGCAGTAGATCTCGGTCGAGAACCAGCTCGCCGTAGGCGGATCCGAGTTCGGCCCAGAACTGCGGATTGCTCGGATCGATCGTGACCGTATCCAATTTGTCGTTGAAGGTGCGGACGATTTCGTCGAGCGCGCGCGTGAACACTGCGTGGAACAAATCTGCCTTGGTTCCGAACATGCGCACGACGTAGGGCTGCGAGACACCGGCTTCCTTGGCGACGGCGTCCGTACTGGTCCCCGAGTATCCACCCTTTGCGAATGCTCGCGTTGCCGCGGCAAGGACCAACGCGCGACGTTCCGGTGCGCTCATCCTGCGGGTACGTGGTTCAGCTGCACCGATCGACATGTTGACACGTTATCACCGGATAGCTTAGTTTCGACCTAAGTAATCATTCGATGCCTTAAGGCACCTTCACTCGAGGAATCACGATGACCGTTTTGACGAAGTCCGGATCGGACGCCGCATCTGGGTCGGAAAGCAGTGGAGGACGTAAGGTTCCGATCGCGATAGCGATGGTTGCTGCCTCTCTGCCCATGTTCATGGCCACCCTCGACAACCTCGTGATGACGAGCGCGCTGCCGGTGATCGAGAAGGAGCTGAATGCGTCCGTCGGGCAACTTCAGTGGTTCATGAATGCGTACACGCTCTGCTTTGCGACGCTGATGCTTTCGGCGACGACGCTCGGCGATCGGTGGGGGCGCCGCAAGATGTTCGTGTTCGGGATCGGGCTGTTCACGGCGGCGTCGATTGCTTCGGCGTTGTCGACGACACCAAGCCTGCTCATCGCGGCCCGAGCCTTTCAGGGCGCCGGCGCTGCCGCGATCATGCCGCTCTCACTCACTCTCCTCGTGGCAGCGGTACCGGAAGCCAAGCGTGCCATGGCAATCGGCGTGTGGGGTGGCGTCTCCGGCCTGGGGATCGCGATGGGTCCCGTGGTCGGTGGAGCGGTAGTCGACGGGTTCTCGTGGCAGGGGATCTTCTGGATCAACGTGCCGGTTGCGATCGTCGCTGTTCCTCTCGCGTTGTATGCGTTGCGTGAATCGACCGGTCGCACACAGCCTCTCGACCTTCCCGGTGTCGCACTCGCCGGACTCGGTGTGTTCCTGGCGGTGTGGGGGATCGTTCACGGCAACGACGAGGGCTGGGGGTCGCTTGGAGTAGTTGCGTCGTTGGTCGGTTCCGCAGTCGCGTTGGCACTGTTCGTGCTTCGCGAGATGACGACCTCGCATCCGGTCATGCCCCTACGTCTGTTCCGCTCACGCAGCTTCTCGATGGCGAACGTCATCGGCTTGACCTTCTCGATCGGAATCTTCGGGGCGGTGTTCCTGCTCTCGCAGTACCTCCAGATCGTGATGGGCTACAGCCCGTTCCAAGCAGGCCTGCGGACGCTTCCGTGGACGGCAGCGCCGATGATCTTCGCGCCTCTCGCCGGTTTTCTGGCGCCGAAGGTCGGGCTGCGTTCGCTTCTGCTGACCGGTCTGTTGCTCCAGGCCGGAGCATTGTTCTGGTTGGCAGCGTTGATCGGTCCCGACGTGACGTACGGGTCGCTGGTTCCGGCTCTACTGATGGCGGGAATCGGCATGGGCCTGACCTTCGCGCCGAGTTCGACGGCGGTACTCGTCGACATGGACGAGCCTGATCACGGAACGGCCAGTTCGACCAACTCGACGCTTCGTGAGATCGGTGTTGCATTGGGAATCGCGGTTCTCACTGCGGTCTTCCTTGCCGCCGGCGGTGCCCTCACGCCACTCGGTTACGGAGATGCGCTGACACCTGCACTGCGCGTCGGCGGTTGCTTCGTATTGGTTGCGGTTGTCGCGGCGTGGTTCGTGCCCTCGCATCGCAAGGCCTGAGCCGCTGTGCGCCTTTATTAACCTCCGGCGGTTAATAAAGGCGCACAGCAGTTACGAAGCCGGGTCCCCCGGGAACGCTGAGGTGGCCGGAGCGGTTCCCAGCGCGGACCGCCATCCGGCACCGCGGATTGCCGCATCGGTCAGGCCGTCGATTCCGAACGTGCGGAGTTGGTCGGTATCGACCTGTTCGACGAATGCCCGGTAGGTCACGGCGGTGTCGGATTCGATCTGTGCTGCCAGCTGTGCCGCGGTAACGGCGTCCGTCACCGGAAACGGGATCTCGTACGCTGCCGCGGCTGTCGGCGGGGTCACGCCCGCGTCGGTCGACAGGGCAACCAGCGCATCACGTCGCGCGCGGTGCGCTGCTGTGTGCGTGGCAACCTCGTTGACACGGGCAGGATTCGAAAACGCGGCAACCACTCCGTAAGCGAAGATCGCGGCATTCTCTGATTCGATTGCGGTCAGCAAGGCAGAACTCTCGGATCGACGGGTGTGCGAAGTGATCACGGAAGCAACACCGCAACCTGAGTCGAGCACGACGCGCTGATCGAACCGAGCAGGCCCGCGCGATAGCCGGACATCGTCCGAGCGAGGTCCGCGGCACTGCGCGCCGAATCGGCCAGCGAGGTACTCAAGGTTTCGACGCCCGCAGGAGCGTTTGCGACCGAGGTCGACGGGGGCGCTGTGGTCGTAGCGGCGCCGCTGCCCGCTGCTCGCGCAATCTCGGCGTCGAGTTCGAGTGCATGCGCTGTGCGTTCGGCGCTGATCGTGGTCAGTGATGCCGACTTGTCCGGTGCGAGTGCGATGGCGGCGGTTGCGGCTGCCGCGTCGGAGCGGGCTCGATCGGCCTGGGCCGTCAGCTGGTCGACTTCTGCAGCCGCCTCCGCTGTGCCGTTATCGGTGCAGGCGGACAACGAGAAGGCAGCAGCGCCCAACGCTGCTGTTCCCGTCATCTTGAGCGCACTCCGCCGGGAGAGTGGGGTAGTAGTCATGGGCGTCAGCACCAGTCCATCGTGCCAGGTGGTCGGCCGATCGTTCGAATCCGCGGCACGTGTTCAAGTGTGACGTGCGTCGGGCACTCTGGTCACGGAGACGCGCAATGAGCGGTACTCTTGGATGCTTGCAGCATGTGGCACCTGGTGTCTTTTCATGCTCGCAGCCGCCCACGTCGACAGTCGACACAAGTCGGACAATCGACGACAACTGAAATGAGGAGTTCGCGAGATGCCGGTGCCATCCAGGGAGAGGGTGATCGAGCTGATCTCCGAACTCGTGCACGCCCAGGGTTATGACGTCGAAGACGTTGTCGTGACCAGTGCGGGCAAGCACAGCGCGGTGCGCATCATGGTCGACAGCGATGCCGGGATCGAGCTCGATGCCGCCGCGGAGATCAGCAGACTCGTTTCGGAACTTTTCGACACCCTCGAGGAAATCGGTGAAACGCCGTACACCCTCGAGGTGACCTCTCCGGGAATCGATCGCCCACTGACGCTCGATCGTCACTGGCGTCGGGCTCGCGGACGTAAAGCGCGAATCGATCTGGCCGGCGAGACCGTGGTGGGCCGTATCGGAACGTTGAACGACGATTCCGTGGCAGTTGTCATCGGTGGCCGTGGCGGACTGACCGTGCGCGAGATTGCACTGGGCGACGTTCAGAAGGCTGTAGTTCAGGTGGAGTTCTCGAAGCCCAGTGAGGCGGAGTTGGAACTCGCGGGCGGCATCCCGGAGGGGCGCGCAGTTCCCTCCGATGCGGTTGACCTCACCGAGGACTCGGGCGTGGACAGTGTCGAAGACGACGAAACAGAATTAGAAGACGTAGAAAACGAAGAAGGGTTCGACAAGTGAATATCGACATTGCAGCGTTGCGAGCGATCGAAGCCGAAAAAGGTGTCTCGATCGAAACTGTGATCGCCACGATCCAGACCGCGCTGCTGACGGCGTACCGCCACACCGAGGGGCACAAGCAGAACGCTCGGATCGATGTCAACATCAAGACCGGTTCGGTGCGAGTGATGGTGCACGACACCGATGCCGACGGCAACATGATCGGTGAGGAGTGGGACGACACTCCCGAGGGATTCGGACGCATCGCGGCCACCACCGCACGCCAGGTCATCCTGCAGCGTCTGCGCGACGCCGAGCACGAGCGCAGTTTCGGTGAGTTCTCGACCCATGAGGGTGAAATCGTCGGCGGTGTCATTCAGCGTGACACGCGTGCGAATTCCCGCGGAATGGTCGTCGTCCGAATCGGCAGCGAATCCAATGGCGCCGAAGGATTGTTGCCGCCTGCAGAACAGGTTCCCGGCGAGAACTACGAGCACGGTGAGCGCATCAAGTGCTACGTCGTCGGGGTTGCTCGCGGAGCCCGCGGCCCACAGATCACCCTCTCGCGGACCCACCCGAACCTGGTTCGCAAGTTGTTCGCACTCGAGGTTCCAGAGATTGCGGACGGCAGCGTCGAGATCATCAACGTCGCGCGCGAAGCGGGGCACCGTTCCAAGATCGCCGTCGCCTCACGTGTGCAGGGGCTCAACGCAAAGGGTGCATGCATCGGCCCGATGGGTCAGCGCGTCCGCAACGTCATGAGCGAACTCGCGGGGGAGAAGATCGACATCATCGACTTCGACGAAGATCCCGCGACGTTTGTGGGCAACGCACTTTCCCCGTCGAAAGTGGTCTCCGTCACTGTCGTCGATCCCGAGGCTCGTGCGGCCCGTGTCATCGTGCCCGATTTCCAGCTTTCGTTGGCCATCGGAAAAGAGGGTCAAAATGCCCGCCTGGCTGCGCGGTTGACGGGTTGGCGTATCGACATTCGTAGCGATGCGGCACCCGTTGGCGACGCGTCCGACCGGCCCGCCACGTCCAACGGATAACGGTGGAATGCAGTGATCGAGACGGTTCGGCGGTAGAGTGGACAATGGTTCGACGTGAGTCCTCGGATTCTGCGCGCGTGAAACCCGGTTCGCCGGTCAGAACGTGTGTGGGATGCAGGGAACAAGGGTCGGCTGTCGATCTGTTGAGGGTCGTGGTTGGTGAGCAGGGGCCGGAGGGTTCCCCGCTCGTCCCCGACGTATCGCGAAGACTCCCCGGTCGAGGTGCATGGCTGCACCTGGATCCGAGTTGTCTGAGCCTGGCAGAGCGGCGCCGAGCATTCAGCAGAGCACTGCGAGTGTCCGGAAATCTGGACACGTCCGCTGTCGACCAGCTGGTCGACGCAGTTCACACAAAAGCAGTACCTCTCGAGAAGAACAGGCACAAGCACTCATGAGCACACCGTGAAGCACCAACGATGAACGTCCATCGGCGATAACCCGAGGTCGTGCGGGACCCACATCTGTGGGATGCCTCCTGCTCGACCTCATCAGTGAGGAGAGCAGTGGCAGGCAAGGCCCGCGTGCACGAGTTGGCTAAAGAACTCGGTGTCACCAGCAAGGAACTACTCGCAACGCTCAAGGAGCAAGGCGAGTTCGTGAAGTCTGCGTCATCCACAGTGGAGGCGCCCGTCGCCCGTCGTCTGCGGGAGTCATTCCCGTCGGCAGGCGGAGCAGAAACCAAGTCCGAGACCGGCGCAGCCGCTCCGGCGGCTCGCCCCGCGGCAAAGCCCGGCGCACCGTCGCCGTCGGCTGCAAAGCCTGGCGCACCGCGTCCCGGCCCCAAGCCGGCCGCACCCGCACCGGCTGCTCCCGCAGCTCCGGCCCCGGCAGCCCCCGCGGCTCCCGCAGCCGCTGCTCCGGCAGCACCGTCAGCGCCGGTCCCCACCCCGACGTTCAACGCTCCGAAACCAGCACAGCCGGCACGTCCGGCTCCGGCTGCTCCCGCAGCGTCGGCACCGGCAGCCCCCGCGGCTCCGGCCGCACCGTCCACCGGCGCAAAGCCCGGCGGACCGCGTCCGGGACCGAAGGCACCTCGCGTCGGTAACAACCCGTACTCCTCGGCACCCGCCGAGCGTCCGGCACCTCGTCCGGCTCCCGGCGCACCGCGTCCGGGCGCAGGTCAGGGCGGTTCTCGTCCGGCTCCGGGTCAGGGCGGTCCCCGTCCGGCTCCGGGTCAGGGTGGACCTCGTCCGGCTCCGGGTCAGGGCGGTCCCCGTCCGGCTCCCGGTCAGGGTGGACCCCGTCCGCCTGCAGGTCAGGGCGGACCCCGTCCCAGCCCCGGCTCCATGCCTCCTCGCCCGAACCCGGGTGCAATGCCTGCTCGTTCCGCTCGTCCCGCGCCCGGTGGCGGCGGACGTCCGGGTCGTCCCGGTGGCGCTCCCGGTGGTCGTCCGGGTGGCGGCGGCGGTGGATACCGCGGTGGCGGCGCTCCCGGCGCCGGTGCTGGTGCAGGTGCTCCCGGTGGAGCAGCTCCGGCCGGTGGATTCCGCGGTCGTCCCGGCGGCGGTGGCCGTCCCGGTCAGCGCGGCGCAGCGGCAGGTGCATTCGGTCGTCCCGGCGGAGCAGTTCGCCGTGGACGTAAGTCGAAGCGGGCGAAGCGCGCCGAGTACGAAAGCATGCAGGCTCCCGCAGTCGGCGGCGTCAGGCTGCCACGCGGCAACGGCGAGACCATCCGTCTCGCTCGCGGCGCATCTCTGTCGGACTTCGCGGACAAGATCGACGCGAACCCCGCAGCACTCGTGCAGGCGTTGTTCAACCTCGGTGAGATGGTCACGGCAACTCAGTCGGTCAACGACGAGACGCTGGAGCTGCTCGGCGGCGAAATGAACTACGTCGTGCAGGTCGTCAGCCCGGAGGACGAGGATCGCGAGCTGCTCGACAGCTTCGACCTCACCTACGGCGAGGACGCCGGCGGAGAAGAGGACCTCGAGTCCCGTCCGCCTGTGGTCACCGTCATGGGCCACGTCGACCACGGTAAGACCCGTCTGCTCGACGTGATCCGTAAGGCGAATGTCCGTGAGGGCGAAGCCGGCGGCATCACGCAGCACATCGGTGCCTACCAGGTGCTGACCGAGCTCGAGGGCAACGAGCGTCTCGTGACGTTCATCGACACCCCCGGTCACGAGGCCTTCACGGCCATGCGTGCTCGTGGTGCCAAGGCCACCGACCTCGCGATCCTTGTTGTCGCAGCCGACGACGGCGTCATGCCGCAGACGGTGGAAGCGATCAACCACGCCCAGGCGGCCGACGTGCCGATCGTGGTCGCGGTGAACAAGATCGACAAGGAAGGCGCGAACCCGGACAAGATCCGGCAGCAGCTCACCGAGTACGGACTGGTGGCCGAGGAATACGGCGGAGACACCATGTTCGTCGACATCTCGGCGAAGCAGGGTCTCAACATCGACGCACTGCTCGAAGCAGTGCTGTTGACGGCCGACGCTTCCCTGGATCTGCGCGCCAACCCGGACATGGACGCGCAGGGTGTTGCCATCGAGGCGCACCTCGACCGTGGCCGCGGCCCCGTCGCTACCGTGCTCATTCAGCGCGGAACGCTGCGGGTCGGCGACTCGATCGTTGCCGGCGATGCTTACGGCCGCGTCCGCCGCATGGTGGACGAGCACGGTCAGGACGTCCACGAGGCACTGCCTTCACGTCCGGTCCAGGTCATCGGCTTCACGTCGGTCCCCGGTGCAGGCGACAACCTGCTCGTGGTCGACGAGGACCGTATCGCTCGTCAGATCGCGGACCGTCGCAACGCACGTAAGCGCAACGCGCTTGCAGCGAAGAGTCGTAAGCGCATCAGCCTCGACGATCTCGATGCAGCTCTGAAGGAACATTCACAGCTGAACTTGATCCTCAAGGGTGACAACTCGGGAACCGTGGAGGCCCTCGAAGAGGCTCTCCTCGGAATTCCGATCGACGACGAGGTGCAGTTGCGCGTCATCGACCGCGGTGTCGGTGGCATCACGGAGACCAACGTCAACCTGGCTGCTGCGTCCAACGCGATCATCATCGGCTTCAACGTCCGCGCCGAAGGCAAGGCAACGGAGCTGGCGAACCGCGAGGGCGTCGACATTCGCTACTACTCGGTGATCTACCAGGCCATCGACGAGGTCGAGAAGGCACTCAAGGGTCTGCTCAAGCCGGTGTACGAAGAGGTCGAGCTGGGCAAGGCAGAGATCCGCGCCATGTTCCGTTCGTCCAAGATCGGCAACATTGCCGGTTGCTTGGTCACGTCGGGCAGCATCCGTCGCAACGCCAAGGCACGTCTCATCCGCGACAGCAAGGTCATCGCCGAGACGGTCACCATCTCCTCGCTCAAGCGGGAGAAGGAAGACGCTACCGAGGTTCGCGAAGGCTACGAATGTGGTTTGACCGTCACCTATTCCGATATCAAGATCGGTGACGTTCTCGAGTGCTACGAGCTTCGCGAGAAGCCGCGCGACTGATTATGTCGACACGGGCGTTGGGGCGGACGCACGTGAGTACTAGCTGACATGGACTCTCTCGGACTTGAACATACAAGTCCGAGAGAGTCCATTCGGCTCTGTATAGGGGGAAAATGTTTGTAGGGGCACTGGAGTTCGACATCCTTTTCGGCGATGTCCACTCACTCAAGGAAAAGCGTTCGATGCTGTCGCCGATCCTGACGGAACTCCGTCGATTCGGTGTGAGTGCAGCGGAGGCGGGGGAGCAGGGACGCCTGCGTCGTGCGCTCGTGGGAGTCGGTGTGGTCAGTTCGTCCGTCGATCACCTGCACGACGTTCTCGATCATTGTGAGCGGGCGGTCGCCGAGCGTCCGGAGATTCAGTTGCTGGCTGTGCGAAGGCGAATCTTCGGCCCGGAAGACTGAGCGTCATCGGGCGGTGTCGATGAGCCACGCTTCCAGACGGCGTACCGAATCGAGTTCGTCGGCAAGGGATTCGGTGGCTTCGGGACCAACTGTGGCGGTGTTTGTGCTCACGCTCGACGCATGCGACAACTGTGGAGATCGACGACGGGCCTGGCGGCGGTGGCTCGTGGTCGAAGACCTCTACCGATGGTGATTTGGTTGCCGGGTAGCCGATGGACGAGACTGTTGTCGGTAATAATTCTTGTTAACCAGAACTTTGATCGATCGAGTCACCTCGATTCGAGTGGCCAGGTAGAGGAGACTGACAGTCATGGTAGATCCAGCCCGGGCACGCAAGTTGGCAAAGCGTATCGGAACCATCGTCGCGACCGCGATCGATCACGAGATCAAGGATCCGCGACTCGCATTCGTGACCATCACGGACACCAAGGTCACCAACGATCTGCACGACGCGACGGTGTACTACACAGTCATGGGCGAGAAGGTTGATTCCGCACCCGATGTGGAAGCCGCCGCCGCAGGTCTCGAGAAGGCCAAGGGTGTTCTCCGCTCGAAGGTCGGTGCCGGAACCGGAGTTCGCTTCACACCGACTCTGACGTTTGTCGCCGATACCGTTCCCGACACCGCGCGTCATATGGAAGAACTGCTGGCCCGTGCCAAGGCCGCCGACGACGAGGTCGCCAAGGCGCGTGAGAATGCACAACCGGCCGGAGATGCAGATCCGTACAAGGAGCCGCGAGTGGCTTCGGACGAAGACGAGGCGTCGCCAGATGTTCGTGAAGCCGACTGACGCGCACCGAGAATGACGATCACCGCACTTTCGGACGTCGACCCCTGCGAGGCGAAGTTCGCTCAGGTGGCCGAGGTTCTCGAATCGGCACACACGGTGACAATTCTCTGCCATGTGCAGCCGGATGCGGACACGATCGGCAGCGGACTTGCGCTCGGTCTCGTTCTCGAGCGTCGGGGCATTTCGGTGCAGGTCGCGTTCAGTCGGCCGTCGGCGCTGCCCGAGTCGATGCGCGATTTCCCCGGTCTCCACTTGCTCGTGGCGCCCACTGATGTTCGGGAAAGTGTCGATGTACTGGTGACGGTGGATGTCGGCAGCGAGGGCCGTCTCGGTGAGTTGTCGAGTCGACTCGCCGGCGCGAATCGCACGATCGTCCTTGATCACCATCGCTCCAATTCCGAATTCGGAAGTATCAACGTCGTCGACGAAGCCGCGGCTTCGACGACGGCGCTCATCGCACGATTCTTCGATGCGTGGGGAGTCGCGATCGATCGCGATATCGCGCACTGTCTCTATGCCGGACTGGTCACCGACACCGGCTCCTTCCGGTGGGGAGGTCCGCTTCCGCACGTGCTCGCGGCGCGTTTGCTGGCGACCGGCATCGACGGCGACGCGATTGCGCGAAAGCTGCTCGACACCCATCCGTTCGGGTGGTTGCCGATGCTGGCTTCGGTACTCGGGTCCGCGGTGCTGGTCCCGGAAGCCGCGGACGGCCGTGGGCTGGTGTACGCGGTCATCCGACGCAGTGACATCGGCGATCTTCGCTCCGAGGAGATCGAGAGCGTCGTCGATATCGTGCGAACCACTTCGGAAGCCGAAGTTGCCGCCGTACTCAAAGAGTCGGTTTCCGGAAGCTGGTCGATCTCGTTGCGTGCAAAGTCGGCGATCGACGTGTCGGCGGTCGCTGAAAGTCTTGGTGGCGGCGGGCACCGGCTGTCGGCCGGATACACGTCGACCAGTTCCAGCGACGAGATTGTTGCCGCGCTCGTCGCGGCACTCGGCTGAATCCGCGGCATTGAGCGAATCTGACGCCACCTCGGCAGGATCTTCGGCAGCTGATTTCGACGTCACTGGGCGTCGAATCTTTTCCCTGGCGTTTCCGGCACTCGGGGTACTGGCAGCCGAACCCCTATATCTGTTGTTCGACATCGCCGTGGTCGGCCGACTCGGGGCACTCCCGCTGGCCGGGTTGGCGGTCGGTGGTCTGATCCTGTCGTTGGTGAGTACGCAGCTGACCTTCTTGTCGTATGGGACGACGGCGCGCGCGGCACGGCTGCACGGAGCGGGGCGCGAGCGTGATGCGGTGGGCGAGGGTGTTCAGGCGACCTGGCTGGCGGCCGCGATCGGCCTGGCCTTGGTCGTGATCGTGCAGGTGATCGCCGGCCCGCTGACTTCGGCGGTGGCCGGGACTCCCGACATCGCCGCGGCTGCGGAAAGTTGGCTCCGGATAGCGGTGTTGGGTGTTCCACTCATCCTGGTGGCCCTGGCCGGCAACGGCTGGATGCGCGGGGTTCAGAACACGGTGCGACCGCTGCGGTTCGTCCTTGTCGGCCTGGGTATTTCGGCGGTGTTGTGTCCAATTCTGGTGCACGGCTTGCTCGGTGCTCCGCGTCTGGAACTCGAAGGATCAGCTGTTGCGAATCTGGTGGGCCAGAGTGTTTCGGGTGTGCTGTTCGCCTGGGCGCTCTTTCGTGAACCGGTTTCGGCTCGACCACATTTTGCGATCATGCGGGCGCAGATGCTGATGGGCCGTGACCTGATTCTGCGCAGCCTCGCATTCCAAGCGTGTTTCGTTTCCGCGGCTGCAGTGGCGTCGAGGTTCGGTGCGGCCGTAGTCGGTGCACACCAAGTCGTCCTCCAACTGTGGAACCTGGTTTCGCTCCTTCTCGATTCCTTGGCGATCGCAGCTCAGACGCTGATCGGAGCGGCGCTCGGCGGTGGATTCGCAGCCGCGGCGAAAAGGATGACCTGGCGGATCACCGCATGGTCGACGGTATTTGCCGTGGTGCTCGCGATCTTCTTCGCCGCCGGCCACTCCGTGATCCCCGGACTCTTCACGTCCGACGCCGAGGTGCTCGGTCAGATGTCGATCGCATGGTGGTTCTTCGTCGCGATCATGCCGGTGGCGGGAATCGTCTTCGCACTCGACGGTGTTCTACTCGGCGCCGGGGACGTGGTGTTTCTGCGCAACGCGACCATGCTGTGCGCAGTTCTCGGGTTTCTGCCCGCGATCTGGCTCTCTCTCGCCTACGACTGGGGGCTCGCCGGAATTTGGGCAGGGCTTACCGTGTTCGTAGTACTTCGGATGGTCGCGGTGTCGTGGCGAGCGTTTTCCGGCAAGTGGGCAGTGACAGGTCCGGCGACGGCGAAGCGCGGAAGTTCAACTGAGGAAGCAGAGGGATCGTGGCAGCAAAGCTGATGGCGGTGAGCGACATTCATGTCGGTCACAACGGCAACAAGCCGATGACGGAGGAACTGTTTCCGGATTCGCCTGACGACTGGCTCATTCTCGCCGGAGATGTTTCCGAGAAAACTGACGACATTCGGTGGGCGTTGAAGCTCCTTCGCAGCCGATTCGCAAAGGTCATCTGGATTCCGGGCAACCACGAACTGTGGACGACCGCCAAGGATCCGGTTCAGATTCACGGAGCGCCGCGCTACGAGTATCTGGTCAACATGTGCCGCGAACTCGACGTCATCACACCCGAGGACCCGTTCCCGGTGTGGGAGGGAGACGAGGGACCGGTCACGGTCGTCCCGATGTTTCTTCTCTACGACTACTCCTTCCTGCCGGAAGGTGCGCGAGACAAGGAACACGGGCTCGAGATCGCGCGTGACAAGAACGTCGTCGCCACCGACGAGTTCCTACTCTCACCGCAGCCGTATGCGACGCGCGACGCATGGTGCCGGGCGAGGATCGAGTACACCCAGGCGCGGTTGGATGCGCTTCCCGAAGGAACAAGAACCGTTCTCGTGAACCATTTCCCGATGGTCCGGCAGCCGACGGACGTACTCATGTATCCGGAGTTCGCACTGTGGTGCGGAACCACCGCTACCGCCGACTGGCACGTGAAGTACAACGCGGTGTGCTCGGTGTACGGGCACCTGCACATCCCTCGAACCACGTACTACGACGGCGTCCGCTTCGAGGAAGTCTCACTCGGATACCCGCGCGAGTGGCGTCGGCGTGGACTGCCGGAGAAGTTGTTGCGTCAGATTCTTCCCGTTCCGGAGTACCCGCCGGGAACGCTCAACAAGTGGGGTGGCCACTTCAAGGTCACGCCGGAGCAGGAAGCCGAAGTCGAGCGCATGCGCGCCGCACGCTGAGAGGTATCGCTACGTGATCGAACAGATTCTTCCCGGTGGAGTTGCGACGGCCGAGGCCTTCGTGGATCCGCCCGGTCTGGTTCCGCACCCCAGTGAGGAGGCGTTGATCGGCCGCGCGGTCGAGAAACGTCGTCGCGAGTTCGTGACCACCCGGCACCTTGCGCGTCAGGCGATGGGCAAGCTCGGTGTTCCGTCTGCCGCTGTCATGCGCGGCGAGCGTGGTGCGCCGCTCTGGCCGCAGGGAGTGGTCGGGAGCCTCGCCCATTGCGACGGCTACCGCGGCGCTGTCCTGGCGTACTCCATGCAGGTCCGCTCACTCGGTATCGACGCCGAACCGCACGGCCCGCTGCCGGACGGGGTATTGCCCGCGGTCAGCATCGAGGCGGAACGAACGTGGTTGGACACTCAGGAAACCGGCGGTCCGGTGCACTGGGATCGAGTGCTCTTCTGCGCGAAGGAAGCCACGTACAAGGCGTGGTTTCCGCTCACCGGGCGCTGGTTGGGTTTCGAGGACGCCCACATCACGTTCGAGGCGGAGTCGGAAACGTCCGGCACTTTCAACTCGCGTCTGCTGGTCCCCGGTGAGGCGACGTCCGGTCCGCCGCTCACCTCTTTCGACGGCAGGTGGTTGGTGTCGGACGGACTCATCCTGACGGCAATTTCGGTGCAGTGAGCGCGACTGGCAGAATCGGCACACGTGTCAGCTCGTGAAAAGCCTTCCTCCGGTCTTGTCGGCGCCGGAATTCTGATTGTCGACAAAGAGGCGGGTATCACCAGCCACGACGTGGTCGCTCGGTGCCGCAAGTTGTTGAACACCCGGAAGGTGGGACACGCCGGGACGCTGGATCCCATGGCGACCGGTGTTCTCGTTCTCGGCGTCGAGCGTGCGACCAAGTTGCTCGGACTCCTGGCGCTGACAACCAAGGCGTACTCGGCGACCATTCGCCTCGGGGCAGCGACGGACACGGACGATGCCGAGGGGGAGGTCCTGACCTCCGCAGACGCTTCGCAGGTGACGGACGCGGAGATCGCGGCGATCGTGGCCACGCTGACCGGGGACATCAAGCAGATCCCGGCAAGCGTGAGCGCTATCAAGGTCGACGGTCAGCGCGCACATGCTCTGGTGCGTGCGGGAGAAACCGTCGAACTCGCGCCTCGCCCGGTAACGGTGTCGACTTTCGAGGTTCTGGCTCGGCGAGATGTCCCGGGTGGCTTCGTCGATCTGGACGTCGACGTGGAGTGCTCGTCCGGTACGTACATCCGCTCGCTTGCCCGCGACCTCGGTCGTGAGTTGGGCGTCGGCGGTCATTTGACGGCATTGCGCCGCACCCGCGTCGGGCCGTTCACTCTCGAACATGCGCGCACGCTCGAAGATCTGGCGCAGCAGCCGGGTGTGAGCCTCGACATCGATCAGGCCGCGCAGACAGCCTTTCCGCATCGGCAGATCACGGCGGAGGAAGCCGAGGCGATCAGCCAGGGGCGCTGGCTCGAGCCGATCGGGATGAAGGGGATCTGTGCGGCGATCGATCCCACCGGTCACACGATTGCGCTCCTGCAGGAGAGGGGTCGACGCGCCAGTTCGGTGATGGTCGTGCGACCGGCGACGCTTCGCGGGTGATCGTCCGCGAGCGTGTCGACGGCGACCTCGACGGCTGCGTCGACGCGCTGGCACAGGTCCACGAGTGCGACGGATATCCGAACACGTGGCCGGAACACCCGCGCCGCTGGCTCAGTTCGCCCACGGTGGTGAAGGCGTGGGTCGGTGAGAGCGACGGTCGTGTTGTCGGTCATGTGGCCGTCGACAGCGAGGTCGCAGGTGCGCCCACAACCGCGGGATCGATAGCCGTGTCGCGACTGTTCGTTCATCCTGGCTCACGTGGAAACGGCCTCAGCGATGCGCTACTCGATGCCGTGACGGATTTCGCAGCCGAGAGTCGGTTGGAACTGGTGCTCGACGTCGTCGACGACGCTCTGCCGGCGATCGCACTGTACGAGCGTCGAGGGTGGGTGTACGTCGACGAGAGGCTCGCCGACTGGACCCGGACCGACGGCGTCCGGCCCGTGGAACGCCGATACCGACTGCCGCTTTGACTACCTCGGCTAGACGAGCCAAATTGCTTGAGCGACTGGACTTCCCAAGTCGATGGTGTTGGGGCTGTCGCCGAGTCGAACGGATACTGTCCCGGCGAAATCGCGGCGCTCCTCGACGGTGATCTCGACATCGAGACTGACGCCGACGGAATCGAAGTACCGGAGCATTTCGGGATCGGAATCGGAGATCCGGGCAACGCGGCCCCGCTCACCGTTGGCGAAGTCGCTGAGCTGGCGGGCCGGGGGAGTCGGCACCGAACCGTCGGTGGCGGGAATGGGATCACCGTGCGGGTCACGTTCGGGGAAGCCCAGTTTGGCGTCCATCCGAGAGATCATCAGATCGGAAACGGCGTGTTCGAGGACTTCGGCCTCGTCGTGGACTTCGTCCCAGCCGTATCCGAGTTCCTGAACCAGATAGGTCTCGATCAACCGGTGGCGCCGGACCATGGAGACGGCGGCGGCGCGGCCGCTGTCGGTCAGGGCGATGGATCCGTAGCGGGCGTGATCGACCAGGCCCTGGTCCGAGAGTTTGCGGATCGCCTCGGAGACCGTCGAGGCCGAGACGCTCATTTTCTCGGACAGGAGCTTGGTGGAAACCCGCTCGTGGGACCATTCCTGGATAGTCCAGATGACCTTGAGGTAGTCCTGGGCCACCGACGAGAGTGCGAGCGTGTCGATTGCCGCGTCGTGCGCCGAAGTGCTGTCGCCGTCCGACGTCGATGATGCTTCCGAGGTTCCGGTCTTGTGAGCTGCCACAACGCTTAGCTTAGGCTACGAAATCCGGAACTTCCGTACGTGAGCGGCAGCACAGCGGTGATTCGCTGGGCGGGTCCGAACGTGACCCGCCGCCGGTGGACCCGTAGGCTGCCAATCGTGCTGAGATGGCGTGGTCTCGACGAAGTTCCGGCCGATTGGGGTCGTTGTGTGCTCACTATCGGTGTGTTCGACGGTGTGCATCGTGGGCATGCCCAATTGATAGCGAGAGCGGTTACCGCTGCCCGCAAACGTGGTGTTCCGAGCGTGTTGATGACGTTCGACCCGCATCCCATGGAGGTTGTGCGGCCGGGTAGTCATCCAGCCCAGTTGACGACGCTGCAACGGCGTGCGGAATTGGCTCAGGATCTGGGCATCGACGTGTTCTGCGTGATGCCGTTCACCGCTGATTTCATGAAGCTGACGCCGGAGCGTTACGTCCACGAGATTCTCGTCGAACGTCTACATGTCGCCGAGGTCGTGGTGGGGGACAACTTCACCTTCGGCAAGAAGGCGCTCGGCAATGTCGATCTTCTTCGTGAAATGGGCGCTCGCTTCGGCTTTGCCGTCGACGGCGTCCAGCTGCTCGCCGAGCATGCGGTGACGTTCTCGTCGACCTACATCCGCTCGTGCGTCGACGCAGGCGACATGGAAGCGGCTACCGAAGCTCTGGGCCGTCCACATCGTGTCGAAGGTGTGGTCGTCCACGGTGACAAGCGTGGACGCGAGTTGGGGTTCCCGACGGCCAACGTTGCACCGCCGATGTTTTCGGCGATTCCGGCCGACGGCGTGTACGCGGCGTGGTTCACGGTGCTCGGTGCCGGCGAGGAACTCGGAACCGTCGTTCCCGGTCGCCGATACCAAGCCGCGGTGTCTGTGGGTACCAATCCGACCTTCTCCGGCCGGACCCGAACCGTCGAGGCATACGTTCTCGACACCGAAGCAGACCTGTACGGACAACACGTCGCGGTCGACCTGGTTTCGCGGATTCGCGGTATGGAGAAGTTCGACTCGATCGAGTCGCTCATCACGGCGATGAACCGAGATGTCGAACGCGCACGCCGGATTCTGAGTGAGGATGCAGAACGTAGCGTCGGTTGAGTTCCTCCTGTGTCAGTGGCGGCCGCCACATTCGCTCCAGGTGGGCGAGAGCGCCTCATTGCTGCTGGTAGGATCTTCTCTCGGTGCGTGCTGCGGTTTGCGGTGGCCGCGCCCGATCTAGTTCCTTTCACGCAAACGTCATCACAGGAGTGAATCAAGTGGCCTTGACCACGGAAGAAAAGAAGGCCGTTCTCGGCGAGTACGGCTTGCACGAGACCGACACGGGATCGCCTGAAGCTCAGGTGGCAATGCTCACCAAGCGCATCACCGATCTCACCGAGCACCTCAAGACCCACAAGCATGACCACCACTCGCGTCGTGGACTGCTCTTGATGGTCGGTCGCCGTCGTCGTCTGCTGAAGTACGTGGCAAAGACCGACGTCGCTCGCTACCGCACGCTCATCGAGCGTCTCGGCCTGCGTCGCTAGATTTTTCTCACGACGCTGATCGAAAGCAACACGGCATGCTTCGGTTTGCCGAACACTCCGTCAGCCGGCGAAGCCACGCATATACTGGGCTTCGCTGGCTTTCGGCGTTAGCTGCCGCAAGGCAGTTTCCGCTGTCGGCGCTATGCACAGTTGTCCAGGCGCAGTTGTGCAGTACGCAGCCAGCACACCGTATGCACCAGAGAACGTGGTGTCGGTTGTCGGTAGTGGTTCTCCGGACCGGGCAAGTGCCCGAAAGCTCCGGCGGACTTCGATCGACGGCCGCCCGAACGTCGTGACGTCCCGAAGCAGAAATCGCTCGCATCGCAAGGAGCGTCTGCAATTCAAGAGGGGGACGTCCCTCGGTGCGCAGTTTCCACCAGGAGGGTGGAAACGCCCGCGCGGGTACGGCGAAGACGAGAGGGAAGTGAAGAGAAAAGAATGACAGAGAATTCCGTAGTAGAGGTCGACGAAGGCGTGTTCGAATCCACCGCCGTGATCGACAACGGGTCCTTCGGTACCCGCACCATCCGTTTCGAGACCGGACGCCTTGCTCAGCAGGCCGCCGGCGCCGTCGTTGCTTACCTGGACGACGAGACCATGCTGCTGTCCGCCACGAGCGCCAGCAAGCACCCCAAGGAGCACTTCGACTTCTTCCCCCTGACGGTGGACGTCGAAGAGCGTATGTACGCAGCGGGCCGCATCCCCGGTTCGTTCTTCCGTCGTGAGGGACGCCCCTCCACCGACGCGATCCTGACTTGCCGCCTCATCGACCGGCCGCTGCGCCCGTCCTTCGTCGACGGTCTCCGTAACGAGATCCAGGTCGTCGTCACGGTCATGAGCCTCAACCCGCAGGATCTGTACGACGTCGTGGCCATCAACGCTGCTTCCGCGTCGACGCAGATCGCGGGCCTGCCGTTCTCCGGACCCGTCGGTGGCGTGCGCGTTGCACTCATCGTCTCGGACGAGAACAAGACCGGCCAGTGGGTTGCATTCCCGACGGTCGATCAGCTCGAGAACGCCGTCTTCGACATGGTCGTCGCCGGCCGCGTCGTTTCCGGTAGCGGTGACAACGCCGACGTCGCGATCATGATGGTCGAGGCCGAGGCCACCGACAACGTCATCGCGAAGATCGCCGACGGCGCTCAGGCACCGACCGAGGCCATTGTCGCCGAGGGCCTCGAGGCCGCCAAGCCGTTCATCGCACGCCTGTGCGCTGCACAGGCAGCACTTGCATCCAAGGCTGCAAAGCCCACGGGTGACTACCCGGTCTTCCCGGCGTACCAGGACGACGTTTTTGCTGCCGTCGAGGCTGCTGCGTCCGAAAAGCTCAATGCCGCACTGACAATCGCCGGCAAGCAGGAACGCGACGACAAGACCGACGAGGTCAAGGTCGAGGTTCTCGAGCAGGTTGCACCCAACTTCGAAGGCCGCGAGAAGGAACTGGGAGCAGCGTTCCGCTCGCTCACCAAGAAGCTGGTTCGCCAGCGCATCCTGCGCGATCAGTTCCGCATCGACGGCCGCGGCGTCACGGACATCCGTTCGCTGTCCGCCGAGGTTGCGATCATCCCGCGCGCACACGGCTCCGCACTGTTCGAGCGTGGCGAGACCCAGATCCTGGGTGTGACCACTCTCGACATGGTGAAGATGGCTCAGCAGGTCGACTCGCTCGGTCCCGAGACCACCAAGCGCTACATGCATCATTACAACTTCCCGCCGTACTCCACCGGTGAGACGGGCCGCGTCGGTTCGCCGAAGCGTCGCGAAATCGGTCACGGTGCACTCGCCGAGCGCGCTCTCATGCCGGTTCTGCCCAGCGTCGAAGAGTTCCCTTACGCGATTCGCCAGGTCTCTGAGGCTCTGAGCTCCAACGGTTCCACCTCGATGGGCTCGGTGTGCGCGTCCACGCTCGCACTGCTCAACGCCGGTGTGCCGCTTCGCGCTCCGGTTGCCGGTATCGCCATGGGTCTGGTTTCCGACCAGGTCGACGGCGAAACCCGCTACGTCGCGCTGACCGACATCCTCGGCGCCGAAGACGCCTTCGGCGACATGGACTTCAAGGTCGCAGGTACCAAGGACTTCGTCACGGCCCTGCAGCTGGACACGAAGCTCGACGGCATCCCGTCGCAGGTCCTTGCCGGTGCACTCTCGCAGGCCAAGGACGCACGGACCACGATCCTCGAGGTCATGGCGGAAGCCATCGACACCCCGGACGAGATGAGCCCGTTCGCTCCCCGCGTGACGGCCATCAAGGTCCCCGTCGACAAGATCGGTGAGGTCATCGGCCCCAAGGGCAAGATGATCAACTCCATCACCGAGCAGACCGGTGCCAACATCTCCATCGAAGACGACGGCACCGTGTTCGTCGGCGCCACCGATGGACCGTCTGCACAGGCCGCGATCGACATGATCAACGCCATTGCCAACCCGCAGCTCCCCAAGGTCGGCGAGCGGTTCCTGGGCACGGTCGTCAAGACCACCGCCTTCGGTGCCTTCGTTTCGCTCCTGCCGGGACGCGACGGACTGGTGCACATCTCGAAGCTGGGCAGCGGTAAGCGCATTGCCAAGGTCGAAGACGTGGTCAACGTCGGATCCAAGATCCGCGTCGAGATCGCCGACATCGATGCTCGCGGCAAGATCTCGCTGATCCCGGTCGAAGAGGGCAACGACGAGGCTGCCGCTCCGGCCGCCGACGAGGCTGCTTCCGAGTAGATCTCACTTCGTACTCTGATGCGGCCCCGCGCGGATTTCCGTGCGGGGCCGCATCTGTACTGTCTGTAGACACAGAGCCTGTAGATACCTGATTGACCACTTGCACCGAGGACTGCTGAACCTTTTCATGGCAAAGACCACTCCCAACACCACGCGCAGCCGCAGCGCTGTGCTGAAATCGCCGATCGATGCGACTCCCGAATCCGGAGTACAGCGCACGGTCCTTCCCGGCGGCCTGCGCGTCGTCACCGAGTTCATTCCCGGTGTGCGTTCCGCCTCCGTCGGTGTGTGGGTCGGAGTCGGCTCGCGCGACGAGCAGCCGAGTGTGGCCGGTGCCGCGCATTTTCTCGAGCACCTGCTGTTCAAGTCGACGCCGTCACGGACGGCGTTGGACATCGCGCAGGTCATGGATGGTGTGGGCGGCGAACTCAATGCATTCACGTCGAAGGAACACACCTGTTTCTACGCGCACGTGATCGACGACGACCTTCCGATGGCGGTTGACCTTGTCGCCGACGTCGTGCTGCGAGGGCGTTGCAGAACCGCGGACGTCGATGTCGAGCGGCAAGTAGTGCTCGAAGAGATCGCGATGCGTGACGACGATCCGGAAGACTTGCTCGGCGACGCGTTCCTGACCGCGTTGTTCGGCGATCATCCTGTCGGCCGTCCGATCATCGGTAGCGTCGAATCGATCGAGTCGATGTCGCGCAATCAGTTGCATTCCTTCCATGTTCGGCGTTACACACCGCAGCGGATGGTGCTGGCCGTAGCGGGAAACGTCGACCACAAGCAGGTAGTGACGCTCGCTCGCCGTGCATTTGCCGGACATCTCGAGCGCGGGGTCAAGCCGGCGCCGCGGCGCGAAGGCACTCTGCGGTTGCGCACGATGCCTGAACTGAGCTTGACCCACCGCGACAGCGAGCAGGTCCACCTTGCGCTCGGGGTACGCGCGTTCGGCCGGCACGAGGGCCATCGCTGGGCGCTGTCGGTGCTCAACGCCGCAGTGGGCGGTGGGCTGAGTTCTCGTCTGTTCCAAGAGATTCGGGAGAAGCGCGGGCTTGCGTACTCCGTCTATTCGGGCGTCGACACCTTCGCGGACACCGGAGCGTTCTCCGTGTATGCAGGTTGCCAGCCGGAGAACCTCGGGGAGGTTGCCACGGTGATCCGCGAGGTACTCGCGAACGTGGCGACGGACGGAATCACCGATGCCGAGATCGCCCGCGCCAAGGGATCGCTGCGCGGCGGATTGGTTCTGGCACTGGAAGATTCAGGCTCACGCATGAACCGTATCGGTCGCAGCGAACTGAACTACGGCAACCATCGCAGTGTTGCGCAGACGCTCGCAACCATCGACGCAGTCACCTCCGAAGAGGTGCTCGAGGTGGCGCAGGTGCTCTTGACGAGGCCGTTTGCAGCCGCCGTCGTGGGTCCGTACAAGCGGGTTCGTGACCTCCCCGCGTCGGTACGCGGGATCGTGGGCAAGTAGTTCGAACTATCGAAATCGGGGTGTGCAGTTGAAGATCCGTGGTGCAGTGCTCGAAGAGATCGGCCGGAAGCGTCCCTTCGCAGAGTCGACTCCGATTTCGATTTCGGAACTCGACCTCGAATCCCCGGGCCCGGGTGAGATCCTGGTCAAGATCGAAGCTGCCGGGCTTTGTCACTCCGACCTCTCCGTGGTCGACGGCAATCGGGTACGACCGGTGCCGATGTTGTTGGGCCATGAGGCGGCAGGTCGAATCATCGAACTCGGCGACGGAGTTGATTCGTTGTCGGTGGGCACCCGCGTCGTGATGACTTTTCTTCCACGGTGCGGTGAATGTGCGGGATGCGCCACTGACGGCCGGATGCCTTGCACGGTGGGTAGCGCTGCCAACAACGACGGCAGTTTGCTCGGTGGCGCGCATCGACTGCGGCGCTCCGGCGAGAACGTCAAACATCATCTCGGTGTTTCGGGTTTCGCGACGCATGCTGTGGTCAACGCCAAGTCGGTTGTTCCCGTCGACGACGACATCCCGGCCGAAATTGCAGCCGTACTCGGTTGTGCGGTGTTGACCGGTGGGGGAGCGCTCCTCAACGCGGCGAAGCCTCGCCCGGCAGACACCGTGATGGTGGTCGGCTTGGGTGGCGTCGGGATGGCCGCAATCCTGACGGCGAGGGCACTCGGGGTCGAGAACGTCATCGGTGTCGACGCACTGGAATCCAAGCTGGCTCAGGCGCTGGAACTGGGCGCGACCGAGGTCTTCACACCGTCCGGCCTGTCCGAGAGTGGCGTTCGCGCAGACATCGTCGTCGAGGCCGCGGGAAATGCTCGGGCCTTCGAGACAGCGGTGGCTGCGACGGCAGCGGGTGGCACGACCGTCACGGTCGGGTTGCCGGCGCCTGACGCGCGCTCGTCGATCTCACCTCTCGGACTGGTCGCCGAAGCGCGGACCATTATCGGCAGCTACCTGGGATCTGCGGTCCCGTCCCGCGACATCCCGATCTACGCGCAGTTGTGGCGCGACGGGAAGCTGCCGGTCGAGAAGCTCATTTCCTCGCGAATCGAATTGGCCGACATCAATTCGGGTATGGACGAACTCGCCGACGGAAAAGCAATCCGACAGGTCATTATCTTCGACGCGGAGTAGGTGCACGTCGGTGTTATGCAGCGGAAATGAGGCGTTTGCGCTCCCGATTCCCTCCCGAGTCGCCACGGAAAATCGTTACCCGTTGTAACGCTCCTCTCGTACTGGACGACTACTCGAATGACGTTGCGTGACGCCCCGGGGGTCGGTCGTACGTTTTCCAAAAGTTGATTGGGGAGAAGATATGCCGGTTCGTGGGTTCTTTTCGCGACATCGAATACTGGCGGGTGCAGTAGCGCCCGCAGCGCTCGGCGTGGCCGCACTGGTCGCGGTCGCAGTTGCCGTGGATTCTCCGCAATCGCAGACGATCGAGACCGAATTGACCGCGTCTGTCACCGAGTGTCACGACACGGTCGGGATCGGTGTCGCCGGTCGCGGTGACACGCCGGTCGAGGGTACGACGAAGATGCTCGTCGGTGCGGATGGAAAGACACTCCTCCCGGCGGCGCTCACAGACGACTACAGCAGCCACTGGGTGGACCCGGTACTCAAGGCGCCCGCCGGGTCGGTCAAGGACGGCTCGTACGCCTCGGTCTACATTGCGTACCCCGCCAACATGGACAGTTACGAAGAAGCCGTGACGACGGGCGCGGACAACACGCGAGCGGTCATGAAGGCGATCAGTGCCGCATGCCCGAACACGAAGTTCTCGATTGTCGGCTACAGCGAGGGCGCTGACGTAGTGCGCCGCGTGGCGATGGACATCGGCTCGGAGTCGAGCACCTCCGGCATCAATCCGGACAACGTCGTCGGTGTGGTGATCTTCGCCGACGCCGGTCGACTCGCGGGCGAGGGCCCGTTCCCCGGCGCGAAAAACCCCTACATGAACCCTGACGGTTTCAACGAGCAATATCAGGACGGTAAGAACACCGCTTCCGGATCTGGTGCACTTCCAGGTACCAGTGGGGACTTCGGGGCCCTGAAAGGCAAGATTGCGTCGTTCTGCTCTGACGGCGACCTCACCTGCGCAGCCCCCGAGAACATTTCACTCCTGATCCTGGCGGCAAACGTCGGTCGGCAGCTCAACGTCGACCAGTTGCAAGCGCAGAATCTGACGCCCGCCACCGGCATGGATATCGCGGTTGTGATGGGACGCGTGATGTTCGACGCGTTCAACGACATCTCGAGCAATCCCACCTGGATGCAGAGCGACGAAACCTTCCTCGATGTCTTGCTGAAGGTGTCCGACCCGGCGTACAAGCCGAGCGAGGCCACCACCAAGCCAGTCGCAAAGGACTCGGTTTCCACGGAGGAAGTGTCGCCGTTGGCGTACCTGCCGCAGAAACTGTTCAAGGAAATCGTCGGCCTCATCGCCACGAACCAGAACACGATCCCCGTCGTCATGAACGATCCGTACGGCCTCACTTTGGGCCCGGACGTCGGTCACCACTTCGACTACTGGCGTGATTCGGATGCTGCAAACGGCAAGCCCCTGACGTCAGCGGAGTATGCAGCGGCGTGGCTGACTTATCTGGCCAAACAGGCGCAAGACGGCAAGCCGGTCGATTCGTCGGCGAAGCCGACCGCAGAAGAGATGGCGGATGCCATCGATGCCTTGGCTGCTTCGCCTTCGGTTACCGACTCGGCCAAGCCCACCACAACCACGGGCGCAGCTGCACAACCCGCACCCGCAGGTTCGGGATCTGCAGCACCGGCACCCGCGGTGCCGACGACGTCATCGGTTGCGCCGGCCGCGACGCCGAGTGTGACGTCGACCGTGGCGCCGTCGACTTTGGTCCAGTCGAGTGCACCGCCCGCCGCGACCACGGCGACGACAACATCGACGACAACGACGACACAAGCTGCAGCCGGCTAGAGGTTTCCGTTCGTCAAAAACGCTGTCACAGGCTGCGATCCGCAATTAGTTGCGGATCGCAGCCTGTTTTCGTGTACGGGTTACGCACAACGACCGTTGGTGCTTATCGTGGAAGGGAGGTTTCCGGATCACGAATCGTGGGTTTCACCGTGCACGAGCTGTCCATTGCGCAGAGTGTGGTCGAAGCCGTGTGTGAGCGCGCCGGCGAGCGACGAGTATCGAGCGTGCGGCTTGAAGTAGGGCAACTCTGCGCGGTGGTTCCACACTCTCTGCTGTTCTGCTTCGACGTCGTCACCGCGGGTACTCACGCCGAAGGTGCCAGCTTGCACATCGATGAGATTGCAACCAGCGCGCGATGCAAAAGCTGCGGCGTGATGTTCTCGCCGCCCGACATGTTCTTGCTGTGTGAATGCGGCAGTGCTGATGTCGAGGTGCTTGCCGGCCGAGAGTTACGGAT
Source organism: Rhodococcus sp. MEB032 (assembly GCF_030208925.1). Lineage (NCBI taxonomy): Bacteria > Bacillati > Actinomycetota > Actinomycetes > Mycobacteriales > Nocardiaceae > Rhodococcus > Rhodococcus sp. MEB032. The sequence goes on from NZ_JARVSY010000003.1 coordinate 54,808, forward strand.
CCTGTCGATGGAAGTGAGCTGAGCATGTGCGCGACGTGTGGGTGCGGGGACACCACAGGACCTCGGGTGTCGGTAGTCGCAGACGGAGAACACGAGCAGGAACACGACGGTCACGGGCACGGTCACGAGCATGACCATGAGCACGGCCACCCCGACCACACCGTGATTCTCGAGCAACAGGTGCTCGCCAAGAACGACGGCATTGCGGTTCACAATCGTCAGTGGATGCGGAGCCGCCGAATCACGGCGCTCAACATCATGAGTTCCCCCGGCGCGGGGAAGACAACGTTGCTGGCGCGAACTATCCGGGAGCTCGGATGTCAGCGACCGATAGCCGTGATCGAAGGTGACCAGGAAACCCGGCTCGACGCCGAGCGGATCCGAGAGACCGGCGCGTCGGTGGTGCAGGTGAATACCGGGGCCGGATGTCACCTCGATGCCGCGATGATCGACCGCGCACTGCGCGCCTTGGATCCCGCTGAAGAATCGCTGCTTCTGATCGAAAACGTCGGAAACCTGGTGTGCCCCGCGCTCTTCGACCTCGGCGAGGAAGGCAAGGTTGTCCTAATTTCGACGCCGGAGGGGGCAGACAAGCCGAAAAAGTACCCACACATCTTCGCTGTCGCGGACCTCGTGGTGATCAACAAGATCGACTTGCTCCCGTACGTCGAGTTCGACGTCGATGCCTGCGTCGAGCAGGCGAGAATACTCAATCCTGCTGTGCGCGTTGTTGTTTTGTCTGCCACGACAGGTGAGGGCATGGACGAGTGGTACGAGTGGATCGGTAGTCGTTCGGCGATTTCTCCGGTGGCCGTTGACAACTGATCTGCTCGGGTAGTTAATGAAATGAGTGGGTGCCACGCAAGTGGGCCGAGGTTCGACTCCGGTGGCGTCAGCGTTTCGGTGCCGCGGCAATTCGAGGCCACAGAGTCTTGAGGCCATAGCGTGTCAGGCCAGTCGCGGCGCTGAGAGTCAAGGCGCAAGTGCACCCGTGAAAGCGGCTGACATGGACACACAAAAATCGACTGCTGGCACCACGGCGGAACCTGCCTCCGAAAGCGCAGCTACCCCCGCAAGCGCAGCGGCCAAAGCGGAAGAAACTCTGATCCACGTGCTGTGGATCAATGCCGGTCTCAGTTGCGACGGAGATTCGGTGGCGCTCACTGCAGCCACGCAACCCAGTATCGAGGAGATCGCGCTCGGCGCCTTGCCTGGCCTGCCGCAGGTAGCGGTTCATTGGCCGCTCATCGACTTCGAATGCGGACCGCAGGGTGGCGCTGACGATTTCCTGGAGTGGTTTTGGAAAGCCGACCGCGGAGAACTGGAACCCTTTGTTCTTGTCGTCGAAGGATCGATACCGAACGAGAAACTTCACGACGAGGGGTATTGGTGCGGCTTCGGGAACAATCGCGAAACCGGCCAACCGGTCACCACGAGCGAATGGCTCGACAAGCTGGCACCGAAAGCCACTGCGGTAGTTGCGGTCGGTACGTGCGCGACCTACGGCGGCATACATGCGATGGCCGGCAATCCGACCGGTGCGATGGGCGTGCCGGACTATCTCGGGTGGACCTGGAAATCGAAGGCGGGCATCCCGATCGTCTGCGTTCCCGGGTGTCCCATTCAGCCGGACAACCTCTCCGAGACCCTGACCTACCTTCTGTACATGGCCACTGATCAGGCGCCGATGATTCCCTTGGACGAATCCCTGCGCCCGCAGTGGCTTTTCGGTGCCACCGTACACGAGGGCTGTGACCGTGGTGGGTACTACGAGCAGGGTGAGTTCGCGACGGAGTACGGGTCACCGAAGTGCATCGTCAAACTCGGATGTTGGGGACCGGTCGTGAAATGCAATGTCCCCAAACGTGGTTGGATCAACGGAGTCGGCGGGTGTCCTAATGTCGGCGGGATCTGCATCGGGTGCACGATGCCGGGATTCCCCGACAAGTTCATGCCGTTCATGGATGAACCACCTGGCGGCAAACTCTCCACCAATGCGGTGGGAATGTACGGGTCCGTGATCCACAGTCTCCGCCGGATCACCGGAAACACGTTGGACAAGGAACCGCACTGGCGCGAGCGCGGGTCGAAATTACTCACCGGTGCGACGCGTACGTGGTGACCGACCGGATACATTCAAATCAGTTCGTGAGCAACGTCTCTGGGAGGCACTGCAATGACGGCCATCGTTCCCGAACCCACCTCGACTGCGGACCGCGACGGTCTTGTCGAGATGGCGTGGGACCCCATCACCCGAATCGTCGGCAGTCTGGGCATCTACACCAAGATCGACTTCGCCAATCGCGAAGTGGTGGAGTGCCACAGTACGTCGTCGATCTTTCGCGGGTATTCCCTGTTCATGAAGGGGAAGGACCCGCGCGACGCGCATTTCATCACCAGTCGTATCTGCGGCATCTGCGGTGACAATCACGCCACATGCTCGTGCTACGCACAGAACATGGCGTACGGCGTCAAGCCGCCGCATCTGGGCGAGTGGATCGTCAATCTCGGCGAGGCCGCCGAGTACATGTTCGACCACAACATCTTTCAAGAGAATCTTGTCGCCGTCGACTACTGCGAGAAGATGGTCTCCGAGACGAATCCCGGTGTGCTGGCGCAGGCAGAGAACACGCGCTGCCCGCACGAGGAGCAGCACGGGTATCGCACGATTGCGGACATCATGCGGACTCTCAATCCGTTCACGGGTGAGTTCTATCGCGAAGCGTTGCAAGTCTCGCGTTCGACTCGCGAAATGTTCTGCTTGATGGAGGGAAGGCACGTTCACCCGTCGACGCTCTATCCCGGCGGCGTCGGCACCGTCGCGACGATCGAACTGATGACGGACTACATGTCGCGGCTGATGCGGTACGTCGAATTCATGAAGAAGGTCGTGCCGATGCACGACGACCTGTTCGACTTCTTCTACCAGGCGCTGCCTGGTTACGAAAAGGTTGGCCTGCGGCGGACCCTGCTGGGTTGTTGGGGATCGTTCCAAGACCCCGAGTACTGCAATTTCTCCTACAAGGACATGACCGACTGGGGCCGGAAGATGTTTGTCACTCCCGGTGTGGTTGTCGACGGAAAGTTGGTCACCACGGATCTGGTGGACATCAACCTCGGTATCCGAATCATGCTGGGCTCCTCGTATTACGAGGACTGGAGTGATCAGGAGATGTTCGTCAAAACCGATCCGCTGGGTAACCCGGTCGATCGCAGGCACCCGTGGAATCAGCACACCAACCCTCACCCGCAGAAGCGGAACCTCGAGGACAAGTACAGCTGGGTCATGTCACCGCGATGGTTCGACGGAAAAGACAACCTTGCTCTGGATACGGGCGGGGGAGCATTGGCTCGTCTGTGGAGCACCGCTCTGGCCGGCCTGGTCGACATCGGATACCTGGAGTCGACCGGACACAGTGTGAAGATCAATCTTCCGAAAACAGCACTGAAGGGTCCTGTCTCGCTCGAGTGGGTGATTCCCGAACATGGCAGCAATACCCTCGAAAGAAACCGCGCGCGAACGTATTTCCAGGCATACGCAGCCGCGGCTGCCCTTCATTTCGCCGAGAAGGCGCTTGTCGAGATCCGGGCCGGCCGGACCAAGACGTGGGAGTCGTTCGAGGTCCCGGACGAGGGTATCGGTTGCGGATTCACCGAAGCCGTCCGCGGAGTTCTCTCACACCACATGGTGATTCGTGACGGAAAAATCGCGAACTATCACCCGTACCCACCGACACCGTGGAATGCGAGCCCGCGCGACAGCTACGGAACCCCCGGTCCGTACGAGGATGCCGTGCAGGGTCAGCCGATCTTCGAGGAGAACGATCGAGACCACTTCAAGGGCATCGACATCATGCGGACCGTGCGTAGTTTCGATCCCTGCCTGCCGTGTGGTGTTCACATGTATCTCGGCGGTGGCAAGACCCTGGAGAAGTTGCACTCTCCGACGCAGTCCGTGACCGGGGAGTGATCGATGGAGCAATCGGCCGACTACTGGCGCGGAGCGGGTGAGCGCATCGAGACGTTGTTGCAGGCCAACGCCGGCGCAGGCCCGGTGGCGAGAGATCGCGCCGAGCAACTGGTGCGTGAGGTCGTGCAGTTGTACGGCGCAGCACTCGAACGCACCGTCGCTCTGGCAGATCCGGCCACGATGGATGCGATGGTTCGCGACGATCTGGTGTCCAGCCTGCTACTGGTGCACGGACTTCACCCGCACGACGTGGAGACCCGCGTCCGCACTGCGCTCGACAGCGTGCGTCCGTACCTCGGTTCGCACGGAGGCGACGTCGAACTGATCGAGGTGGCGGACGGCGTAGTGCGACTACGGCTTCTCGGAAGCTGTAACAGTTGCCCTTCGTCCTCGGTGACCCTCGAAACCGCGGTCCAGGACGCGGTGCAGGCGGCGGCACCCGAGACCACCGGAATCGACGTCGAAACACCGGATTCGCATGAGCTGAAGTCGGGTGTGATTTCGGTCGAGTCCCTGTTCTCGCACGTTCACGCCGACGGGGGAGGTACGCACTGGGTGGAGGTCCCCGAATTCGCCGAAGTCGAGGTGGGAGAGGTCGCGGGCTTCCGCGTGTCGGGCACCGATCTGTTGGTCTGCCGCTCCGGTGACGATCTGTACGCGTATCGCGACCGTTGCCCGGTGTGTGAGCACTCGATGGCGGGGGCTGTGCTCGAACGCATGATGGGCCGTCCTGCCCGAGACGCCGCTGTCCTCACCTGTCCGACGTGCTCTGCCCACTTCAGTGTGTACGGGGCGGGAGCGCGGGTGGGCACCGGCTCCGAGCACCTGGCGCCAGTGCCGGTGCTGATTCGCGACGGAGTGCTCTCGGTCGCGCTTGCTGACGAGTCTGTGATACCGGTGACCTAGCCGTGAACGCAGCCCCGTCATGAAAGTCACTGTGGGAGAGGTGCTCACACGAATCGCCTCGTCGCGTGTCGTTCCGACCGGACCGAGGTGTGAGATGTGTGCGGCGGGCATAGGCGACGAACACCAGCACGTCGTGGACGTACAGGTCCGGAGCCTGATGTGCGTGTGCCGACCGTGCTATCTACTCTTTGCACCGGTCGACGCGGACCTTCGATACAAAGCGGTTCCCGATCGGTACCTCGAGTTTCCGGACTTCGACCTCGGCCCTGGCCGGTGGGAGTCTCTGGAAATCCCCGTCGGCCTGGCATTCTTCTTCCGCAACTCACTCCTCGACAAGTACATAGTCTTCTATCCGGGACCGGCCGGAGCTACCGAATCCGAGTTGCCCATCGACTCGTTCGAGACTGTGCTCGAGGAGAATCCGGGGCTCGCGCAGATGCGGGCCGACGTCGAGGCGTTGATCGTGTCGGTACCCACGTCAGGACAATCGCCGAGATGCTTCGTTGTTCCCATCGACGCCTGTTACGAACTGGTGGGACGATTGCGCACCGTGTGGCGCGGATTCGACGGTGGCCAGGATGCCGCACGCGCAGTGGACGAGTTCTTCGGGCGCGTCGAGGCGCGAAGCAGGTCGGCATGACTGTTCTCGACTTCTCGATCGACAACATGGAGGTGGAACCGTACGCGGTTACGCCGAATCTGACGGTGAGATTGAGAATGTCGGAATCCACCGGCACGACCGTCCGTGCGGTGGCTCTGCGCGCGCAGGTACGAATCGAACCACACCGCCGACCGTACTCCGACGCCGAAGGCGAAGGTCTGCGCGATCTCTTCGGTCCGCGGGAGCGTTGGTCGAGTACGCTGCGCACCTTCCTGTGGATGGAATGTTCCACTGTCGTTCAAGGATTCACCGGAACAACGGTCGCGGCCTTGCCCATGGCGTGTACGTACGACTTCTCGGTGACGGCGTCGAAGTACATGCACGCACTCGGAGACGGAACGATTCCGATCGTGGTTCTACTGAGCGGCACGGTATTCACCGACGGACCGCGTGGGTTCTCCGTGCAGCAGATCCCGTGGGACAGATCTGCTGCCTACGAATTGCCGGTCGACGTGTGGAAACAGCTGATGGCTGCGCATTATCCGGCGTCTGGTTGGGTACGCCTCGACCATGAGACGATTGCCGATCTCGTGCGGTTCAAGGCAGCGCACGGCCTCACGGACCTCGATTCAGCCGTGCGGCAGTTGCTGACGGCGAGCCAGGTGCCGCGATGACTCGAACGGGGATGGATCACGACGTTCGGGCCGTGGCCGACGCCGTCCTGTACGAGGGATATCTTCTCTATCCCTACCGGGCCGGCTCGGCGAAGAATCAATCCCGTTGGCAGTTCGGGGTTCTCGGACCGCCCGGCGCCGCCGAGGTCGGAGTCGGCGAGGAACCGTCGATGTCCGCGCAATGTCTGCTCGGCGAATTCGAGCGGAACGGCGTCGAGGTTTCTGCGACTGTGAGATTTCTGCACCACCAGTCGCGGACGGTTGAACGACTCGGCGCCGGCGGGGCGTGGATCCCGGTCGATCGGTTGGTAGTCGGCGAGCGGGAGTCGATCTCGTGGGACGAAGCCACCGAGTCCGAGATCGTGTTGGGTCCGTGGGGTCTGGACGAACTCGAGGCCGGCGTCGAAGAAACCTTCTGTGCGGCCGGAGTTGTCGAAGGAGAGACTTTGTCGGACTCTCGGGGCAGGGTGGTCGGACGGATCGTTCGGACACGGCTTCCGGTCAATGGCCTCTTGGCAGTGAGCGCCTCCGCCGGGGACGGACGCACGGTGATTTCCGTGGAGATCATGAACGCCACGAGCGTCTACGCACGGGACAAGGGCACGGCCACCGCGCAATCGATGCTGGGGACTCACGTCATTGTGAACTGCACAGGCTCGAGGTTCCTGTCGTTGTTCGAAGAAGCAGATCACTCGGAGCAGTTGCGGCAAAATCGCTGTTATCCGGTGCTTGCGGGGACCGAGAACCCCACTCACCCTGGCACATCGCCCACCGTTCTGGTGTCACCGATCATCCTGTACGACTTTCCCGAGATTGCGCCGCAGAGCGAGGGATCTCTCTTCGACTCGACCGAGATCGACGAAATTCTCACCCTGAGAATCCTTGCCATGACCGACGAGGAAAAGGCGCGGGCGCGAGCTACCGACTCCAGAGCTGCCGACATCATCGACCGATGTGAGCGATTGACGGACGACGATCTAGCCGGCCTGCACGGCGTGCTGCGAGATTCGAATGCCGGTTCTGATCTGATACCCGAGGTGCCTGACGGTGTGGACTGGTGGACCCCGGAAGCCGACACCAGTGTTCAACCACGCACCGACGCAGTTCTGATCAACGGCGTCCGTGTCTCTGGTGGAACTACGGTTCGGCTCCACCCCTCACGCCGCGCTGATGCTCAGGACCTGTTCTTCGACGGCCGGATCGCCCACGTCGCCACCATTCATGAAGACGTGGACGGCGACATTCATGTTGGGGTGACACTGTTGGACGATCCGGCCGCCGATCTGCACAACTGGTACGGCCGCTACCTGTACTTCGCGCCGGACGAGATAGAGCCGATGCCGCGCGACAGCGCGTGACGTACTCACAGCTATCGAACTTCACAGCTATCGAGAGGAGAACTCGCCATGAGGAGCATGGGATTGCTGTCGACGGCACTTCTCGGCGCCACCGCGATCGCAGCCGCGATCGTCCTGGTGGTGTCGATGCCGGACATCCAGCGCTATCTGCGAATGCGAAAGATGTAAAGCGCTGTGCGCGTGCTGATTGCAGGTGTCGGAAACATTTTTCTCGAAGACGACGGATTCGGCCCCGAAGTTGTTCGGGCGCTGCAGCATGAGAATCTCCCATCGGGAGCTCGCCTGGTCGACTACGGGATTCGGGGCGTGCATCTGGCGTACGACTTGTTGGAGTCGTGGGACGCCCTGGTCCTGATCGATGCCTTACCGGCGACCGGAGTCCCGGGCAAGCTCGCGATCATCGAAGTGGACCCCGAAAGTGAAGGCCCGCAAGGAGGTTTCGACGCGCACTCGATGCATCCGAGTTCGGTGTTTGCCAGCCTGCAGGCCCTCGGCGGAACACTCCCGCGGACGTTCGTGGTGGGGGCACATGCGAAATCGATCGGCGACGGAATCGGATTGAGTGCGGAGATGCGTGATTCGGTAAGGCAAGTCGCTTCTGCGGTGCTGGCACTCGTCCGGTCCATCGACGTGGACTGTGATGCCACCACACTGGGGCCGGAGGTGTGAGTCATGTGTCTGGGGATTCCGGGACGGGTACGCGAACTACTGGACGGATACGGAGGTCAACTCGCTCTCGTCGACGTGGAGGGGGCACCACGCAAGGTCAACATCGGAATGCTCGACGAAGGCACCGTCACGGCAGGTGACTGGGTGGTGATCCACATGGGCTTTGCAGTCGAGAAGGTCGACGAGCAGGGAGCTCGCCACGCTCGGGCCGGCCTCGAACTGATGGGCCGTGGTGGCCACGACGGTGAGGTAGTCGACTCCGATACTGGTAACGGCGAGGTCGGGACATGAAGATCGCCTGCCGTGTCATCGTTCGTGGCGTAGTCCAGGGGGTGGGCTTCCGGCCGTTCGTCCATGCGACCGCCACCGAACTGGGACTGTCGGGTTCGGTGGGAAATTCTGCTCTCGGTGTCGTGATCGACGTCGAAGGCGACGGAGAGACAATCGATGCATTTGTCGCTCGGGTGCGAAACCGCCCCCCACCGCTGGCACGGGTGGAGTCGGTAGAGCGCGAGGACTCGCGGCCGGTTGGTCGTGAGGGGTTTCGCATAGTCGAGACGGATGCGGGGTCGGTCGGGCGAACCTTGGCGCCGGCGGATGTCGGGATCTGCGACGACTGCCTCCGGGAACTGACTGATCCGAGCGATCGGCGATATCGTCATCCATTCATCACCTGCACCAACTGCGGTCCGCGATTCACGATCATCGAATCGCTGCCCTACGACCGGGCCGCTACGACGATGAAGCGATTCCCGTTGTGCGCGAACTGTGCGGCGGAGTACGTGGATCCCGCCGACCGCCGGTTTCATGCGCAACCGATTGCCTGCCCGCAGTGCGGTCCAACGCTATCGTTCGTGGAAGGGGACGCGCCCGCCGTGACCGGTGAGGGTGCACTGCTACGAGCCCGATCCCTACTGCGAGACGGGAAGATTCTTGCTGTCAAGGGAATCGGAGGATTTCACCTGGCTTGTGATGCCCGCGACGACCGCGCGGTTCACGAGTTGCGTGAACGCAAGCATCGAGCAAGCAAGCCGTTGGCGGTGATGGTGCGCGATGTGCCAGAAGCCAGAGAGTTGGGTGTGGTCGGTGATGCCGAGGCTGATGCCATGTCCTCGCGCGAGCGCCCGATTGTGCTGGTTGCCAAAGCGTCTGGATACGCGCTTTCCCCCTTGATTGCCCCCGGCATTCCGGATATCGGAATCATGCTGGCCTACAACCCGATTCAGCATCTTCTTCTGGGTTTGGCCGGAGAAGAGGCGGGCCCAGCGGTGTTGGTCATGACATCGGCGAACATCGGCGGTGAGCCGATTCTGTACTCCGACAACGATCTCGAACGATTGGGTGACCTGGCCGACGGGGTATTGACCCACAACCGTCCGATCTTGATGCCGTGTGACGACTCGGTGATGCGAATAGTCGGCAGTGGAAGACAGTTGCTTCGTCGCTCGCGCGGATATGCTCCGCTGCCTGTCACCGCGCCGTTCGACGTACCGCCTACCTTGGCGGTCGGGGCCGACCTGAAGAACACCTTCTGTCTTGCCGAGGACGGATATGTGTGGCCGAGTCAGCACATCGGAGACATGGGCGACCTCGCTGTCATCGACAGTTTTGCTGCGTCGGAGAGTCACTTCGAATCGATCACGGGGGTGGTGCCGCACCAGATCGCCTGTGACGAGCATCCGCGGTATCGCTCGTCCTCGTGGGCTCGCAGTCGTAGTGGTGACCGACCGGTGCGCATCGTCGGGCATCACCACGCACATGTGGCTTCCGTGATGGGGGAGAACGGCCGGGACGGGAGCGAACCAGTTCTCGGAATAGCGTTCGACGGCACCGGCTACGGGGCGGACGGCGCAGTGTGGGGAGGGGAACTACTGCTGGCGACGTACAAGGGTTATCGCCGTCTCGCGCATCTGGGATACGTACTGCTGCCCGGGGGCGATGCCGGAGTGGAACGGCCGTACCGAATGGCGCTCGCCCACCTGTGGCATGCCGGGTTGGACTGGGAATCCGACCTCGCGCCCGTGGCAGCCTGTCCGCCCCGAGAGCAGTCGGTCCTACTTCACCAGATGGAAACCGGTTTCGGGTGCGTGGACACCTCGAGCATGGGGCGGTTGTTCGACGCAGTCTCCTCGCTGACCGGGGTCCGTCAGAGGGTCGACTACGAAGCGCAGGCTGCCATCGAGTTGGAGGGGGTGTCGAGGGGAGTCGACAGCGCCGGTTCGCGGTACACCTTCGATTGGACGCAGTCGGACGACGATTCGTGGACAGCAGATCCGCGGTCGGTCATTCGGGCTGTTGTCCGCGATCTCCGGGAGAAGTTGCCCGCTGAAGTGATCGGCGCCCGTTTCCACGAATCCGTAGCGCACCTGGTGCTCGAGTGGGCAATTCGTGGCCGGGAACTGGCGGGAGTGGACGAGGTAGTACTCACCGGAGGTGTCTTTCAGAACCCTCTACTGCTCGTTCGGGCGTGTGCTCTGCTCTCAGACGCTGGATTCACGCCGTTGACAGGACTGGAGTTGCCGCCGAACGACGGCGGTCTCGCCTACGGCCAAGTGCTGGTGGGGAGTTCGTCATGAGGTCAGGAGTTGTGTCATGTGCCTAGCCGTACCGGGACGTATCGAGTCCCTGGAGGAACGCGATGGAACGACGATGTCGGTGGTGAACTTCGGTGGCGTCCGAAAAGAAGTGTGCCTCGAGTACATTCCGGGCGCCCAAGTCGGCGAGTACGTCGTGGTGCACGTCGGATTTGCCATCCAGCGACTCGACGAGGAATCCGCTCGCAGCACGCTGGCGGAATTCGAGCACCTCGGCGTACTGGAAGAGGAATTCGGTGACGGGTTCGAAAGGGCTGCCCGGGCCGCGGGGATCGAACCGAAGGAGACGGAATCATGAAATATCTGGACGAGTTCTCCGATCCGGAACTGGCCGGCAAACTGCTGGATCAGATCCGTGCGCTGGCCACACGGCGATGGGCGATCATGGAAGTGTGTGGTGGTCAGACACATTCGATCATCAGACACGGCATCGATCAATTACTTCCCCAACAGATCGAGATGATCCACGGACCCGGATGCCCGGTCTGTGTCACCCCGCTCGAGATCATCGACAAAGCTCTCGAAATCGCGGCAAGACCCGATGTCATTTTCTGCTCCTTCGGGGACATGTTGCGAGTTCCGGGGAGTTCGTCGGATCTGTTCCGCATCAAGAGCGCCGGCGGTGACGTGCGGGTGGTGTACTCACCGTTGGATGCACTGACTATTGCCAAGGAGAATCCGGGCCGGCAAGTGGTGTTCTTCGGGATCGGATTCGAGACCACCGCGCCGGCCAACGCCATGACCGTCTATCAGGCCAATCGCCTGGGTATCGAGAACTTCTCGCTACTCGTTTCGCACGTTCTGGTCCCGCCGGCGATGGCCGCGATCATGGATTCGCCAGAGTGCCGCGTGCAGGCATTTCTGGCGGCCGGGCATGTGTGCAGTGTGATGGGAACGTCGGAGTACCCGGCGCTGGCCGAGAAGTACAAGGTCCCGATCGTCGTCACCGGATTCGAGCCGCTGGATCTGCTGGAGGGCATCCGAAAGACGGTGCTGCAGTTGGAATCGGGTCGATACGAGGTCGAAAATGCCTACGCCCGTGCCGTCACGGCGCAGGGCAACACCGCAGCGAAAGCGATGCTCGAGGATGTGTTCGCCGTGTCGGACCGGACGTGGCGCGGCATCGGATCGATCCCGGACAGCGGTTGGCAGCTGGCACCGAAGTATGCGTATTTTGATGCCGAAGAGCGTTTTTCGGTGACCGATATCCACACTGACGAGTCGAGCGTCTGCCGTTCCGGAGAAGTGTTGCAAGGTTTGATCAAGCCACACGAGTGCAGTGCCTTCGGGAAGGAATGCACTCCGCGGAATCCGCTCGGTGCCACGATGGTGTCGTCCGAGGGGGCGTGCGCCGCGTACTACCTGTACCGGCGCCTGGAACTTCAGGAGGCGGGTCATGCCGGCTGAGGAGACCGCTGTCGTGGACTTGTCGGCGTGGGTCTGCCCACTGCCGCTGCGTGATTCGCCGAACATCGTCATGGGGCACGGTGGTGGAGGAGCGATGTCCGCCGAGCTCATCGAGCACCTGTTCCTGCCCTCGTTCGGAAGCGCTGCCGATGCAGAACTCGGTGACTCGGCCGTATTCGACGTCGGCGGGGTGCGACTCGCGTTCTCGACCGACTCGTATGTCGTCAAACCCATGGTGTTTCCCGGCGGAACTATCGGCGATCTCGCTGTCAACGGAACGGTGAACGACCTGGCGATGACTGGAGCGCAGCCATTGGTGATGTCGACGGCATTCATCCTGGAAGAAGGGACGGCACTGACCGACATCGCGGGAATCGCGAAGGCGCTCGGTGAGGCCGCGCACGTTGCCGGCGTTCGGCTGGTGACAGGTGATACCAAGGTCGTCGATGCCGGTCACGGCGACGGAGTCTTCATCAACACCGCAGGAATCGGGATTGTCGCAGACGGGGTGGACATCAGCCCCACTCGCGCACAAGTGGGTGACGTCGTGATCGTCAGCGGCGACATCGGCGTTCACGGCGTGGCCGTGATGAGTTGTCGCGAAGGTCTCGAATTCGGGACCGAAGTGCGCAGTGATTGTGCGGCCCTGAACGGCGTGGTGGCCGACATGATTGCCACCGGTGTCGACATCCACGTCCTGCGCGACCCTACGCGGGGCGGAGTCGCCGCGACCCTCAACGAGATCGCTCAGGCGTCGAACATCGGGGTTGCGCTGGTGGAGCGAGATCTGCCGATTCCCGCTGACGTGCGCGACGCCTGTGGGCTACTCGGCTTGGATCCGTTGTACGTCGCAAACGAGGGCAAGTTGATCGCTTTCGTTCCACGCGAAGATGCCGCCCTGGTTCTGGAAGCGATGCACGGCAATCCACTGAGTGTGGGAGCCGCCGTGATCGGGGAGTGCGTGGCCGAACATCGCACAATGGTGGTGGCGCGTACGGCATTGGGAGGCAATCGGGTAGTGGATTTGCCGGCAGGTGAACAACTTCCTCGGATCTGCTGATGACTGCCGTCGGTATGAACGGGCCGGCGTTGTTTGCCCGCTACGCGTATCCGCCGAACGAGTTGGGTTACTGCGGACCCGACGATCCTTCAGTGCTGCTTCGTCTGGCCAGCGGCAACTCGGGCAGCGGCGACCGTGATCACGCTCGTCAATTCGACGGTGCGTGGCCGTACCTCGAGGCATTGGCTGTAGGAGCGGGCATCGACGACCCCCTGGATTCGCGAGTGATCGAAGCCTATTGGGTGGGAGGTGATCTCCTCGACTCTCTCGATTCGGGGAAGTTGTTACAGCACTTGAGGGGGGCATTCGGTGAACGCGAGAACACCGGGTTCCTCCCCGTCCTCGGGGGTCGGGACCGCGCGCTCGCGCACCACAGTTTTCACGTATTTCTGGTGTATCCGTGGGTCAAGCTTCTTCGGAAGCGCGGTGCGGTCCCACTGTCCGTCCTCCAGAACTGCCGGATCAGATGGGGAGTGGTCGAGGACGTCGGCGAGGAGCATGCATTGGTGGTTTCGTCCCCGCTCGAGTTCGACGGTGAGCAACTCGCACGCGGCCGACCGGCAACGCAGAGAGTGCGGTGGAGGGTCGAGGGCAACGCGCTTGCGGCGATGCCCGTCCCCGGCGCTGTGGTGACGATGCACTGGGATTGGGTGTGCGACAGGATAACGGCAGAGCAATCACGTGCATTGGATGCCGCGGAAGACTCGGGATTGCGGATCGCGAACCGAATGCTGTCGACCGATATGTGATCGTCAGTTCCCCTCCAGGACGGAGGCTACGGTGAATTGGGGTAGCGCGGTAACGGACAGCGCACTGTGGTTGGCAGAGGCATATGCGATCACGGTAGCGGTTCTCGTCGTCACCGCGCTGCTGCTAGCTCGGTATACCCGCTGGGGCAACCAGTTTCGGCGAATGGCTTGGCCCTACTTCGATCCCCGGCGCACCGTCATTCCGCTGTCGATTCTCGCGTTACTGCTGCTGCTCACGATATTCGGTGTCCGCGTGACGGTGTTGTTCTCGTACTGGTACAAGGATTTCTACGACGCCATTCAGAACCTCGACGAAACCGCTTTCTGGCACTACCTGCGAGTGTTCGCGATATTGGCCGCAGTCCACGTCGCTAGCTCACTCGTCGTCTACCTGGTGGGCCAAACACTGGATATCAATTGGCGCAGTTGGCTCAATGACACATTGACCGACGATTGGCTCGACGGCCGCGCCTACTATCGCGGAAACTTCCTGGAGAACCCCGTCGACAACCCGGACCAACGTATTCAGGCAGACATCACCGCATTCGCGACGTCGTCCCGCACGTTGTCCATGGGCGCCGTCGCCGCAATGGTCTCGATCGTCAGCTTCACCAAGATCCTGTGGGATCTGTCCGGGCCGTTGACTGTTTTCGGTGCCGAGATTCCGCGAGCGATGATCTTTCTCGTCTACATCTACGTGTTGGTGACCACGGCACTCGCATTCTGGATCGGCCGGCCTTTGATCATGCTGAACTTCTTGAACGAGAAACTCGGCGCCACCTTCCGGTACGCGTTGGTTCGACTACGGGAGTACGGCGAAAGCATCGCCTTCTATCGCGGAGAGAACGTCGAACGACGCACGCTCGGACTACGTTTTGCTGCAGTGATCCGCAATATGTGGGCGATCGTCTTCCGGACGCTCAAGTTCAGTGGCTTCAATCTAGCAGTGGATCAGACAGCGGTGGTGTTTCCGTTTCTGGTCCAGGGATCTCGATTGTTCAGCGGGCAGATCACTTTCGGCGACGTGATGCAAACTGCTCAAGCATTCGGCCAGGTGCACAATTCGTTGTCGTTCTTTCGAGAGTCCTATAGCGATTTTGCAAGTTTCCGGGCCACACTGATCCGTTTGACCGGGCTCGCCGATGCCGATCGTCGTGCCCGCGCACTTCCCGTGCTCGACGCGTTCTCCGCTGGCAGTCATTTGGTTGTTCGGGGACTCGACGTGCGCACGCCGGTTGGTGAGGCGTTGATCTCCGAACTCGACATGTCACTGGGGCCCGGCGATGCACTGCTGGTGAAGGGTCCGTCGGGTAGCGGCAAAACCACGCTGCTCCGCAGCATCGCGCAGTTGTGGCCGTACACAAACGGTTCCGTGACCACCCCGGTCGGAGACGTCCTGTTCCTCTCACAACGGCCATACCTACCATTGGGTTCTCTGCGCGCGGGTTTGGCATATCCGGACCAGTTGCCCTCAGGTCAGCCGAACACCGGGCGCTCGGACTTCGACGACCGCAGGCTCCACGACGCGCTCGCCGAGGTGCATCTCGCACATTTGATCGGTCGGCTCGACGAGCCGGCTGATTGGACTCGAATTCTGTCGCCGGGCGAACAACAACGGTTGGCGTTCGCCCGAGTCCTCCTGATCCGACCGCGAACCGCATTTCTCGACGAGGCGACATCCGGAATCGACGAAGGCCTCGAGTACACGCTCTACGACATCCTTCGCCGTGAACTGCCCGACAGCATCATTGTCAGCGTCGGGCATCGCAGCACCCTCGACGTTTTTCACAATCGACAACTCGAACTGCGCGGTGCGGGACACTGGACTCTCGCTGATCACGAAGGCTGAGCAAACTTTCGACGGTCGGATTCTTGCGACAGGATTCGGCCGGGTTACCCGCCGCGCCGCGATCGATCGAAGACACCGACCGTCACGAGGTCGAAGGGTTGCGGAAGTCGTTTGTGTGCTGGAGCACCCAGGCCGCAATCCTGGTGCGCGAGTCGTACCCCAGTTTGTTCAGTATGTGATCGACGTGGCCGTCGACAGTGCGCTGAGAAATGACCAGCTTGTCCGCGATTGCTCGGTTGGTCAGGCCCTGTGCGACGAGTTCGGCCACCTGCTGCTCCCGCGGAGTCAGCACTTCGTCAGCCGCCGATTTCGGTGATCCACCGGGCGGTTGCTCTCTCAGCGCGCGGGCCGCTGCGTCGTCGAGAGTCAGAGCTCGTCCATGATCGAATGCTGTTTGAAACACCCTGTCTCCGATCCGGTTACGAGCCTCGGTCACGCTGTTTTCGTGGTACGGGACCATGCTCCTGAAGGTGTCTATCGGGCTGCCCGTGGCGGTGAACAGCGTGTCGGCAGCTCCCATCAGTGTGGCTGCCAGCTTTGCGTCCCGGTCGACAAGCGTCCACGCGATTTCCTCGAGGCACCATGCACATCCGAACTGGTTACCCAGCCCTCGAAGCAATCGGAGAGAATCTTCGAGTAGCTCGATACCGCGAGCGTGGTTGCCATGACGCCACAGGGCGGATCCGTAGTCCGACATCGTCATCGACCGCCACAAGATTTCGCCGCGCGATTCGGTGAGGGCCAACTCCTCCTCGTAAATGCTTGCAGCCCGGTCGGTTTCGCCGAGTGCGTCGACGACGAAGGCGAACCAGTAGAGCGCGGGTACCAGACGGGCGATGTCGTCGTTTGCCCGGAATGCTGCGACAGCCTGCTCCAGGTACTCGGCGCCGCGCACGAGATCGCCGTCGGCGACCGCGACGAATCCGAGCGTGTACCGCGCCAGTATGCGACCGTCGTCGTTCCGCTGCATCTCGGCCTGTCGCCGAGCCTCTTCGGCAATGCTTGTCGCCGAAGCGATATCTCGTTGGAGGGCTGCCAGCAGTGCGCCTGTCGCGGCGGCCTCGACTACCGCCTCACCGAGAGTGCCCTCGGTCAGTTCGGGCACCTCGGCCAGGGCGCGACCCAACCAGTAGCGACCTTCGTTGAATCGACCACGTGCAAGCCAGTAATCATGCAAGGCACTTGCGGTACGCAATGTGGCTTCGACCGAGTCGGGTTCGGTCAGACCGAATTCCAACGCGGTGCGCACGTTGGGTAAGTCGCGGTCGATCCGCGTCATCCAATCGATTTGGTGCGGCCCCGTCCAGTCGACTCCGGCGCGGAAGACGAGTTGCCTGAACCACTCACTGTGCCTGCGCTGCAGCGAGACCCACTCGTCGACTGACACCAGTTCACGCCCGTAGTCGCGAAGAGTCTCGAGTAGGCGGTAGCGGACGTACGAGCCGTTTTGTTCACGGATGAGGATCGACTTGTCGACAAGGGACATCACGAGATCGCCCAAGTCGTCGTTCTGTGCTTCGTCGGCGAGAATTCCTTCGACGGACCCGAGATCGAAGCTACCCGCAAATACGCTCGAGTTCGCCCACAACGACTTCTCCGGCGGCGTACACAGATCGAAGCTCCAGTCGATACTCTGTGCAAGCGTTTGTTGACGCGCTGGAGCGTTCCGGCTGCCCCGCGTCAGCAGTTGGAAGCGGTCGTCGAGTTTTGCAGGATCTGATCGACCGACATCGCCCTCAATCGGGCAGCCGCCAACTCGATCGGCAGCGGTAGTCCTTCCAACCGGCGGACGATCTTCTCCACAGCCGCGCTGTTCTCGCTGGTGATGCGGAAGTCCGTCACGGAGGAATGTGCCCGCTGCTCGAACAGCATCATCGCATCACCATCACGGGTGTCGGTTGGCGACGGCGCCTCGGTGGGAAATCGCAGAGGCGGCACCCGTAATACCATCTCGCCGGGAATGTCGAGCGGTTCTCGGCTGGTCGCCAGAAGTGCCAATCGGGCACAGCACCGGAGAAGTTCGGCGGCGGTGTCGGCAACCCAGCCGATGAGGTGTTCGCAATTGTCCAGAACAAGCAGGACACGTTCGTCGACGAGACGGCCGATCAGTACCGATCGCGGTGACCGCGTAGATCGGTCTTGTACTCCGAGTGCGGCAAGAATCGTCTGATCGAGAAGTGCCGGCTCCCGCAGTTCGCTGAAGTCGACGAACCAGACGCCCCCGGGAACGCACGGGAGGAATCATCGGCGGCACGGAGCGCCAAGCGGGTTTTGCCGACCCCACCCAGGCCCGTAAGGGTCATAAGCCGGTAGTCCGACAGCAGGCGTCGGACTTCTTTGGCCTCGGACCGACGACCGACGAAACCGCTCAGTTCGATCGGTAGGTTTCCTCGTTTTGCCGCCATGAGAATCGCGCCGAATTTGTACGTGCTGAGTGGATTGACCCCACACAGTGTACGCGGAATCGCGTGTGTGAAATCTGTCAAGGCACCACCGGTGTTCGCCCGTGATTGCCGTTGGGCCGAAGCTTTTCGGTGCATGACGCGGAATAGCGAACACTTTCCACCGACGTAGTTCGCGCCTCATTCGAAAGGGATGAGAGGCGCATTTCATCTTTCTGGCGCACTTACGATTCGGGCATGAAACGTGTGTGGGAAGGTGTGCGGCGCTACGGCAAGACGCTGCACTCGGTCGGGTTGTCGTTCGGTCTGGTGTTTTTCGTCCTCTCGATGAGCCCGTCCCTCTTACCGCGCGCGTGGTACCTGCAGGGCGTGGCAACCGGTATTTCCGTCGCCACCGGGTACGGCATCGGTGTGAGCGTGGCGTGGATGATCCGCAAATGCGGAGTCGAACCGACATGGTCGGACCGGACCAAGCGGATCGGTTGGGCCGTACTCGCCGTACTGGCAGTGATATTGGTGCCTCTTTTTCTGATCTTGGGTTCGTGGTGGCAGCAGATCGTCCGTGATCTGGTCGAGGCGCCTCGCGTGAACCGGGCGAACTATCTTCTGGTGCTGCTGGTTTCGCTAGTGGTGTGGTTGATCTTGCTGGAGGCGGGTCGCGGTCTGCGGCATCTCACCAGAGGACTCGCTGCCGTTGCTCTGCGGTTTGTTCCCAAGGAAGCAGCGAAAGTCGCGAGCTTGGTCGTCGTCTTCGCGTTGGCGATCTTCGTCGTCAACGGTGCCCTCTACAACGGGCTCATCGCTTTTGCGAACTGGAGTTTCTCCGGCGCGGACAACGACACGCCCGATGGTATCGACCAGCCTCTGATCGCCGAACGCAGTGGTTCACCCATGTCTGCGGAGGCATGGGATTCGCTGGGCAAGGAGGGTCGCACTTTCGTGGGTAGCGGGCCGTCTGCGGTGCAGATTTCCGCGCTGACCGGCCGGGACGCGAAGCAACCCATCCGCGTGTACGCCGGCCGTGAGTCGTCGGATTCCGTCGACGGTGTCGCGCAGCGGGTCGTCAACGAACTCGAGCGCACCGGCGGCTTCGACCGTGCCGTCCTGGCAGTAGTGACCACCACCGGCCGCGGCTGGGTGAACGACGACGTGGCGTCCGCTTTCGAATACGTCCAGGGCGGCGATACCGCCATCGCGGCGATGCAGTACTCGTTCCTTCCCAGCCCTTTGGCATTCATCGCCGATCGCGAAACCCCGATGGCCGCAGGCCGGGCGCTGTTCAACTCTGTCTATGCGAAGTGGATCGATCTGCCGCTCGACAAGCGCCCCAAGCTTGTCGTTTTCGGCGAGAGCCTCGGATCGTACGGGGGACAGGCCGCGTTCGCGGGAGCACAGGACATGGCGACGCGGGTGGATGGGGCGTTGTGGTCGGGGACTCCGAACTTCACCGCTCAATGGCAGGAGATCACCAGCAGTCGTGACTCCGGCTCACGGGAAGCCGTGCCGGTGATCGACGACGGGCAGTCGATTCGTTTCGCTGCCTATCCGGAGGATCTCGAACTGGATGCGCCGTGGAACGACTCACGCGTCGTGTACTGGCAGCACGCCAGCGACCCAATTGTCTGGTGGTCTTTCGACCTGCTTCTGAACAAGCCGGACTGGCTTGCCGAGCCTCTCGGCCGTGATGTCGATCCGGGAATGACGTGGATACCGTTCGTGACATTCTGGCAGGTGACACTCGACATGGTCTTCTCGGCGGACGTTCCGCCAGGTCACGGGCACAACTACGGTGCCGACGCGGCGGACATGTGGGCGCGGATCCTGCACCCCGACAACTGGTCTCAGTCGGACACCGACGCGATTCGCGGCGCTCTGACGAACGACTTTCAACCCACCAAGTAGTAGTGCGGACCTCGTGACGGTCTCTCGTCGTTGGACCGGGAGTACTCGCTCTAGATCGTTCTATCACTGTTTGTCAGCTAACTAACAAGGAGCGCGATGCATTCATCAAGAACACTCGTAGCTGCGGTGGCGCTGAGCGCGATCACTGTATTTGCCGGGGCTGGGTCCGCGGTTGCCGCGCCGGCGGTCGGATCTGTCGATTTCGGTTCGTCGAGCGGATCCGGATCAGGAACCGGTTCGGCTAGCGGATCCGAATCTGGTTCTGTCGATTTCGGATCCGGCGGACCGGACGTCGAGCATCCGGTGTCGACCTGCTTCTGGTCCGTGCCGATCAATCCCGAGCGCGCGGACCCACAGCTCAACTACGCCTTTCCTGACACTGCGGCGATTTACTGGGCTGCGCAGTTCACAATCCCCGAGAACGCCGAGTTGGTTATCCGAGGGCAGTATGCGCATGCGCGCTATCAGTCGTTGAACTCGTACAACGCAGCAACCGCGATGCCGACCGCCGTCCTCAATGACATTTCGACAGCTCCCGACGCAGGTTCGCGCAACACCTATCTTCCCGGTGCCGATCGATCGAACGAAAGTGCCAGGTCGTACACGGCTTCCGTCCTCAACGAGGCCTCACCTGCTGAGCCGAAACCCAACACCTTGTATGCCGGTGTGCCAGGTCAGGACCGGATAAGCCTGCTTTATCGCATCTACCTGCCGGACAACGGGCGTGATCTCACCGGCGGCGTTGGACTGCCGGAGCCAGAGCTGCACCTTTCCGGTGGTCAGGTGTTGCGCGGGCAGGATCTGTGTTCAGCGGTCGGTGCGGACAACGGAATCTTGAAGCCGGCTTCGCTGCCGCTGGACACGTACAAGGCATTGCGTGACCAACCGGGCAAGCCTGCGACATTCCCTTCCGAGCAGACACCAGTCTGGCGGGCGTACTACAGCGCCGAGTTCACGCTCGGCTGTACCTATCTCGGCAAATGCGATGGCACACCCCAGCGGGTGGGCGGGCAGTACTCCAACATCGACAACAGCTACGTCACCGCCGAAGTCAACCGTGGGTTCGGCGAAGTTCTAGTACTTCGGGGAGAGTTGCCGAGGACTCCGAAGACGACAGGCGGCGCAAAGAATCTCGACAGCGCAGTCGACATGCGGTTCTGGTCGATGTGCAGCAATGAATCGCTGGCAACGACGAAGGTAGCGACGTGTCTGTTCGACGAGCAGATGGCCACTGATGCGGATGGTCGCTACACGATTGTCGCGTCGCTCCCAGAAGACCGACCCGCAAACGCTACGAAGGAATGTGGGGTGTCATGGCTTTCGCTCTCGCCGGCCGGTGACGGCGCAGGGCATCCCGACGATTCCCTCTTGATCATGCGGAACATGCTGCCGGCCAAGGACTTCAGCCACGCTGCACACGACACCAAGACGCCCGGTGACGAGAAGGCAGTGATGGGAGAGTATTTGCCGGACGGGCAATATACGTCCAAGCTCGCGTTCGAGGGCAGTGGCTGCGCGAAGTAACCCGTCCCTACGCGTGAGGTCACTACTCGAGATTGTGTCTGGTGATCCTCCTCGATGATGTCGGCTGCGCTCTGCTGCGAGCGCAGCCGACACACCGTTGGCCAAGTCTTTTCGCGATCTTCGGTGGGGAATCGAGGCCTGCGGTTCAGGCACTCATCCCTTTCGAATGAGGCATGAACTACGCAGGCGCTCGCAGTGTCAGCATTATCGCGCAGCGGTATCGGCTGTGCTCTGTTGTCCGTCGTGGCGGACAGGGGCGGCTTTTCTCGCCTACTGCCTATCCTGCTTGCCGCAATCAGAAATGAGTTTTGACATGGGTTCCGTTGTCGGAGAACTTCTCCCATTGGCCGTCGGTGTCGCCGTGTCGCCGGTGGCCGTCATCGCCACTATCTTGATGTTGCTCTCCAAGCGAGCGGGTAGCACCAGCGCCGGGTTCGCGGTGGGCTGGTTACTCGGAATCTTCATCGCTACAGTTCTTTTCGTCATCTTGTCCAGTGCCGTCAGCACGTCAGACGACGGACCGTCCGCCACGGTTTCGTGGATCAAACTAGCTCTCGGTGTCCTCCTGTTGGCCGTCGGGGTCAAGCAGTGGCGGGGGCGCAGCGGCGAGCACGAAACACCGAAGTGGATGCAAGCCGTCGACGAGATGACCGCGGTCAAGGGATTGGGCCTTGGATTCGCGCTCGCCGCGATCAACCCGAAGAACCTGCTCATGTGCATCGCGGCCGGAGTGTCGATCGGCTCGGCGTCGTTGGCGACCAGCGGAGCGATCACCTCGATTCTCGTATTCACGGTCATCGCCAGTTCAACTGTCGCGATCCCGGTCATCGGATACCTGGTGGCTGCTGATCGCCTGCGAAAGCCATTGGCCAATCTCAAAGTCTGGCTCGAGGACAACAACACCACGGTGATGAGTGTGTTGATCTTGGTCGTCGGAGTTGTTCTGATCGGCAAGGGAATTGGCGGAATCTTCTGATACCCGCTCTTTCGCGTGGTGTGAACGCGCGATTCCCGGATGATCGTTCGATCAGGCGCGCTTGACCGCGTAGTCGCCGTCGGCGTGACCGATCAGTTGCCATCCGCCCTCGATCGGGGACAGTCGGACGTCGGAGAGATTCGTGGTCTCGAGCTGTGGCCGGTCGGTGCCGGGGTACCAGGCCTCGACCCGTCCGGTGCCGCTCCCGTCAAACCCGTCACGCGATACCTCCGTCAGCGAGCCGGGCGCTGCCCGCGGATACGCTCGCGAGAGTGGCGCGGCGAATCCCTCTACGAGCCCGAGTGATTCACCGGACGGGCAGTCGATGCGATTCAGATTTCCCTGCGGCTGGTGGGTATTGCCGTCGCGAACCGGGTGGGGGTCACCGCACGCTTGTGTCCACGACCACCACGCGCCGCCCATCCGGTACCTGTCGGTGGCATCGACGAAGCGGTCGACGTCTGCTCTCTGCTCGTCGGCGTCGCCGAACCAACCCCATTCACCCGTCCACAACGGTGCGTCGTACCAGGCGGCAGCGAGGTCGGCGATCTTGAATCCGTCTTCGATTCCGGGAAATTCGCTACTGACCGTTATCGATTCGCTGTAGAGATGGGGCGAGAAGACCACCAGGGGATCGGTCAGGTAATGGCGTGGAGGCAGCGCGTCGAGGCCGAAAGCCGACCAGATCGCGCTGGGCTCGAAGAACACGAGGTGTGGAAATCCTCCTGCTTCGGCCTGTCTGATGGCGTCGGTGGCCCGCTTGTAGAACTGCCCGATCTGATCAGCTGCCGTGAATGGATCGCGCAGGCCGGGGTTCGGTTCGTTCAACAGGTCGTATCCGGCTACAGCTGGTTCGTCTTTGAACTCGGCAGCCAACCGCGCCCACGTCGCGACGAGGCGACTCTGGATTCCTTGCTCGTCGTCGTAGAACGCCTGGAAGGCATGGGCGATCGCGGGTGCGGCTTCCCTGAGCCCACCGATGTTGCAGGTTGTCCATCCGCCGGTCAGGGTTGCCCACTCGGGTGCGCCGTCCCAGCCGACTCCCGGCCGCATGAATGACGGGCACGACTGGTCGCTCGGAGTGCCGACGTACGGGCCCCATGCATCCTGATGCATGTCGAGAACGGTGTAGATGCCGTGGTCTTTTGCATCCTCGACCGCTACTCGAACGCGGTCGACGTACGCAGTGTCGAATGCACCGCGGGTCGGTTCCAGGAGGGACCACGCGACGTTGAGCCGGACGACGTTGAAGCCCAGCGCTGCCATCTGCGCGAAGTCCGTTCTTCCCAGCGGCGTAACGGTGGGTAGACCGGTGCCGTTGGTTGCGTAGTCATTGAGACCGTTGGCGTTCACGCCGCGGAGCAACACCGTTCGTCCGTCGACGTCCTTGATCGTTCGATCTGCGACGGTCAGTTGGGGGAGAGTCCAGCCCGGATCCGGTGGTGCAGCGTTCGCCGCCGGAGTTGCAATCTGGAGGACCAGGATTGCGAGGGTGGCAAGCAACAGCGCACGCATCCATCGACCTTTCTAGACAAACGTCCAATTCCGAGTCGAGGCTAGCGTGAGAAGACCTCTTTCCGGCGCGGTTTGCTCATACCTGTCACGGCCCCGCGTTGCCGAGAACACGTCGGACACGTGCTCCTGCTGGAGGTGTCATCATTGTCGACAAGTCTCGACCCGAGGGAGCCCTGGTGAAGCTTGCATTGACTGATCTGATCGAACAAATGCCTCGTGACGATTTGGCGAGTACGCGAGCGTTCTATGCGTCGCGGCCTGCCGGTGTCGGTCCGAGTTCCCTGCAGGAACTGCTTGTGGTGCGAGCATCCAGGGTGGTTGATCCCACGGCGAGCCGGGCTGTTGAACACACACTCGACATCGAGGGCCGATCCGTTTCGGTACGCGTAGTCACTCCGAAAGACGGCGATGTCAACGGGGTCTATCTGTATCTTCCGGGTGGGGGTTTCTACATGAGTTCAGCGGCCAGCGCTGACGCCCGAAGCATGAGACTTGCCGACGAGGTCGGGGTGGTAGTGGTTACCGTCGATTACCGGCTTGCACCGGAATTCCCTTGGCCGGCAGCGCCGGACGATTGTGAGGCAGTCGCCTTGTGGCTGCTTGAGGTCGCTGCCGAACGGTTCGGGACGACCAGGCTCGCCATCGGTGGCATGTCGGCGGGAGCAACCTTGGTGACGACGACGTTGCTGCGCCTTCGTGATCGAGGTCTGGCCAAGGCATTTTCGGGTGCGGTTCTGGAAGCGGGCACGTACGACGTCAGTGCCCAGACTCCCGCGGGCCGCACCATCAGCGACGAATACTTCATCGAAGCCTACGTCGGCCATGTCGATGATCGCACTCTTCCGGATATTTCTCCGACATTCGGCGACCTCAGCGGCCTGCCGCCGACCCTCGTTGTCGTTGGATCAGAAGACGTGGTCCTGGCAGAGAACCTTGCCATGGTGGCGCGACTGTCGGCGGCCGGAAACGACGTCGACTTGCGTCTCTATCCTGATGTCCCGCATGGATTTACAAACCATCCAACGCCTGTTGCCCGCCGCGCTGCGTCGGATATGGGTGCCTGGCTTGGGCAATGTCTCGACGGCGAGTCGGAGTGACAAGCACGGGCGCGGCCGCGGTCTGTCGTTCGAACGGGCCCGGCGTGGTCGATGGCGACGCAGTGACGGGCAAGAGTTTCTTCCTGCAGGATGGCGGCTGGCCGGGCACCTGAACACATGTCCGGTTTCTGGAGCAAAGTCGGGACGAGGAGCGTGCCACCCTTGTAATCTCGCACGGGAGTTTGCGGGGCGCGGGGTATCCCGCACAGCGAATGAGAGGATGAAGGTGACAACTGTCTACACGCGCCGCCGAGGGGCGCGCCCTTTCGGAATCGCCCTCGCTGCGCTGGTCGCTATGGGTGCGGCCCTGACAGGCCCCACACTCGCCTCCGCTTCGAGCGGCGACCTGCAATTGGGTTCGAGTCAGTTCGGATCGTCCGGGGAGCAACCGCCGCTGCCGGAGATCCCACCGCCGTCCGCGGCCGAGATCAGGCTCGACGAGGCGCGGAACTTCCGCGATATCGGCGGGTATCGGACTACCGACGGCAGGACCGTCCGGACAGGCCTGGTGTTCCGTTCCAACAAGCTCAGCTCGCTCAATGAGACTGATCTGGCAAAACTCACCGCCGCGAACCTGACCCTCGACGTCGACCTGCGCAACGCCTCCGAACGTGCGGAGGATCCCGATCGGATCCCCGCCGGGGTCACCTACCAGGTCGCCGACGTCGTCAGTATCGAACACGGCATCGCGTTCCACGAGTTCGTTCCCCTGACCCTCGGTCGCGCGTTGATCGACGGCGCAGTCAAGGGAACCTCGAACATCGGCCAGAGCATCGGCTACCCGTTCATGGTCAACTACCGTGGTTCCGATGTCGCCTTCCGTGACCTGCTGACTGCGATCGCGAACAACTCCGACGGCGCAACCGTCTACCACTGCAGTGCAGGGAAGGACCGCACCGGTTGGGGTACCGCGATCCTGCTGACCATTCTGGGTGTCCCGCGTGAGTTCATCAGTGCCGATTTCATGGCGTCGAACACGTACCTGGGCCGGGACGACGCGGTGGACCTGTCGTGGCTCGATGCGGCGTATGCACAGGTGGACCGGCTCTACGGCGGTATGGATACTTACGTACGGGAGGGCCTCGGCGTCGACCAGGGCACTGTCGACTCTCTGCGCGCCAAGCTTCTCCTCTAAGCGGAGCTCCACGCCCGGCTTCTTGCCTACTCGGACCTTCTTCTGTCCCAGTGCGACCTGTGGTTGCGGGAGCGCGCGATTGTGTGGCGCCGCTCCTGGGGTGGGCCCGAGGTTTCTTGGCCGTGTGCGATCACCAAGTGGCGCAAGAACTTGGCGCGCAAGAATCACGACTGGTCATGGACTCGACGCTGGCCAATTGGTCAGCATCGAATCGAGAGCCTCGAGGATTCTTGCCCAGCTTTCGGCGCTGTCCGGTGCACTGTGGCTGAACGATCCACCCAGCTCGAGGCTGGCGTACCCATGAAAAACGCTGCCGAGCAACCGAACTGCGTGGGTCTGATCGAGATCGGTGAGGTTGTACCCGCGCAGAATCGATCGCATCATCTGCGAGTGTCTGAAACCCGCGCTCGCGGCCGCGGCCTCCGGGGTGAGGCGCATCTGTGACGCGGCGTACCGACCAGGGTGTGACCTCGCGTAGTTGCGGTACACGTTCGCGAAGGCGGTCAAGGCGTCGCGGCCGGACCGACCGGCCACGGCGTCGGCAGCCTGGTCGGCCATCTCTTCCAAGGCAAGCAGCGCGATTCTGGTTTTGAGGTCGTTCGAACTTTTCACGTGCGAGTACAGGCTTGCGACCTTGACGTCGAACGCTCTGGCGACCGCCGATACGGTCACCTGCTCGAAGCCCACCTCGTCGGCCAATTCGGCGCCCGCCACGGCGAGGCGTTCGGGTGTCAGTCCTGCGCGAGGCATGTCCGTTGGTCCTGTTCGTCGAGAAGTGAAACCGCTTGCCTAAATAGTATAGGCAAATTACTGTGTGCTGTAGTTAAAACCTTCGCAACTTATCTACAGGTGAATGAGATGAACAGCCAGAGCAGCTGGATTACTACCGTAATTTCCGAGGACATCGTGCGCGGAGCCCTCGAGCTCGAGCGGACCGAACGCGGTGTGCTGACACACCGTCTGCCTGCCAGAGCTCGCACGCAATTCGCTGACGGGCAGATGGCAATGGCGCAATCACAACCGTCCGGAGTGCGGCTGGTGTTCCGAACCAGCGCTACGGCCATCGAACTCGACACTCTGCCCACGAAAATGATCTACATCGGTGCTCCGCCGAGGCCGCAAGGGGTGTACGACCTGATCGTCGACGGCGAACCAACCGGGCACGCAATCGCTGAGGGTGGCAACACGGTGACGATCGACATGGCGACCGGTACCGCTCAGAGACAATCCGGACCCGTCAGCACCATCCGCTTCGCGGACTTGCCCGCGCGATCCAAGACCGTCGAGATCTGGTTGCCGCACAACGAAACCACCGAACTTGTCGCATTGCGAACCGACGCCCCGCTCGAACTCGCAGTCGGCACGAAGCGTGATGTGTGGCTCCATCACGGAAGCTCGATCAGTCAAGGCTCCGGCGCTGAAAGTCCCTCCCGCACTTGGCCTGCTCTCGCAGCCTCTCTCGGCGGCGTGGATCTGATCAACCTCGGGTTCAGCGGCAGCGCTCTGCTGGACCAGTACGTCGCCCGCGCTATGCGAGACACTCCTGCCGACCTCATCAGCATCAAGATGGGCATCAATCTGGTCAACTCCGACGTGATGCGCCTGCGGGCCTTCACGTCGGCAATGCACGGCTTCCTCGACACGGTCCGCGACGGTCATCCAGTGGCTCCACTGCTGGTCGTCTCGCCTGTCTATTGCCCGATTCACGAAGACACGCCTGGACCTGGTGCATTCGATTTCGACGCGCTTGCCAGAGGCGAAATGCGATTCGTTGCTACCGGCGATCCCGCCGAGCGCGCAGCCGGAAAGCTGACGCTGCGCTCTATTCGGGAAGAGTTGGCGCGCATCGTAACCCAGCGATCGGCGGATGATCCCAATCTGCATTACGTCGACGGGTGCGATCTCTATGGTGCGGCCGAGAACGAAGAGTTGCCGCTTCCCGATCAGCTCCATCCGGACGCTGCGACGCACCGTCTCATCGGCGAACGCTTTGCCCAACGGGTATTCGCAGACGACGGCGCATTCGCACGCACGGTGTGATCGCGCAATCTGGTTCGATCGGATTTCACACGATTTGACCCTGACGTAGCGTGAGGGCTCACGATGGCTTCATGACCGATACTTACCCGGCATTCGACATCAGCCCCGTCCCTGTCCCCGCTACAGACGCCGTGCCTCCGGAACAGTTCCGAGGTCTCTACGGAATGCCCATGTTCGTGTCGGTTCCGACATCGGATCTGGCCGAATCTGCCGACTTCTGGATCCGTGGGCTCGGTTTCTTCGACCTCTTTTCGGTACCGGATCGACTGACGCACCTGCGACGCTGGGCATTTCAAGACGTTCTGCTCGTGCCCGGCGAATGTGCAGATTCACCACCGTCCGTCAGTGTGAGCTTTGCGTGTGTGCTGAGTCAGATGGACCAGATAGCACAGGCGTGTGAGGAATTGCGGCCCGGATGCACCAGCGGTCCACATCTGAAGCCGTGGAATTCACTGGAGTTGGAGATTGTGACACCGGAGAACGCGCGCGTGATCATGACGGCCGCTCGTCCGTACGACCCGAACAGTGCCGAGGCCGAGCATCTGCGAGGCATGGGAATTGACGGACCCGACGACTGAACCGAGGTCTGACGCTGTGGCCTCCCGAACCGCGTCTGTCAGACTGGATCACGTGACGGACCAACTCTTCGGAGACGAGGCAGACAGTGCTCTCACTGTCGGTGCTGCCGCATCACGACTAGGCATAACCGTACGTACCCTCCATCATTGGGACGCAATCGGTTTGGTGCGTCCGTCCGGGCGCAGTGACGGGGGCTACCGGCTGTACACCGACGCGGACCTCGGTCGCATCGGCCGGGTGCTTGTCTACCGTGACGTGGGTTTGTCGCTCGACGAGATCGGGATATTGCTCGATGCGCCCGCAGCCCACGTGGACGAGACGCTGCGTGGGCAGCGCGCCGAGTTGCGGCAACGGATAGCCGACTTGGAGGAACTGGGCGAGTCCTTGGATCGCATCATCGATGCCAGGAAGTCGGGTGTGCTGTTGCCGGCACACGAGCAGGTCTCGATCTTCGGCCGACACTGGCAGCCGTCATGGGGACCTGAGGCGCACGAGCGTTGGGGTGACAGTGCGCAGTGGGCGCAGCACGCGGAACGGTCGGCGGGTAGGACCGCTGAGGATTGGCAGAAGATCGCCGACTGCGTCGAGACGCTCAACGAAGATCTGGCGCTGGCCTGCCGATCCGGTGTCGAACCGGGAAGCGGCGAGGCGAATTTGCTGGCAGAACGGCACCGAGCGTCGATCGGGGTTTACTTCGACTGCACACATTCGATGCAGGTGTGTCTGGGACGGATGTACGTGGCCGATCCGGGATTCACCGCGTTCTACGAGCAGGTCGAGACCGGTCTGACAGTGTGGCTCCGCGCTGTCATCGATGCGAATGCTCGGGCCAACGGGGTTGCCCCCGAATCGGCGACGTGGGTGTGAGTGAGCTGGTGGTCGCTCGTCAGTCCAAAGACGCACACGCAGTGCACCACGGTCGGCCGTCGACTCCGTGGGCACGATGGGACACTGCGATGCGCGCGGCCAAAATGCAGCTTTCGTTGTCGTGATAGACGTCGAGATCCGAAGGAACCGTCGAGTGGAACGCCGGGACCTTCATGTCTACCTCCGTTGTGGCTCGCCAGGGAGTTGGCTCGTTGCGGCAATCCTCCCACCACAGAGATCATCTCGCCTGTCGGCAGAAGCAGGGCCGTTGCTCGGCCAAATTGCCAGGGGTCGACACGTGCGGTCCCGTCCGCGCGATTGTGCAGCCCCGCAGCGACTTACAGGTGTGGTTACTTGATCGCCCTGCCTTCCGAACAGATGCGCACTGCGCGCGGGGTGTGATCTTCGACGGCGCTCACCGCAGAGAATCCCGCAGGGATAGGCTGGACGGATGCGTGGAGAGTACAAGGTTCCTGGTGGAAAACTGGTCGCGGTCGACGTCGAGGTGGCGGACGGTCGGCTGTCCGAAGTCGCAGTCTCGGGGGACTTCTTCCTCGAGCCCGACAGCGCGCTCGACGACATCAACGCGGCGTTGCGCGGAATGCCCGCCGACTCGGATGCAGAACAGTTGGCGCATGCCATCTCCACTGCGCTCGACGAGTCCGTCTCGATGATCGGCTTCACGCCGCAGTCGGTCGGCATCGCGATCCGGCGCGCACTCGGCCACGCCACGAGCTGGGCGGATCACACCTTCGACCTCATCCCGCCGGTGGTTCTCGATCCCGCGATGCACGTCGCGCTGGACGAGGTCATCGCGCGTGAGGTCGCATCGGGTGAGCGTCCGCCGACATTGCGTTTCTGGGACTGGGACTCGCCCTTGGTCGTGATCGGATCGTTCCAGTCCGTGCGTAACGAGGTCGACTCCGAGGCGGCTGCGCGGTACGGCATCGGGGTGGTGCGCCGAATCTCCGGTGGCGGCGCGATGTTCATGGAACCGGGCAACTGCATCACGTACTCGTTGGCAGTACCGGCGTCATTGGTCGAGGGTTTGAGTTTCGAGCAGTCCTACGCGTTTCTCGATCAGTGGGTCATGGGAGCGCTTGCCGAGGTCGGTATCAACGCTCGGTATGTGCCGCTCAACGATATCGCCTCGGACAAGGGCAAGATCGCCGGCGCCGCTCAGAAGCGATTCGCGTCCGGCACTGTGCTCCATCACGTGACCATGGCCTACGACATCGACGCTGAGAAGATGACGCAGGTGTTGCGAATCGGACGAGAGAAGATGTCGGACAAGGGAACCAAGAGTGCGGCCAAGCGCGTCGATCCGCTGCGTTCGCAGACCGGAATGACGCGTGCAGCAATCCTGGAGTCGTTTGCGCAGCACTTTCGAGGTCAATACGACACCCACGACAGCGATTACACGGACTCGGAGTTGG
Organism: Rhodococcus sp. MEB032; assembly: GCF_030208925.1. Classification (NCBI taxonomy): domain Bacteria; kingdom Bacillati; phylum Actinomycetota; class Actinomycetes; order Mycobacteriales; family Nocardiaceae; genus Rhodococcus; species Rhodococcus sp. MEB032. The sequence goes on from NZ_JARVSY010000003.1 coordinate 86,118, forward strand.
AGCAGGCGCGCAAGCTGGTGGACACGAAGTTCAGAACCGAAGAGTGGACTCACCGCGTCCCGTGAAACCGAGAAACCGGGACGAGACCCGAGCGGTCTCGTCCCGGTCGCCTAGGTAGCCGGAGTCGCTGAGTTTGCCCCGAGGAGCTCGGCGTCGGCCGTCCCGGAGTTCCGCTTCGGAATGGTGAAAGTTGCGCTCACGCACAGGATTGCGATGACGAAGCACGCCACTGTGTACCAGAGGTTCCCGATGGGATCTCCAGCGCTGGTGGAACCGTCGACCGCGTCGAAGAAGTCGGGAAGCGCACTCGCCCACAGGACGGCCATGACAACCAGGTACACCACGCTGTAGATCTGCACGAACCTGTTGGTGTGTTCAGGAGTGTTCGATTCTGCCGAGCGCAGGTGCGTCCATTGGCGGACGAGAACCACGATCGCGACCACTGTGAGGACTGCAAGTTCAGCGGCGTAGAGGAACCCGCGGACAGTGTCGCTTCCCATACCGAAGACCGTCGCCGGGAGCGGGAGAATGAACGTACCCAGCGAGGCCAGCAGGCCGATCACGATGGTGCGCCATACCAATTGAAGTCCGGAGAAGTGCTTGCCGGCATCGACGTGCCGTCCGACGAAGTACTGGACGCAGAATGCCAACGACATCGGCCACAGCGCGGCGAAGACGACCACGCTGGGAAGTGGAACCGCGTCGAACATGGGTTGGTTGATCGGGTTCGACGTCGACCACTCCCACCACCGCAACTGGGGCCCCAGGTGGTCGAAGATTTCGTAGAACGCATGGTGGACGAAGCCGACGCAGACAGCGCCCAGTAGTGGACCGTATCTGCGGAAAACGCCGAGCATTCTGACTATTTCGAAGGCCAACGTCGCCATCAGTGGATAGATGGCAACGATGTACAGCGGCAGTCGACCCCACATGAAGTCGACGGTGAACACGTTGTGCGCGAACATCGTGTCCACTTGTTCTTCGATGCCGAACGCCGCCGGGAAGTACAGCGGAGGCTCGATGATGAACAGGTAGGCGGTGGCGCCGAACCAGAGGACCAGGTTGGTGGGGTCGCCGTTGCGGCGCAACCGCACGATCGCCAGGACCAGTGCGAGCACCGAGCCGACGATGATGGTCCATTCGAGGACGGGCAGGGTCCAGTTCTCCAGCGCCGCCGGGTTACGGAACTCGACGAGTCCACCTGCTTCCTGACAGGAGAAACCGAGTTCTGTTGCGAGCTGGGAAAACGTGGGGGAGCAGTGTTCTGCCATCAGTTGGCCCCTGACGTGATCGACTCGGCTTGTGCCTGAGATTCGGCGGTGTACCAGCGTGTGCAGTCGTAGCCGTCGTCGTAACGCTTGAACCACTGGTCGGCGAGTGCGGGGAGTTTCTCGTGGTCCGGGTTGTGATTGGGCATCTGGCTGCGGAAGACACCGCCGAGTGCGACGAGTTGTTCTCCGAGTTGAAGGTGATCGAAGGCGCGAGGCATCGTGCCCTTGGTCAGATACGGAGCGAACGACGTCAGAATCTTCTGCTTGGTGCGGTGGGTGGCGAACATCGACAGTGAGTCGACTTGCCGCTCGGAGAGCGGAACGTGCTGGTTGAAGCCTGCGCAGGCGATACGAATCACCTTCATGACGTGTGCGAAGATCGACGGCGCCATTCGCATCCGGTAAAGCTCGCTTCCGACAACGGAATTGAAGATGATCAGTGCCGAGCTGCGATGCTCGACTTCCTCGACGAAGTGCCAGATGAACAGCGACGCGACGCGGTCGTCTCCCGGACGGAACAAGGTCGCCTCGTTGTCGAGCATCAGTTTGAACACCGGTGTGAAGGTCGCCTCCAGATCTGCGGTGTATGCAAGCCGGTAGTTCAGCGAGGTCGCCTCGGTCAGTAGATCGAATTCACCGATCACAGCGTCGAGCGTGTTCTGCAGTCCGGGGTAGCGCCTGATCAGAGCCTTCACATGCTGGCGGTGCGCGGTCGAGTGATGGCCTTCCTGACGCATGAACGCCACGGCTTCCTCGGCCACCTCAGGATCGCTGATCCGCGACTTGGTCTGCATGATCATCTTCACGATCATCTTCTCGAAACCGATGGCCAGGAACGAGACCGCGTTGGACATGCTCGACCAGGCCGGATTCTCCGGGTTCCACAGGAAGGGAACGTCCTGATCCTCGAATCCGAAGTCCATTTTTCGGGGTTGAAGGTTGGTCACTTGTCGAACCTCGTCTTTCGGAGGGGCTGGTCAGGTGGCCGCTCTGGCACTCGAAGCCACGTGTGGCGGTAATCATACATATTGGTGTGCAGTTGTATGTTCACTTTCGGCGAGGGGAGTGAATTCGAGGGGCGCAGATGCAAAACCTGCCTGTGTTAGCCTGTGGCTCTTGGACTTCGAGCGCAAAGACATGGTTCGAGCCTCGTTCGAGCGAGGAAGTGGGCAGTGGCACGAAGGCGTGGGTGGGGCGGCAATCCACCGGACAGTGACGAAGATGCGTCTCGTCGCATTGTCGAGGCCGCGGTCGAGTTGATCGCACGGACGAGTTCGGAAATCAGCATCGGCGACGTCGCCGAGTCACTGGGCGTGATCCGGCAGACCGTGTATCGATACTTTCCCAGCGCCGACGCTCTGATGCGGGCAGCTGCAATCGCGTCGGTCGACGGCTACCTCGATCGGCTCACCACACACGTGAGCGGCATCGAAGACCCCGTCGAGGCGATGACCGAGGGTGTCGTCTACACCCTGACCCAGGTCCACCGAACGCCCCATCTCGGCATTCTGCTCACCAGCACGAATTCGAGTCTTCATCCCGAAGGCCTGACCTCTCAGGAGGCGCAGGCCTTCGGAATGGCGATGATCACCCGCTTCGACGTGGACTGGGTGCGTTTCGGATACGACGACGCATCACTTCAGGAACTGGTCGAATACGTCCTGCGGACGATGCAGTCGTTTTTCCTCGCGCCCGGCGACCCGAAGCGGAGCGACGAAGAACTGCGGCGATACCTACGGCGCTGGATGGGTTCTGCGATCATCGCCCAGGGAAATTCTGTCAGCGGTGACCCGATCAGCGCAGAACCAGAGTCAAAACAACCGCGCTGACGCACGCGGCGGTGACGACGGTCAGTGCGACGAGGTCGGCGAGCTGAGGGCGCTTGGGGTACACCGCGATCAAACCGGTGCCCCCGCGAGCGGAGATCGCTTCACCCATCTCGGCAGAGCGCCGAATTGCCACCGACATGGTCGTGGTGATCAGATCGACTATCGAATTGTCGGCAGCGCTGTTCACCACAGCTTTCGGGCGTAGTCGTCGCGCCGCCACCAGGGTGAGCATCTCGTCGATCAAGAGCGGAAGTGAACGAATGCAGAGGGCCGTCGCGATCGCCCACTCGTCGACCGGGATCTTGAGGAATCGCAGCGGTCTACCGAGCGTTGCCAGTGCCGGCGCCACATCGCTCATCGACGTGGTCCATGCCAACATCAGTGAGACGCAGAGCAATACAAGACCGAACGTCACAGCTTGCAGGTAGATGAAGACTGCGTCGAGGCCGATCGGAAGATTGATCAACGCGCCGAGCAGGATCAGCGCCCACAACCACCACGGAGGTCGCGGAACTGCAGTCGGGGGGATGCGTCCGATCACCGCGGTCAGCAACAACAATCCGAGTACGACGCCGATCGCCGGCCAGGACGGAGCGGTCACGACCACGATGCTGACGAGAACGACGGCAACGATCTTCGTTCCGGCCCACAATCGGTGGATCGGCGATGAAGTCGGGACTTCGCGCAGAAGTGTTGTCACGTCGTCGATCCTTCCAAGGCGCTGCTGGCGGCAGGGTCGAGGATGCGACCCTCCGACAGTCGAATTGTTCTGCTGCACACGGCGTCCATGCCGTCGACATCGTGGGAGATGACGACTACTGCGGTTCCGTTCCGACGAATCCACCTGAGTACGTTCAGGATTTCGTGTCGACCGGGTGGATCGAGACCGGCCAACGGTTCGTCGAGTATGAGTACCCGCGGTTGGCGCACGAGGAGACCGGCCAGGACGACGCGTCGCATCTGTCCGCCGCTCAACTCGTCGATGCTGCGGCCGGCGATGTGACGGTCGAGTCCGACGGCGTCGAGCGCCCACGAGACTTGCACCGATCCGATCTCCGGACCTCCGGCGGCCTCGATGTCTTCGGCGACGGTTCGGCGTTGCAGCTGCAGTCGCGAATGCTGGAACGTGAGACCGACGGTGCCGAGTTGGCGTGAGACGGGTTTGCCGTCGAAGACTGCGGTTCCCTTGCTCGGTGCGATCAAGCCCGCCATGATCCAGGCCAGAGTCGATTTACCGGAACCGTTGCCGCCCAGAACCAGCAGCCCGTCGCCGTCGCCGATTGTGAGATTGACGTCCGACAGTGCGCGCCGCGACCACGGAGTCCGGTCGTTGTACGTGTGGGTGACATCGGTGAGTTGGAGGACAGCTCGAGTGCTGACCGGCCACGGCGCAGACGGCGGACCCCCGAACGTCGACGTCATCCAACCGGGTTGGTGATCGATCTGCCGTCCGCGTTGTAGTTGAATCACCCGATCTGCGTTGCGGGTGTCGGCGTGGTGATGGGTGACCAGTACCACGGCCATCGGGTGGCGTCGCGGAAGTTCGGCGAGGAGCGAGACCAATTCCTCCCGGCCGGCCTGATCGACCATCGCGGTGGCTTCGTCCGCGATCAGCAGAGCGGGGCGCCGCGCCAGCGCGGCTGCAACAGCCAGACGTTGCATCTCGCCACCGGACAGCCCGGAGGTCTCACGCATACCCATGCCCGCGAGTCCCACCTCGGCCAGCAGTGCATCGACGTCGGGATGCGACTCGGGGGGGAGCCCCCAGACGACGTCGTCCGCGACGCGGGTTCCGAGGATCTGGCTTTCGGGTCGTTGGAGGACGACGGCGGTTCCGCCGTGTCGGCCGAGACCGGCGGACCCGGGTCTCGTCAGCGTCCCGACAGTCGGCGCGCGCCCGGCGAGCAACCGGGTCAGTGTGGACTTGCCCGAGCCGTTGTGGCCGACGACGGTGACGAACTCTCCTCGTCGCACGGTGAAGTTGACGTCGACGAGGGCCGGTGTCGTTGCACCCGGATAGGTGAAGCCCACGTGATCGAAAGTGACCGGCAACGGATCGATCGGACGGTCGTCGGGTGCTGTCTGGAGCGGGTCGGCCGAAGGGAGTGCAGCCAATCGGTCGAGGACGGCGCCGAGGACAAAATAGGAGACGACGGTACTGAGGACGATTCCGGAGATGATGGACACGCCGATCCACAACCACCAGTAGTCGATGATCGAGCCGATGCTGTTATCGATCCATTCGGCTGCGCCGACCAGTGTGGGGGCACGCTTCAAGATCTCGGCCACGCCCAACGCGGTGTTCTCGAGCGAGGTCAACAACAAGGTGCGCAGCGGAGCGAGAACAAGCAACAGGACTATGGAGAACAACGCCAGCGCGGGCCCGATGACCAATGACGACAGCAATGCGGAGACGAAGCCGAGACCGCGCCGCTTGACCGTACCGATGATTCCGCCGAGGAGAGCGCTCAATGCGACCGCCGCCGCAGATCCCGAACCCGCCGCGACGAAGGCGACTGCCGTGGCCGAGATACCGGCTGTCGTCACGGCGCGGACTCGGAAGCGTTGGGCAACAATTCCCATCGGAACGGCGGCCACGAGGTTGAGGGCGCTGGCCATGGGGATGACCGTGGCAATGACGGACAACGCGACCGTGAATCCGGCCATGACGGCACCCGTTGCCAACTCGAGTGGTCGAAGGTTGCCGGTTTCGCGGACTTGCGGACGGTTGCTCACTACGTCCAGTGTGCCAGTGGTGACATAACTCCCGCCCGACTGATGGTGAGCGCATCGGGGTGATTGCGTAGGCTTCACCTCAAACAATGCATCGGACGGAGCGTGGAAGACGTGAGTGCAGCACCCATCAGGGTCGGGGTTCTGGGAGCCAAGGGCAAGGTCGGTCGAGCGATCTGCGAGGCAGTGGAAGCTGCTCCCGATCTGGAACTTGTCGCTCAGGTCGACACCGGTGATCGCATCGAGACGTTTGTCGACACCCGCACTCAGGTAGTGGTCGATTTCACGCACCCCGACGTCGTCATGGGAAATCTGGAATTCCTCGTGGCCAACGGAATTCACGCCGTGATCGGCACCACCGGTTTCGACGAGTCCAGGCTGGCGACTGTGCAGTCCTGGCTCGACGAGCAGCCTGCAACGGGTGTTCTGATCGCCCCGAACTTCGCCATCGGTGCTGTGTTGTTGATGCGCTTCTCGGCTGCCGCGGCGCGCTTCTTCGATTCCGTCGAGGTCATCGAACTTCACCACCCCAACAAGGCAGATGCTCCCTCGGGCACCGCATACCGAACGGCCGCCATGATCGCCGAAGCTCGCGCGGAAGCAGGCGTCGGACGCAGCCCTGACGCCACCACGACCGAGCTCGAGGGTGCGCGTGGAGCCGACGTCGACGGCGTCCGGGTTCACTCCGTGCGGATGGCCGGACTGGTCGCGCATCAGGAAGTGATTCTCGGAACTCAGGGCGAGACGCTGACCATTCGCCACGACTCGATCGACCGGAATTCGTTCGCGCCGGGCGTTCTGCTCGGTGTCCGCCAGATCGGCTCGCGTCCGGGTCTGACGGTCGGTATCGATTCCTTTCTCGATCTATGAACAAGACCACCCGCACCGTCGCACTGATCGTCGCGATTTGCATCGCGCTCGCGGTGTACTTCGTGCTCCTCGGTCAGCGCGGAATCCAGCTCATCCAGGACGGTGGCGGCGCCGCGATCGGTCTAGGGATCGGCGTGCTGATCCTGCCGTTCCTGGGGCTGTGGCTCGTCATCGCCACGCTCCGTGCCGGCTTCACGCACCAGCGCCTCGCGCAGCAGATTCACGACGAGGGCCTCGCTGTCGACGCGTCTGCGCTTCCGAAATTGCCTTCGGGCCGGATCGAGCGAGCGGCTGCCGACGAGTTGTTCGCCCAGATCAAGGTCGACTGGGAAGCAGACCCGGACAACTGGAAGCAGAACTTCCGACTTGCTCGCGCCTACGACTATGCCGGTGACCGAAGCCGGGCTCGGGAAACCATGCGACGGGCAGTCGAACTGGAACGCCGTTCACGAGGCAAGTAGGTGTCTGCGCCGCGAAGCGGGGCCTGCTGAGACGCTACCGCTCCGGAACGGTTGTGGGAGATGACGGATCCGGAGTGGTGGGGTCGAATGGCGGCGGGTTGTTCGGGTCGAAGCTCGTCACCGGCACCGAACAGGTCGCGCCCACTTCGGGATACGTGTTCGGGTTGACGCGCAGAGCCGAGACGAACTGATCGATGCGCGCGTCCGCGGCGTTGTCGAGCTTGAGCTGACGGCCCCACGACTGCAGCGAGATCGGCGAATCCAGGGTCGGATACGGCGACATCAACGTGTAGCTCATGCCCTCGACTCGCTGTGCCAAGCGAGCCTGATCCTCGCTCGAGACGAGGTCGGGGTTGTACGTGATCCACACGGCCCCGTGCTCGAGAGAATGGACCGCATTCTCGGTCCGAATCGCTTGTGGATAAACAACTCCGGTGCAGTTTGCCCAGACCGAGTCGTGACGGCCGCCGAAGGGCGGTGAATATGTGTACGCCACGCGTTCGTTCGGGCGTACGTGTTGGGCTGCTGGGTAGTCGACCGTGACAACTCCGTCGATGGCTTCGGACGGATCCGGGTTGTCGATGCTCGGAACAAACGCATCCGGGCGCGGTGATCCTTCGAGGGAATTCGCACACGAAGCCAGTGCAAGAACTGCCGAGACCACCACTGTCGCTCGAAGTTGTTTGTTCACTCGGCCATGATAGCGGCGCCTGTCCGCTTTCCCGGGGACGCGAATCGACTACGACCCGAGAGAGCCGCTCGCTCCGCCCGACAGTGCGATGTCGCTGGCGCCGCGAAGAATTCGGATTGGTGGTAATGGCCCTCGGTATGCCTCGGAGCCACTGATCAGATCACCGGCAGCGTCGAACGCGATCGCCTCACCTTGTGGCTCGTCTGTAAGGGGGACGCGAATCGGGTTGGTGTTCAACGCTTTCACGATATCGCCGTCGGGAGCTGCGTACAGGTAAGCGTCGGTATACGTGCGGAGCGCTACCACCGTGCCGTCCTTGCTCACGGCGCCGCCGGTGACAGCCATCGTGCCGGCGTGGGGGACGGGCCCACCGGGTGTGAGGGTGGGAGTAAATCTGAGCTGACCTACTTTGGCCAACATGGTCGGCGAGCCCGTACTCAGATCCTGAACCTGCTGTCGCTCAGCGGTTGTGTAGACCACGCTTGCACCCAGGTAGTCCTTGGTGACGATGACGGGAACCCCGTCGCTCTGGATCAGTAGTGTCTCGGCGTCGTGCGCGCCGTCGGGATAGACCAGGGGGTAGGAGGTCGCCGCACCTGAAGCCGGATCGAGGTCGATCAGCCCGACCGACGTTCGTACCGCGTTGTTGTCGCCGATGTCTGCCAGCCACAGATGGCCGTCGGGAGTCGACGACAGATCCTCGACGTCGACACGAGGGGTGCCCACGCTGATCCAGCGCTGCACGTGGCAGTTCGAATCGAGTTCGGCGACCCGATCGTCGGAGCCGCTGTCGCCGATTGCGTACATCCCGGCCGCGGTGACGGTGAGTCCGGACAGCTCGGAAAGGCCTGCATCGGTGGGTGTGCACAGTACGTCGAAGACGCGGGCCTGTTGCGCCGCCGCAGGAACGGTGTGAACGCCGACAATCGCGGCGGCGAGAACAACCGATCCGGCAGCCCAAGCGACTGAGTGGGTGAGCGGTCGATTCCAGATCACGATGCAGTCCTCCAGGCCGAAGAATCGGGACTTAGTACCCAGAGAATACTGGACGTCCGTCTCACTTTGACAGAAACTGCAAGAAATCGCCTATGCCGAAACGTCGTGATGCGTCAGTGATTCACCGAGTGAATCCGCGTGCAGGAGGGGATACTCGACTCACCGGAGATCGGCGGCGACGAGCAGGAAGTGACGAAGCGATGGCGAAGAGTGAGTCCGACAAGCAAGGCGCAGATTCCCCGTCTCGGTTGATCGACCAGCGAATCGAGGAACTCGGAGACTGGCGGGGCGAGATGCTCGCCCGGATACGAACTCTGATCAAAGAAGTGGATCCGGATGTGGTGGAGGAATGGAAGTGGCGAGGTGTTCCCGTGTGGTATCACGCCGGAATGATCTGTACCGGTGAGACTTACAAGAGCGCAGTGAAGGTGACCTTTGCCAAAGGCGCATCACTCGACGACGCTTCAGGACTCTTCAACTCCAGCCTCGAGGGCAATACGCGACGGGCGATCGATTTCCACGAGGGCGAAGCCGTCGACGAAAAGGCGTTCAAGGCACTCGTTCACGCCGCGATTGCCCTGAACACCTCGAAGAAGTGACGCCCTGTCAGAGATGATGTTCAGCGAGATCGAACGCACTGAGTAGCGTGCGGAATTTTGTACTGGTCTCTCTCAATTCGATTTCCGGGTCGGAAGTAGCGACGATGCCGCCGCCGGCGTAGGCCCGCGCCGAGAGGCCGTCTGCTGCGATCTCGGCGCAACGAATAGCTACCATCCACTCGCCGTCTCCAGTCCGGTCGCACCAGCCCACGGCACCGGCATAGAACCCACGATCGGCTTCGGTTGCGGTGATGTGCTCGCGTGCGGCGACCGTCGGTGTGCCGCAGACAGCGGGGGTCGGATGCAGCGCCATTGCGAGTTCGAGCGAGGTCAGGCTCGGGTCGATCAGGACACCTTCGATCTTGGTCCCGAGATGCCACAGTTGCGGTGTCCGAAGGATTTCCGGTGCGCTGGGTGCATTGAAGGACGTGCACAGTGGTCCGAGTATCGCGCTGATGGAGTCGACGACAAACGCGTGTTCGGCCAGATCTTTGGTCGACGCGCGGAGTTGCTCGGCATTCGCCTCGTCCTGATCCGAATTCGGATGGCGTGCAATCGAGCCCGCCAGCGGGTGGCAGGTGACGACGCCGCCTCGCCTTTCGATCAGAACCTCGGGCGTCGAACCGACCAGCGATCGCCCGCGGTACTTTCCTCCGGCGGGGGACAGGTCGACGCAGAAACCGTTGTGCGCGTGATCGAGTGCAATCAGTTTCTCGGCCAGAGCGGCGGGGAAGATCGTGGACTCGGCCTCGATGGTCAGGGAGCGTGCGAGGACAACTTTGTCGAGTTCGCCTGCTCGAAGTCGCTCGATGGCTCCGCGGACCCTGTCGGTGTGGATCTGCGGGCTGGGTTCGAATCCGGCTACCCGCGAAGTGGGTAGTGACGGGATGTTCGAGTGATATAGATCACCGCGGACTCGTGTGAAACTCAGTGGCGCGGTGAGGGCGGACGGCGTCTCCGGGGAGAACGGCAGGGCGCCGACGACCGAGTCGATGCGCCCGGTCTTGAGGGCTTCGGCAGCGTCGAAGGCCGAGTCGAATTCTTCGACTACTCCCGAAGTGCGGATCGACGTTTGCCTACGTGAGAGCAGGAAAACGGAGTCCGTTTCATCGTCAGTCCGGTTGTTGCGCAACGGGAATTCGGAGACTTCGGCGAGTGCTGACATGGACACCCTTCCAGTTCGACAGATTGCTTGCTATGTTGAGGCTAGCCTTAGTTTGGGTGAATTTGTGTTGCGAGCGTCTGGGTTGTGTACTTCCGTACCGTTATGGTTAGGCTGGCCTAAAGTCAAGGCGTGCGGACGGGGTCGACACGAGGGTTGGGTTGGCTCGATCTGAGCGCGTCTACCACTACTCGAGGAGACCGATGAGCAACACCGTGGACCGTGACCAGATCGTGCGCGACGTCGCCGAGGTTCTGTCGATGAGGGCAGAACAACTCGGCGACGACGCGGACCTGGGTGACGAAGGCCTTGACTCGGTTCGCTTGATGACGCTCGTCGAACGGTGGCGGGGAGCGGGCGCGGATGCCGACTTCGCGGAGTTGGCAGAAGAGCCCACGATCAATGCCTGGGTTCAGGTCCTGTGCCCGCAGTGAGCGAGCGCCGAATCGCCGTGGTCACCGGTGCTGCGGCGGGGATCGGCGCCGCAGTAGCCCGTACGCTTGCGCGCGACGGGTATTCGCTGGCGTTGCTCGATCGCGACGACGTCGAATTGAAGCGGGTAACTGCGGAATTGGCAGAAACAATCGTCGAAGGCGCCGATATCGAGAGTCACGTCGTGGACGTGACTGATCGGCAGGCAGTCGACGCTGCAGTGGCCTCGACGATGGACACGTTCGGCCGGATCGACGCGCTCGCGCACGTCGCCGGAATTCTCGACACCGGATCGGTGCTGGACTCCGATCCAGACCAGTGGCGGAAGATATTCGGCGTCAACGTCTTCGGATTGCTGAACGTGCTGCAAAGCGTGGGACTGGAAATGCGTCGCCGTCGGGCCGGGGCGATCGTGGTCGTCTCGTCGAACGCGGCCGGTGTCCCACGTATCGGGATGGGTGCTTACGGTTCGTCCAAAGCTGCTGCCACCATGTTGGTTCGAACCGCTGGACTGGAGCTGGCTACTGACGGCATTCGTGTCAACGTGGTCGCTCCGGGATCCACCGACACAGCGATGCAGCGGTCATTGTGGTCGGACCCTTCCGACGATTCGGGTGCCGACGCGGTCATCGAAGGCAATCTGGCGAGCTATCGCCTGGGTATTCCGCTCGGAAAACTGGCCACCGCAGACGATATCGCGGACTCGGTGCACTTCCTGCTGTCCGACCGGGCGGCCCACATCACCATGCAGGCGCTGTACGTCGACGGTGGAGCGACGCTCAAAGCGTGAGACGTATTTGCTGACAGTACTTTCGAACAGGAGTCACTTGCATGACCTCGAGGATCGCTCGCGAGCCCTTGGCACCCGTCGCACAGTATCCACCCGATTTGGTGACGCATTATCGGGAACGAGGCTATTGGACTGACGAGACGCTGGCCGGATTCGTCACGGCCGCGGCCGCACGGCATCCCGACAACGAAGCGGTGGTCGGCAGCGATGCCTCTGGCACACAGACACGGCTGACGTATTCCGACCTCGATCGTCGCAGCTCGGCCGTGGCCGGAGGCCTGTCCGGCTTGGGTGTTCGCGCCGGTGACCGGGTGCTTCTGCAGCTGCCGAACATCGTGGAATACGTCGAAGCATTGTTCGGTGTGTTGAAGCTCGGCGCCCTGCCGGTATTCGGGTTGCCGGCGCATCGCCGAACCGAAATCGGATACTTCTGCCAGTTCGCTGATGTCGCTGCCTATATCGTCGCCGACCGTCATGGCGGGTTCGACTACCGCGCGCTGGCGCGTGAGGTGAACGAAGGCCTCGAGACTCCGCCTGTTGTGATCGTGGCCGGTGACCCCGAAGAGTTTGTCGGTTTCGATTCGCTGCGCGGATACGAGGTTCCCGTTCTTGCCGACGTCGATCCGTTGTCGGTCGCCTTTCTTCAGCTTTCCGGTGGCACGACCGGTGTTCCGAAGCTGATTCCGCGAACGCACGCCGACTACCTCTACTCGGTGCGAGCGTCCAACCCGATCTGTGGCGTCGACGACTCGACGCGCATGTTGGTGGTTCTTCCTGCAGCGCATAATTTTCCGATGAGTTCGCCGGGCATCCTGGGTGTTCTCCACGCGGGCGGCTCCGTGGTTCTGGCGCCGGACACCATGCCCACCACAGCTTTCGGTCTGATCGAATCAGAGCGAGTCACGCACGCTTCCTTGGTTCCACCGATCGCATTGGCCTGGATGGCCGCCCCCAGCAAGGCAGATCACGACCTGTCGAGCTTGCGGGTTCTCGGCGTCGGCGGAGCGAAGTTCAGCGCCGAAGCTGCCGCACGCGTACCCACGGAGCTGGGCTGCACCCTTCAGCAGGTGTTCGGCATGGCTGAGGGTTTGGTCAACTACACCCGCCTCGACGACACGCAAGAATTGATCGTCAGCACTCAGGGCCGGCCCATTTCACCCGACGACGAGGTTCGTGTGGTCGACGACGAAGGCGCGCTCGTCGCGCCCGGAACCACGGGGCACTTACTGACTCGGGGTCCGTATACGATCCGTGGCTATTACCGGGCGGATGCGCACAATGCCGAGGTCTTCGACGCCGAAGGTTTCTATCGCACCGGCGATCTGGTCAGCGTCACCGATACGGGACACCTGATTGTCGAGGGCCGCGCAAAGGACCAGATCAACCGCGGCGGCGAGAAGGTGGCCGCCGAGGAGATCGAGAACCACCTGCTCTCGCATCCGGCTGTCCACGATGCGGCCGTCGTCGCTGTTCCCGACGAGTACCTGGGCGAGCGAACCTGCGCCGTTCTGGTGATTTCCGGAGATGCCCCGACCGTCGGCGAGATCAAGCGATACATACGAGGCCGAGGCGTTGCGGCGTACAAGGTTCCGGATCGAGTGGAGTTCGTGACCGAGTTCCCCGTCACCGGCGTCGGAAAGACCAGCAAGGCGGCCTTGCGCCGTGTTCTCAGCGAATCGATTGCTGCACAGACTCTGTCGAGTTGATCGGTTCCCACCCCCACATTTTCGAGGAGATTCATCATGGCGCTACCCACAGCAGTGCGATACGAGATGCCCACCGAGTTTCCGCAGAATCGGGTCGACTGGACTCTCGATCCTTCCCGAGCGGTGCTGCTTCTGCACGACATGCAGGAATATTTCGTGAACGCGTACGACCGAAGCGTCGACCCGCTCCAAACCGTGGTTCCGAACATCGACCGGCTTCGTTCGTCGGCGCGAGCTGCCGGAATCCCGATCGTCTACACCGCGCAACCCGGTGATCAGGATCCCGAGGAGCGCGCGTTGCTGTCGGATTTCTGGGGACCGGGTCTGAAGGCAGATCCCGCTCACACCGACGTGATCGCCGAGTTGGCTCCGCATCCGGACGACGTGATGCTCACAAAATGGCGCTACAGCGCTTTCATCAAGACAGATCTGCGTGAGCGGCTGCGCGAGAGTGGGCGTGACCAGCTGATCATCACCGGAATCTATGCCCACATCGGTTGCCTGACTACCGCTTTGGACGGGTTCATGCAAGACGTGCAGATCTTCTTCGTGGGCGACGCGGTAGCCGACTTCTCCCTGGACGAGCATGTCGGTGCGCTCGAGTACGCGGCCGGGCGCTGCGCCTCGGTCACCCGAACCGACGACCTGGTCAAGGCGATGAGCGCGGAAACCGTTTCGGCGTAGGCGTGAACGGCGACGGGTGCGCCACCCGTCGCCGTATTGTCAGGTGTGTGAAGACTCTGTTGGTGGTTCACCACTCGCCCTCGCCGACAACCCACGAATTGTTGGATGCGGTCCTGGCCGGGGCTCGCGATCCCGAGATCGAGGGCGTCGAGGTGAAGGTGATGCCGGCGTTGGCGGCGACGGTGCCCGACGTCCTCGCTGCTGACGGCTATCTTTTCGGAACCACCGCCAATTTCGGTTACATGTCGGGCGCGCTGAAATACTTCTTCGACACCACGTACTACCAATGCCTCGGCGCGGTTTCGGATCGACCGTACGGCCTGTGGGTTCACGGCAACAACGACACTGTCGGTGCAGTGTCCTCGGTGCGCAAACTCGCCACCGGGCTCGGATTGGTCGCGGTGGCGGATCCGCTCGAAGTGACTGTGAGCGTGGACAAGTCTGTCCGCGATGGTTGTTATGAACTGGGCGGAACCGTCGCGGCAACGCTGATGGACTAGCCTTCACTTTCTCGTTTCGATTCACGAAAGAGACTGTCCCGCAAGTGGTTGTAGAAGCGCGTGTCCTCTGATTGACGCGTCGGGAGCCGTCGGTTCTCGGGTCACCGGCGAGGCGGATTCCCCGATTCATTGACATTTAGTTTAGGCTACCCAAAACGACGTTAGGTCACCCTTGGGTGACGTGTGTCCACAGACGAGGGGATCAGTGTGAGCGTTCTTCCAGGTTCGAACTCCGGAGCGGCGAGCGAAGCTACGTTTGCTCTCACAGGAGCTCAACTCGGGATTTGGAACGCACAGAGGCTTGATCCCGAATCTCGGAGCTACCTCGTCGGTGAGGTGCTCGAAATCTCGGGCGACGAACCGATCGACACCGAACTGCTGACAGCCGCCATCACGGCGACGATCGGTGAAGCCGAAACCATGCGGCTGCGGATGATCGAGACGGCGGACGGCCCGCGTCAGTACATCTCCGACGAGCCGGTTGGCATCATCCCGATCACCGACGTCCGTGACGAGCGCGATCCCGTAGCCGTGGCGCACGCACTGGTCGACGCCGAGCGCAGCCGGGCGTCCGAGTACTGCCGCCTGATGGTGGAGCGTCCGCTGTACACCTACTCGCTGATCAGGCTCTCCGATCGCGAGATCTGGTGCATTCAGCTCTATCACCACCTGATCGTCGACGGATACAGCGCAGCAATGATTTCGCGCCGAGTCGCCGCGCACTACACGGCCGCGAAGAAGGGAACCGAGGTCGCGCCAACGCGATTCGGTTCTATGACAGATCTGGTCAGCGAGGACGAGGCGTACCGGGCTGGCGAGCAGTTCGCGGAAGATCGTGACTACTGGCGTGATGTCCTGACGCCGTTGCCCGCGTTGGACGGACGCGGCCAGCAGGTCACCGGTCCGGCGGAACGAACGATCCAGGTTCGCGAGGTCATTACCGCCGACGCCCTCAGCTGCCTCAAAGAGGTGGCAGACGCGACGGGAACAACGTGGGCCGAGGCACTGATCGCCTGCTACGGCGCGTTTCTCCACCGACTGCTCGGCGAGACGGATGTTGTCATCGCGATGCCACTCATGGCGCGCGTAGGCCGCACGGCACTCAAGACGCCGGCCATGGCAGTCAACGTTCTGCCTCTCCGGTTGACGATTCGCAGCCACGATCGACTCGGTGACCTGAGCAAGCAGGTGGCCGCCACGATGAAAAGCCTGCGCGCACACCAGCGCTACCGCGGTGAGAATCTTGCTCGGGACCTGGGCGTCGCCGGCACCGGCGCACTGCTTCACGGGATCGGAATCAATCTCAAGGCTTTCGACTTCGCCCTCGATTTCGCCGGCGCTGTGGGTGTACTGCGTAACGTCGCCGGGGGACCGCCGGAGGACCTGGGTTTGACGGTGACGCCCATTGCGGACGGCGAAGTTCTACTCGGATTCGAAGTGGACGCGCGTACCAATACTCGGGAATCGGTTCAGCGTCGCCTCGCCGGTTTCGTCAGCATCGTCAACGCGATGGTCGGGGAGGGAGATCCTGCCGTCGGTCAGGTGGAGATGATGCCTGCGGCCGAAGCCGCGCGGATTCTCGCCGGCCGCGAAACTGCACCGCTGCCCGGCTCGGTCGAACTCGTTCCCGACGTGTTCGACCGCATCGTCGTCGAGCACGCGGATGACACAGTCCTCGTGTGCGGTGACGAAACAGTGACAGGCGAAGAACTCGGTGGCCGCGTCCACAAGCTCGCCCGGTTGCTTCGGGCCCGCGATGTCGGCCCGGACGACATTGTCGGACTTGCGCTTCCGCGTACTTCCGAGATGGTGGTGGCTCTGCTCGCGACATTGAACGCGGGCGCAGCGTACGTGGCCCTGGATCCGCAGCACCCGGCCGAGCGGTTGCGAGATCTGATCGACGATGCGCAGCCGAAGGTCGTGATCACCACTTCCACTCTGGCCGAGCAACTCGTCGGAGGTTTTCGGCCCGACCCCCTCGTCGTCGATTCCGACGCAGTCCGCGAAGAACTCCGTGCTAATTCCGAGCTTCCACTCGAACTCGGTGAACTGGCGACAGCACGGCATGGTGATCACCTGGCGTATGTCATCTACACCTCGGGATCGACAGGCAAGCCCAAGGGTGTGCTGGTCAGAGGCGGTGGATTGGCGCACCTGCTTCACCACCATCGCGCCACCATCTACCGGGACACCGCCGAGCGCGTCGGGAACCGCCAACTGCACACCGCGCACACAGCGTCGTTCGCCTTCGATGCGTCTCTCGATCAACTGTTGTGGCTGCTGTGTGGTCATCGTGTGCACGTATACGACGAGGAACTGCAGAAGGACGCGGTTGCTCTGGTCGCGGCGTTCGAGCGAGATCGCGTCGACGTGGTCGACACGACGCCGTCGATGGCGGCAGCGATGGTGGACAACGGGTTGCTGCGTACGCATCGGTTGCAGCTCCTCGTCGTGGGTGGCGAGGCGGCACCGCCCGCACTGTGGGACGCGATCATCGAATCCGGTGTTCCGGCTCGAAACCTGTACGGCCCCACCGAAACGACGGTCGACGCGATCGCGACCACGGTCGAAGGTGCCGGACCGCGTATCGGGTACCCCCTCGCGGGTACCCGTGCGTACCTGCTCGACAGCGCGCTCGAGCCGGTCGCCGACGGTGAACGAGGTGAGCTCTACCTGGCCGGACCGCAAATGGCCAGGGGCTACCTCGGCCGCGCCGGCGCGACCTCCGAGCGTTTTGTCGCAGATCCTTTCGGGGCTCCGGGAGATCTGATGTACCGCGCCGGGGACGTGGCGCGGTGGGTGCCGGGGCGGGGCTACGACTTCATCGGTCGCAGCGACAAGCAGGTGAAGATTCGCGGACATCGAGTCGAGTTGAGCGAGGTCGAGGCTGTTCTCGGATCGGTACCCGGAATCGGCGCCGCTGCCGCGCTGATCCGTACGGATGGGGGACGGCCCAGCCTCGTCGGCTACGTTGTAGCCGCCGCCGGCGCGACGCTTCCGCCGCAGGAAGAATTGCGCCGTGACCTCGCCGGTCGCGTACCGGATCATCTCGTTCCCGCCGCAATCGTCGTTCTGGACGAACTGCCCGTCACGGTGAACGGAAAGCTCGATCGTGCGGCACTACCTGCCCCGGCTGCCGAATCGGAAGGTCGCGCTGCATCCACACCACACGAGGAAATCCTCTGTGACGTGGTGGCCGAGGTGCTCGGCCGCGAACGCGTCGGCGTGGACGAGGATTTCTTCGGCCTCGGTGGTGACAGCATCACGGCAATCAGTGTCAGCAGTCGACTGCGGGTGCGTGGTCTGATCGTTGCTCCCAAAGAACTACTGGCACAGCGAGATCTGGGAACCATCGCCGCTGCGGCGCGTGAGATTGCCGATGACGCCGACGCCGTAGCCTCGGTTGCGGACGTGGCGACCGGCACCGTGATCGCCCCGCCGATCGTTCGAGCACTGATCGACAAGAATCCGACAGACGAGGCAATCGCGGGCTACGCGCAATGGACCGCAGTGCGCATCGACGACAGCCTTTCACTGGGTGACCTGCAGTCCGGCGTGCAGACGATCCTCGATCACCATGACGCTCTACGCCTGCTCCTGCGCCGTGACAACGACAGCGGCACTGCCGAATTGATCGTCCGGGACGCCGGTGCAGTGCGCAGCGAGGGACTCGTTCGCGAGGTGTCCGACACCTCCGAGCCGTCCCGGATCAGAGAGCTCGCGGAGGCGTCGGCGGCGAGTCTCGACCCACGCGCCGGTGAACTCCTGCGAGTCGTACTGGTCAATACCGAGGCCGGTCGACCCGACCAATTGATCGTCGTGGCTCACCATTTGATCGTCGACGGTGTGTCCTGGCGAATTCTGCTTCCAGACCTCCACGAAGCTACCGATGCAGCGCGCGAGCGTAGGTCGGCCCGGTTGGCTGCAGGCGGAAGTTCGTGGCGTCGATACGCAGGGTTGCTCGCGGAATTCGGGGCCTCTGGCAGCAGGGCGTCAGAGCTCGAGTACTGGAAGTCCGCGTCGGTACAGGCGGACGACGAGCCGATCGGCAGTCGTCGTCTCGACCCGAAGATCGACGTGACCGCAACCGCCTCTCGCACGACAACCATTGCGCCCCCGGCCGTCACCGACGCGCTGTTGACCACGCTTCCGGCGGCGTATCGAGCCAAGGCCGACGAAGTGCTTCTCTCGGGTTTGATGCTTGCCTTGCGCTCATGGCAGCACGGCCGCGGCCTCATCGGGCTGCCCGCGCAGACAGTTACCGTCGAAGGTCATGGCCGCGACGCGCTCACCAGCGACACCGACTTCGCCGGAACCATCGGGTGGTTCACCAGTGAGTTCCCCGTCCGGGTTCCCACCGATGCACTGCTCACCGCAGACGATCTTGCCGACGCACTGAGCGGCGGAGCAGCTGCGGGGCATCTCCTTCGTGCGGTGAAGGAGGCAAAACGCGCCGTACCCGGAGGCGGAGTCGGCTATGGAGTTCTGCGGCATCTGGATCCCGACACCGCACCTGACCTTTCCGCGTGCGCTACACCCGAACTGCTGCTCAACTATCTGGGCCGCTTCCCGTCCTTGCCCGGAACCGGATGGCGATTGCCGGAGCAGGATCCATTCGCGGTCATCGAGCCGGCGACGAAGGTTATGTCGGAAGTGCTGGCGCTCAACGCATTTGTCCGAGAGGACGACTCGACGACGCTGGCAGTCGAATGGACTGCGGCGGGTTCAGTGCTCGACGGCGCGACGATCGTCGAGCTGCAAGAGCATTGGGAACGTGCGCTCGCTGCCCTGACCGCGCATGCCGCGCTCTTCGAGGGTGGTTTGACGCCTTCCGATTGCTCGGCGACGATCTTCGGCCAGGGCGCGGTGGTCGATCAGGCAGGGATCAACGAACTCGAAGCCGTCCACGGACCGCTTGCCGACGTCCTTCCGCTCTCGCCGCTACAAGAAGGTCTCCTGTTCCATGCGGTCCGTGACGGAGTCGCAGACGTCTACACGCTCACTGCACGCTTCGACCTCTCCGGGCCACTGGACGAGGCGAAGTTGGCCGACGCGTTCGAGACCGTGATCGACAGGCACCCGAACCTTCGCGCAGCTTTTCACTACGAGCAGTTCGAACGGCCCGTTCAGATCATTCCGCGCGGCGCAAAAGTCGAGTGGCGTTCGGTCGATCTGACCTCCGTTCCAGCTGACACTGCATTCCGCTCTGCAGATCAGCTCGAGGACGAGGCCGCCAAGCATGTCTTCGACGTCAGTACACCGCCTCTGCTGCGTGCACTACTGGTTCGGCTGCCCGGCGGGGTGCACCGTTTGGTCCTCAACGCGCACCACCTGCTCACCGACGGTTGGTCGACTCCGATCGTCCTGCGCGAGCTGATGAACGTCTACCACGACGGCGACAGCCGCCTCCCTGCGCCGACGCCGTATCGCGACTACTTGGCATGGATCGCCGGCCGTGATCAGGACTCTGCCCGCGCAGCGTGGAGCGAGCGTTTGCGTGGGCTCACCGCGCCGACTCTCGTTGCCGATGCCGGAGCGCCGCGAAGTGTGCCCGTCGCGCTCGAGGTTCCTCTCGCGACATCGGACGCCGAAGCGCTGATCGAACTCGGCCGTGCGCGAGCGCTGACGGTCAACACCCTGGTTCAGGGTGCGTGGGCAGCAGCGCTCGCCGAAGCGACAGGACAGTGGGACGTCGTGTTCGGGGCCACGGTGTCCGGCCGACCTGCCGAACTCTCGGGGGTGGAGGGAATGGTCGGGTTGTTCAGCAACACGATTCCGGCCCGCCTCGACATCGTCGCGGACCGGCCTTTGCTCGATCAGTTCGTCGATCTCCAGAACGCCCAATTCGACATCGTGGACGTCGAACACACCAGTTTGGCCGAGATCGAACGCATCGCCGGAATCGGGCAACTGTTCGACACGCTCCTGGTGTTCGAGAACTTCCCGAACTCCGGTGCAGGACAGCCTGCATCGCACACACTGCGGGTCGAGGGATTCACCAACCGCGGAGTCACGCACTATCCGATGACGTTGATGGCGCCGCCGAGCACCGGTCTGGATCTGGTTCTGTACCACGATCCGGCAGTTGTCTCCGACGCCACGGCGGAGCGAATGGTCACACGGCTCGCGGAGATCCTGCGTGGGTTGCTGACCGAGCCGACAGCTCCCGCATCCGCGGTGCTCACGGTAGTCCGACAGGCAGCGTCCGTTGCCGATGCGGTGTCTGCCGCGAAAAATGTCGCTGTCACGAAAAAGGTGGCCGCGTCCGAACCTGCGATCGATGTCGATCCCGCGGTCGTGGATGCAGTGTGCGCCTGTGTCGCAACGGTGTTGGAGATTCCCGACGTCGATCCGGGCGACAATTTCTTCACTCTCGGCGGTCACTCGCTCACTGCGATGCGGTTGGTGGGAAGCCTACGCAAGCTGGGAATTCGCGTCGTCGTCTCGGATGTCTTCGACACCCCGACCCCCCTCGGTCTTGCCGTGGCCGCACGCGTCGATCGGACGAAGTTCTCGCCGGATTCGGTCGTTGGCGTCGATCGACCCGTCGTGACCGTGGCGACGTTCCGCGCCCCGGCGGTGGCGGGAAATCCTGATCACGAGCGGTACTGGGTTCGCACGCTCGCGGACCTGCCCCTCGAAACGGACCTTCCGTATGACCGCCCGCGCGGCGAAGAGTACCGCCCGCACACCTACCTCCGTCAGCTACGCGATGCCCGGTTCGGTGACGAACCAGGATTCGACGCGGTGCTGTTGGCCGCCGTGGCGGCGACGCTGAACAGCTTCGGCGGTGGTCGGGACCTTGCGGTCGGACTGGTCTCGGAAGGGACTGACACCCTGATTCGGGTCGACCTGTCCGGTCGGCCGAGAATTGCCGATGTCGTTCGGCGAGTCGAAAACGCTGTCACCGAGGCACTTGCGCATTCCGATGTCAGCCTCGACCGAATCGCCGATCTACTCGGGCGTCCGACGAGCAGCCTGTTCGCTGCCCGTGTCGGTCACTCGCCTGGAAAGAGCGTCGACCTCGAATTCGTCCGAACCGCAACAGAACTTCGATTGACGGTTGATGCCGGGCTGTTCGACGCCGCGACTGCGGACGCATTGCTCGACGGTGTGATCGCGGTCCTCGGTCACGAAATCAGCACTGTCGTCGCGGATCTGCGACTGGCGGAAAACAAGCCGGATCGCGACCCGGGCCGACGCGCGACGCCGCCGTCGGGGATCTCGCAGTTGTTCGCTCGACACGTCAGCCGCCACCCCGACGACATCGCGGTGATCTCCGGCGAGGTCGGAATTACCTACGGGGAACTGTCGGCGCGCGTCGACGAGCTGGCCCGCGAACTTCTCGCGGTCGGCGCCGGACCCGAGAAGGTAGTCGCCGTCGCGCTGGATCGAAATGCGGATCTGGTGGCCGGACTGCTCGCGGTACTGCGCATCGGCGCTGCGTACCTGCCACTCGACGTCGATTACCCGACTGAGCGGCTCGAGTTCATGATCGAGGACGCGGCTCCGGTGTGTGTCCTGACCAGTATCGACAGCGCCGGGCAACTTCCGTTGACGGTCGCCACGAGTGTCTTCGTGGACGGTGAGTTCACCAACTCGGGTGTCGTGCTTCCTCCGCCGCCCGCGGCGGGTGATCACCTCGCCTACATGATCCACACCTCCGGTTCGACGGGTCGCCCCAAGGGCGTGATGGTCTCGACGGGCAACCTCGCAGCCTTCGCGGACACGGTACTCGAGGATTGCTGGATCAGGCCGGGCGATCGCATCGTCGCGGTGACAACGGTGTCGTTCGACATCGCGGCACTCGAGTTGCTGTGCCCGCTCGCGGCGGGCGCGACTGTCGTGATCGCAGACCGCAGGACGGTTCGCGACCCGGATGCGTTGTCGGCGTTGATCATCGCAAGCGATGCGACAGTGATGCAGGCAACGCCGGCGCTGTGGCGAGTGGTCACCGAACACGAGAACGCAGTCGGACTCGCCATGGTGCGAGCCCTGGTGGGAGGGGAAGCCCTCCCGCAGGATCTGGCCGACGATCTGGTGGCCAACGCTGCTTCGGTCCGGAATGTCTATGGACCCACCGAGGCCACGGTGTGGGCGACATCTTCGGTCATCACGACCGGCGACCGAGTCACGATCGGTCAGCCCTGGACCGATGTGCACGTGCGAATCCTCGACGACGACCTGCGTGAGGTTCCGGAAGGCGTTGCGGGCGAGCTGTATCTGGGCGGTGCGCAGGTGGTCCGCGGATACCTGAACCGCCCCGATCTGACCGTCGCTCGGTTCGTCGCCGATCCTTCTCTGCCGGGGGCACGCCTCTACCGCACCGGCGATCTGGTCCGACGCCGGCGAGGGGTTTTGCACTTCCTTCGTCGTGCGGACGATCAGGTGAAGGTTCGCGGTTTCCGCATCGAGCTCGGCGAAGTCGAAGGCGCGCTCGGATCGGTGGCAGGTGTGTTTCGCGCGGCAGCCACCGTTCGCGTCGATGCGGCGGGTACCGGAAGTTTGCACGGGTATGTGGTTCCCGAAGGTGCAACCACGCTCGATTCGGTACTGGTGCGCAAGGAGATTGCGCGGCTCCTACCCGAACACATGGTGCCGCAGACCATCACGGTGCTCGAGGCACTACCACTCACCCTCAACGGGAAGGTGGACCGGAAGGCATTGCCCGACACCGCGCCGGATCGCGTGCAGAGTCCGCTCGTGGCCGTCGATGCGGATCGTCGGGCACGGCTCGAGTCGCTGAGCCCGGGCTGGCAGGACGTGCTGCCACTCGGTCCCTTGCAGGAAGGCATGTACTTCCAGTCGGTTCTCGACGGCGCCGGCGGCACGGATGTCTATCACATGCAGCCGCGATTCGAGTTCTCCGCCGATGCCGCCGTCGACGTTCGCTCAATCCGAGCAGCGGGGGATGCGCTCTTGCGGCGCTATCCGAACCTGCGGGCCGGCTTCACACACGCCGGTTTCGACGCTCCGGTGCAGTTCGTGCCCAGGGCAGCCGAAATGCCTTTCCGCGAAATCGATCTGAGCGCAGTCGCACCCGAGGACTTGGATATCGAGGTCCGCGCCGTCGACGAGGCCGAATTCGGCAGGCTGTTCGACTTGAGTGCGCCGCCACTCATTCGAATGGTGTTGGTCTGGTTGCCAGGTGGGGGAGCGCACCTCGTCTTCACTCAGCACCACCTGCTGACCGACGGTTGGTCGCAGACCTTGATGTACGCGGAGTTGTTTGCGCTCTACGAGTTTGCTCGCACACACGGCACGGACCCGGTTGGACTCGACGGCGCGCTCGACAAGCCTGCGGACTTCCGTGATCACCTGCGATGGATCGCCGAAGCGGATCGCACGGACGCCATCTCGTCCTGGAAGGACTACCTCGCGGATCTCGAGCAACCCACACTCGTGGGTGGTACGGGATCAGGCGGGCGCGCTCCGTTGCCGGTGTTCACCCGGGTTCAGCTCGAACAGAGCATCACCGAGCACGTACGCGAGCTGGCCAGACGTAGCGGAGTGACGCTGTCCACCGTGGTTTCTGCGGCGTGGGGCCTGGCATTGCGCGCCGTGACGGGCCGTGACGACGTGGTCTTCGGATCGACGGTTTCGGGACGTTCACCCGAGGTCGAGGGCGCCGACCGCATGGTGGGCTTGGCGCTCAACACCATTCCCGTGCGTGTCCGGGTCCGGCCAGGCGAGGAGATCTCGGCGTTGCTCGGACGCCTGTTCCGTGAACAAGGTTCGCTGCTGGGGCATCACCATCTCGGGCTCGGCGACGTGCAGCGAAGTGCAGGGTTCGCCACGCTCTTCGACACGCTCTACGTTTTCCGCAACACCCCTCGCGACGAACAGGCACGTCGAGACACGTTCGGTCGCAGTGGAATCGTCGGGTTCGATGCGGTGGACGGCACGCACTATGCGCTCACGCTCGACGTGGATCCGGGTGTCGGGGACGCGGCGATGGCGCTCACACTCGAAAACCGTCCTGACCTGATTCCGCACGACGTGGCTCAGGACATCCTGTCCCGCACCATCACGATTCTCGAAGTGATGGCGAATTCCGATACCGCCACGGTGGCGGACACGGCGGTTCCGCTTTCGCGCACCCCCGCGGAATTCGCTTCGGAGTACGTCGTGATGCCACGGCCGGACCAGGCCGGCGGTAGCGTGGACGCACTACTGCGCGAAAGGGCAGCGGCAACTCCGGACGAGACGGCGCTGGTCTTCGGAGACGTCACACTGAGCGCAGCCGAGATGAACTCTCGGGTGGACAGACTGGCACGGATACTCGCTTCGGCGCTGGGGCAGTCGGTACCAGGCGGGGGACCGACCCGTGTTGTCGCGCTCGCGCTTCCGCGTACTGCCGATCACGTCGTCGCGATCTTCGCCGTCATGAGAACCGGAGCGGCCTACCTTCCCTTGGATCTGGCTCACCCACCGGCACGCCTGCGCGAACTCATCCTCGACAGCGATGCGGCGCTGGTAGTCACCACGACTCGGACGCGTGACCTCGTTGTTCCCGATGGACAGGCATGTCTGGTAC
Organism: Rhodococcus sp. MEB032; assembly: GCF_030208925.1. Classification (NCBI taxonomy): domain Bacteria; kingdom Bacillati; phylum Actinomycetota; class Actinomycetes; order Mycobacteriales; family Nocardiaceae; genus Rhodococcus; species Rhodococcus sp. MEB032. The sequence goes on from NZ_JARVSY010000003.1 coordinate 111,379, forward strand.
TCGACGACCCGGACGTGGCCGGGGTACTCGACGGGCAGTCTTCGGCACCAGTTGTCGACGAGGCCGCGGTCTGCGGGCCGACCTCACCGGACCAGCCTGCCTACGTCATCTACACCTCGGGCAGTACCGGAAGACCCAAGGGCGTCGTGGTGGGTCACCGCGGGTTGACGACGATGTATCACAATCACAAGGCCGAGATATTCACTCCGACCGAAAACAGTGTGGGTGGCCGACGTCTGCGCATCGCGCATACGGTCTCGTTCTCGTTCGACATGTCGTGGGAGGAACTGTTCTGGTTGCTCGCGGGGCACGAAGTTCACGTGATCGACGAGCAGGCGCGACTGGACCCCGCGTCTCTGGTGAAGCATTACCGCGAAGTCGGTATCGACGTCGTGAATGTAACCCCCTCGTATGCACGGGAACTGATGGCCGCCGGTCTCCTCGACGGTGAGCGGACGCCGGTGTTGGTGATGCTCGGCGGAGAAGCTGTACCTGCCGAGTTGTGGTCGCGATTGCGCGATCAGGACGGTGTCGACGGGTACGACCTTTACGGGCCGACGGAGTTCACGATCAACGCGATGGGATCCCCGGTTCAGGGGAGCGAGACACCCTGCTTGGGTCGTCCGATTCTGAACGCGTCTGCGCGGGTACTCGATTCGGGTCTGCGGGAGGTACCGATCGGAGCGGCGGGCGAGCTGTACATGTCCGGAGACGGAACGGCGATGGGTTACCTTCACCGGACCGCGTTGACCTCCGCTGTGTTCGTTGCTGATCCCTACTCCGTCGGCAAGCGCATGTACCGCACGGGTGATGTCGTACTGCGTCGTCGCGACGGTGAACTCGAATACCTGGGTCGCGCGGACCATCAGGTCAAGATCCGAGGCATTCGGATCGAATTGGGTGAAGTGGAATCCGCGTTGGCGTCGTTGCCGGGAGTGTTGCGAGCGGCAGCGTCCGTCCGTAGCGAAGGCGGTGCGCCGCCGAGACTGGTCGGCTACGTCATCGAAGAACCCGGTGCCGATTCAACCGATCTGCGAGCTGCGTTGCGGGAACGCGTACCGGCACACCTGGTTCCGTCGGACATCGTCGTCGTGGATTCGATTCCGCTGACGCCCAACGGAAAACTGGACCGCGGTGCGTTGCCGGCACCCCCCGCCCGAGTAGCGGCCCGAGCACCGCGAACCGAGATGGAAAGGCAACTGTGCCAGGTCTTTGCGCGGGTACTCGGCGTCGAGGCAGTCGATCCCGAAGAGAGTTTCTTCGATCTCGGCGGCGACTCGCTTCGAGCAATGCGACTGGTGGGGGAGATGGAGCACGACCTGTCGGTGAGCGTCGGTGTGGCAACGCTGATGGCCCGTCCGACAGTCGCCGAGCTCGCAGCACACCTTGACGAGTCGGCGTCCGAAATCGATCTGAGTCGTGATCGCCTCCTGACACTGCGAGCCGAAGGCAGCGGAGAACCACTGTTCTGCGTGCATCCGGCCGGTGGATTCGCTTGGCCCTTTGCGCCTTTGACCGGTGTTCTCGAGGCCGACCGTCCACTGTTCGGCCTGCAACTGCCCACAGTTGCCGGGGAGCCACTCGAACCGACGAACGTGGACCAACTGGCAGCGATGTACGTCGACACGATTCGCGGCGTGCAACCGAGCGGGCCGTACCACCTGCTCGGCTATTCGTTCGGTGGCAACGTCGTTGCCGCGATGGCGGCTCAGCTGGTCGATATCGGCGAGACAGTGGAGTTCGCCGGTCTGATCGATACTCATCCACTGGGAGATCGTGACGATCGCGGTCGCGACGATGCCGACGACCGAGATCTGGCCGCCGCCCTGCCACCCGAGATCCTCACTCAGGCACCGGGACTGGTCGACGCTGTTCGGGCGGGTTTTGATGCCACTCGTTTGCTCGTGGCCAGTTCGACCGACACAACCTACGACGGACCGGTTACTCTGATCACCGCCGACGCCGAGGCGTCCGGACAGCTGCTGGCCGATCGCTGGCGCAGAGTCCGCGGGGACCGGGACATGGCAGTACACCATCTGCCGTACGACCACGCCGGATTGGTGACCCCAGCCGGGTGGGCGGCGATCGCCCCGCTGCTCGACAGCCATTTGTCGAAACGCACGGCCACATAGTTCGAAAACCACACAGTTGAAACACAATGGGAGCTCAATGATGAAGTCCACACCGCCCCTCGCGATACGGAGTTGGCGACGATTCGTCGCCATCGCAGGGTTGCTGATCGTCGCACTCGTGGCGATGATCGGTTGCAGTAGCGATTCGAACGACGAACCGACCAAGGCTGCAGAGCCCACGACCCGCGTGATCGAGACCGAGAAGGGCTCGGTCACCGTGCCCGCGTCGGCGGAGCGCATCGTGGTTCTGAGCGGCGGTCTCGCCGGATACCTGTATGCCCTGGACGCACCGGTGGTTGCCACCGATACCCGCGTCCTCGGTGTCACGAACCTCGACGGTGGATTCCCGCCGGCTTGGGCGGACGCCGCAAAGGCGCAGGGCACCAAGGAATTGCCGGCCGGCGAGCAGCTCAACATCGAAGCCGTCGCGGCGGCTGAGCCCGACCTGATCATCGGCGGTGGCCAGGGAATCACCTCCGTTCAGTCCGAGGAACTCTACGATCAGCTCACTGCTATCGCACCCACCGTCTTGGTCCCCAAGACGGTCGCCGCGTGGGACAAGCAGCTCGAAATCGTCGCCGACGCGGCGGGCCGTTCCGACCAGGTTCCGGCGCTGATGAGCGCATACGAGGACAAGGTCAAAGAGGTCAAGGGCAAGATCAAGGTTCCCGAGGGCAACGTCGTCTACTTCCTCTCGGTCTCGAGCAACAAGCCGTACCTCGTTCCGCCGACGGCCGCGCTGCCCGCGATGCTCGCCGAGCTCGGTTTCAAGGCCGACGACGTCATGGCCAAGGCCGGCAACCCGCAGCTCTTCGGCTCGGGTGACTCGTTCGAGGTCAGCCCGGAACTGCTCTCGCAGGTCGCCGATGCTCCTGTCGCCTTTGTGATTCCGGTGTCCGGTCGCCCGATGGCCGAACTTGCCACCGATCCGCTTTACTCGCAGTTGCCGTCCTTCAAGGCAGGCACGACGTTCGAGCTCCCCGCCAGCAGCTACCGTCCTGACTACGACGGCGCAATGGCTACCCTCGACCTGATCGGCCAGACCTTCGCATGACTCGATTCGGTGGGCTGGTGATCGATGTTTCACCCTTGCGGACCAGCCGTCCCTTCAGGTACGCCTTTTCCGCGCGATTGATCTCGCTGCTCGGGATCGGACTGCTCGTCGTAGCCGTCCCCGCGCAGACGTACCAGCTCACCGGCTCGACCTTGCAGGTTGCCGGAGTGTCCACGGCGATGGCCATCGCCATGTTCTTCGGCAGCCTGTTCGGCGGCGTGCTCGCTGACCGTTACGATCGGCGACGCACCATCCAGTTGGCCCGCAGTGCTGCGGGTCTCGGCTTTGTCATTCTCGGGTGCAATGCGCTCTTGCCACACCCGTCGATGTGGGTCATCTACGTCGCGGCAGCTGTCGACGGATTGGCCGGCGGTGTCAGCAGCTCGGCCTTGATGGCTTTGATGCCGACGTTGTTGCCGCGCAACAAGATGGCTGCGGCCGGCGCTTTGGTAGCGCTGACCACCGACATCGGGACGATGATCTCGCCGGCAATCGCCGGCGTGATCATCGCCTCCGGCGGCATTCCCGCGACATACTTTGTTGCTGCGGTGGCCACCGCAGCAACTGTCACGTTGTTCCAAGCCATCGGCCCTTCTCCTGCACCGGGCACGAATCACGAAAGCCCGATGCGCGCGCTGGTGACCGGCGTGAAATTCGCCGGCACGCACACAGTCATTCGCGGCATCCTGATCAGCGGTCTGTTGGTCATGTTCGTCAGCGGGCCGATGGTGTTGCTGCCTGCCTTCGTCGACCAGGTCCTCGGCGGCGGACCCACCATGCTCGGTCTGCTCTACGGCGCCCCCGCTGTCGGCGCTGTGGTCGGTTCCCTCACCAGCGGTTGGACCGGACGAGTCCACCGCAACGGCGCCGCGATGTTGATCTCTGTTGCGCTGATGCCTCTCGGCCTGGTGGTACTGGGTGCGTCGGGAGCAGCGATTGTCGCGTTCCTGGGCCTGGCCGGATTCGGCCTCGGCCGCGCACTCAACGACATTCTGAGATTTGCAGTCCTTCAACAGAACACTCCGGACGAATTGCGCGGACGCGTGTCCAGTCTGTGGATGGTGCAAGCCGTCACGGGTACGGCGATCGGTTCGATGGCAGCCGGGTTCCTCGGGCAGTGGCTCGAGCCTGGCGCCGCGCTACTGGTCTTGGGGCTCGCCGGTGTGACACTGGGCCTGGTGCTCCTGGCAGCATTGGGTTCGGTGCGCCGGGTAACTTCGGAGATCAACGAAGTCGATCTCTCCGAAAACACTGTGCCGGTGGGGAATGCTCCGCCGGAAAAGGAAGGTAGTTCATGAACCGAGGAGACCACCTCGCGACCATCGCCGAAGTTCTGGCGGGAACCACCGGCGCAAAAGTGCCGTACCCCATCGGCATTCGCGAACTCGAAGTTGTTCGCAGCGAAATGGTCGGGACCGGACTGTTGCGTCTGACCTTGGGTGGACCGGAGTTGGCGGGCTTCGAATCGCACGCTCCCGACGAGCATGTTCGCCTGGTCTACCCGGATGCAGACGGAACTTTACGTCTACCCGAACGCGACGGATTCAGCCTGAAGTGGCCTCGTCCATTGCCGATCTCGCGTGAGTACACCGTCCGTCGATACGACGCCAAGGCGGGGGAGCTGGACCTCGACTTCGCGCTCCACGAAGGTGGGTACGCCTCTGATTGGGCTCAGGCGGCGACCGTCGGCACTCGGGTGCACGTGGCAGGTCCGCCCGGTGGCGTCGTGGTTCCGTGGACGTACGACCGCTATCTGCTGGCCGGTGACATCACCGCCCTTCCTGCCATTGCTCGTTGGCTCGAGATGATGCCCGCTGCTGCCGCCGGGTGGGTGTTCGTCGAGATCACCGACCCTTCACAGGAAATCGAACTCACTGTTCCGGAAGGCGTCGAGGTGCGATGGCTGCACCGCGGTGACGTCCCAGCCGGTCACTCGGATCTGCTCGAGCAGGCAGTACGGACGGTCACCGTGCCCGAAGGTGAGCGTGTCTACGCCTGGATCTCCGGTGAGGCCACCAGTCTCAAGCCCATTCGCAGATTCGTGCGCGACGAACTCGGCCTGAGTTCGGGCGACCACCTGATCACGGGCTACTGGAAGCGCGGAGTCGCAGACTTCGATGAGGACGAGGACGACCACTGAACATCGGTTGATGCCGGTTTCGGCATCGTCACCGCGACAACGAGTCCGACAATCGCAACGATTGCCGCCACTCCGAAAGCTGTGGCGAATGCCGAGTGCTGGGGAAGGCCGCCGGATGAAGTCGCGCTCGCGATGATCCCGGCGGCAATTTGGGTTCCCACAGCAGAACCCAGCGATCTGGCGATCGTGACTATTGCCGTCGTGACACCTACGCGGTCTGCCGGTGCGCTGTCGGCGGAGATGACGAACACTGCCGTCGACGCGGCGGCAACGCCGGTACCCGCAAGGATCAGCACCACAACGATCTGCCACATCGTGGTTGCAAAGACCCCGACGGCGCCGCTCAGGCCGAGGAAGGCAACCCCCGCTACCGCAATGGCTTTCGTGCCGACCCGTTGTGCGAGCTTTCCGGAGATCACCGACGCGATGACCGCTGCGCCGTAACCGATGCACAGCAGGATTCCGATGGCACTTGTCGATGCACCGCGGCCGAATCCGCTCTCTGCCGGCACGGCGAGTTGTTGCGGAAGTAGATAGACAACAGCGCCGTAGGTGAACCCGAAAACCACGCCGACGACCACGGCGCTCCACATCGAACGATGCCGCATCATCGTCAGGTCGACCATCGGCTCGGTTGTCCGGCTCTGATACCTGGCCCAGATCGTGAACACGGCAGCGGAAGCGAGAACCAGCAGCATCGACGTCGGTGCGCCCCACCCGTTGCTCGATGCGCTCGCCAGCCACGCCGTCAGCGTCAACAATCCAAGAGCCAATCCGCCCGCTCCCGGCCAATCGAGTCGGCCGCCGACGTTCGACATGTGATCTCGTGGTGTGCTCACGGCAAAAGCAATTGCGCCGAGCAAAACGAACGCGGTCGGAACTGCATACATCGCGGTGCGTGAGACGTTTTCCGCGACGGGCCCGGACAATACGACTCCCAGAGCGCCGCCGGCCACAACGACAGCCCCGAGCAAACCCGTGGCCGTCTTCAGTCGGTCCGAGGACAAAGTGCGTCGTAGGACCACGAAGCTCACGGGAAGCAACCCGAGCCCGAATCCCTGGAGAAATTGGCCGAGGACGAACAGCGGGAAGATCGTTGCGAGAGCGGACACGCTGCCGCCCAGGACAACGATTGTCGTGATCGCGAGCAAGGTGGGGCGGGCGCCGTACACGTCGGCTATTCGCCCGGCCATCGGCGTGACGAGGACAGTGCTCAACGTCAGAGCGACGGATGCGAGCGCTCCGACGTCGGCCGTCACTCCGAAGTCTCTCTGTATCAGGGGGAGTGCGGGGACGATGATGCTTTCGAGCGCGGCCACGGCAGCGATCAGCAGGGTCAGGCTTGCGATAGTTGCTACCGGTCGCGGCTGATTGCCGGAGACGCTCTCTGTGGTCATCGTGCTCTCTTTCGATCGGGGAGTGAGGAGCTTATGGACGCGACGAAACGCCGCCCCTCCAAGAGCCCGGAAGGGTTGTGGCACTGGATATATCGGGCTGTGAAGTAGACCGTCTCGTTATTTCGTTACGCGTACCGTTATTGTGGAGAAATGTAATGGGATTCAGCGCACAAAGCAAGAGTCGGATGGGGTGGAAATGGTGCCATGTATCGCCAGATCGCAACGGGCAGACTTTTGCTGCTACCGTCAGTCGGTGTCAGGCGATGTGACGATGGGGCTCATTTCTCGATGAGCATGACGCTGGTCACCAAAATGCTTCTCCGAGCAGGGAGTTCATCTGCCGGACACATCCAAGGTCCCCGTTTGAATGCCGGGTTTGTTAGCTTTCTGCCTGTGACGCGACGTCACGGAAAGTTCACGAATCACGGAGGATCATCATGGGTTCTATTTCAACGATCATCGGAATCTTCGAGCTCTACAAGCTTCTCGAGCCGCTGCTGAGCTCGCTGAGCTGATTCAGGTGTGATTTCGCTGTTGAGCCGGGGCGCCGAGGGACTCGGCTCGACAGCGGATCTCGAGGATCCGGCGCGATCAGGACCCGTGGAACGGATGTCGGCACCGGCAGAATTCCATCGCTCCGGTGTAGTGGTCCATCACCAGGATTTCTGCACACCGAGCGGGCTGCGGTGCGAACCTGAGGCAGCGCTCGATCCACCCACGCTCCAGCGAAGGGGCGGGGTGCGCGCAGTTCCCGCATCGGCCGGGACGTTCGGCGACACGTACGGAACCGTAGTGCTCCGGGGGCATGCCAAACATCTTGGTGGTGCGATGTTTCCAGGGCAATGGTTCGGCTCGAGCGGAAGCTATGTCACGAAAGCCCGGCGGCGATATGCGAGGACCGAACCCGTTGAGCTGCGCTACCTGGCTCCCTGATAATCCGATTGCCCAGACTGAGTTTTTTGGTGCAAGTTGCGGCTACTGCGCTGACGCCCAGAAATTCTCGGACTATCTGGGCAACGATCATGCGGTGGTAACCGCGAACAGAATCCGATCCGGCTCGCGTTGCATACGGGTGATCGCGACGCGGCCTCCGATCCAAGCACCAAGTGCACCAATCGCAACAGCGACAGGGATGGCGAAATAGTTCACCGGGTTCGGTAGCAGCGCTCCTAGTAGCACGCCGGGCGCCGTTGTCGCGGCGAAGATGACGATGGCGAGGATGATCAGTCCGAAGGACGAGCCATTGAAGGATCCACGGGTGTTGAGGGAGAACGACTTCTTCATCTCCGGGACCGGGTAGGGGGCTTTGGCGGATATCGCTACTGCCAGTCCTGCACCGACTCCCATCATCGAAATGCCGACGGCGAGCGGCACGGCCAGTCGGTCGGTCCCGAGGTCCCCGAAGATCCGTACAGCAGCTGTTGCGACGACCACGAAGGGTGTCGTCACGATCGCCCACGCGATTTGTCGGCCCCGGACGTCAGCGGCAGCGGCTTCGGGGATCATCACCAGATGCCAGATCGATGCGCCGTCGAATCCGTACAGATTCGATCCGGCTGCCATTGCCAGGTAGATCAGGAACCAGGCACCCCATGCGGCGGAGAAGGGGATCGATGACGAGATCAGCGGTCCGAAGCCGGAGACCAAGGTCATGATGGCAACGGAGAGCAGTTGTGTTCGTCGGCGCATGTCTCCGTGCCAGAGCGAAAGCTCGCGAGAGATGACGGTGCCCAGTCGGGATGCGCGCCAACCGGTTCGAATGTCGCGGCCCTGGTTCTTCAATTGCACGGAAGTGGCGCCCGCTGATTCTGCGACCTTCCCGTTGAAGTAGCGAACGACCAGGCGTTGCCATGACCACAGCAGTGCGAGATCGACCAGCACCAGGGCGAGGACTGCTCCGGCGGCGAGGAGCCAGGCGCCTCCTGCTGCTGCGTCGACACTGGTGATTCCCCACGCGAACGGGATCGAATGCGCGACCGTGAGCGGCCACGTGACGTCGCCGTCCACGACCGTGCCGAGGCGACTCTGCAGCGGAAATTGCAGCAGATACAGTCCGCCGAAGAACGTGCCGAATGCCAACAGTCCCAGTTCGCGGCTGCGACGACTCCGCAGGAGCTGCGACATCGCCAGCATCGCGACCCGTGAGGTGCCGACAATGAGCAGGACCGTTGCGGGCCAAGCGATAATGGCCAATGGCAGTGCGGCAGGGTGGTGTGTAGCGGCATAAATTGGAATCGCTGCTGCAGCCAACGCGGTAATCGGCACGGTCATACCGACCAGCGACGTCGAGAACAGTGCTCTGGCGAGTCGGACGGGTTCCAGGGGGAGTAGCTGGAAATGTCTGGGGTGAAGATTGTCATCTGACAGACCAGACATGATCGGCATCAAGATCCACATCACGCCGATAGCCGAAAGTGCGAGACTGGTTGTGCCGCTGACGAGATCGGGAGAAACACCGTTCTTTCCCGAAGCTCGTAGGCACAGTAGCGCTGCCCCCAGAACCCCGAACAACGCTGCAATGACCTTGATTACAGCTCTTCCACCGGTGAACTGACGTTTGTAGAGGGTCATGCGCATGCGGAGAACAGTGCGCCACACAGAGACCGACGGGTTCCAGTGTGTCGGTGAAAAGCTGGTGGTGGTCATGCGCGCATCCATGACAGTCCGTCGGGACTGGGACTGCGGCTACCGACCAGGCGAACGAATGCCTCGTCGAGAGTGTTGCCTGCGCGCACCTCGTCGACCGTTCCTGAAGCCACGACGCGACCGTCTGCGATGACTCCGATGTGAGTACACAGTTGTTCGACAAGGGCCATCACGTGACTGGAAAGAATGACCGAGCCACCTGAGTGGACGAACGAGAGCAGAATGCTCCGAATTCCGGCCGAAGAAATGGGGTCGACAGCTTCGAACGGCTCATCCAGTACCAGTAAGCGAGGGCCGTGCAACAAGGCCGAGGCCAACCCGATTTTCTTCGTCATGCCCGCTGAATAATCGGCGATGACCGTTCCACCTGCATCGGCGAGATCGAGCGCGGCCAACAGTTCGTCGCGTCGTGACGCGATGACGTCCTCTGGCATACCGCGCAGTCGCCCGAAATAGGTGAGTAGTTCATGACCGGTGAACTGGGCGGGTAGCGCCAGACCGTCGGGTAGAACGCCGAGCAGACTCTTCGCTGCCACAGGGTCGTTCCACACGTCGTAGCCGTACACCAGGCTGCGACCGTAGTGCGGGCGAAGCAATCCGACAGCCATCGACAATGTGGTCGTTTTTCCCGCACCATTCGGGCCAACCAGACCGAACAACGAACCTGAGGGCACCGCAAGAGAAAGGTCGTTCACAGCAACTTTCGCGCCGAACGCCATGCAGAGGTGTTCCACTTGCAAAGCCATCGGTCCGGGAGGTAACTGTCCTGTCTCGGGGAGAGGGTGCATCGATCGAGGGTAACTGTCCGGAGCCATGTGCGCGGAGACGGAGCGGAGCGATGCAGGCTGCGTGCACCGAATGTCATTCCTAGGTGGGGGTTGCGACATGAGTCGCTGGTTCGCAAGGGGAGCGGATGGCAGGAGTCGAACCTGCGTGGACGGTTTTGCAGACCGCTGCCTTGCCGCTCGGCCACACCCGCATTGATCCAATTATGTTCGTAGTGAACAACAGTCGCCACCATTGTGATCAGGGTGAGTTGATCGCCGTGTGACGGATCGCAGGGACTGCGGGGGAAGTGCCGGGTCAGGCGCGGGAGAACACCGCGACCAGGAATTCGGAATCCTCCTTGAACGGGCGAAGATCCCACGTGGAGAGCAGCAGATCAGCCTCGAGGCCACTCGCGGTCGCGTCGGCGAGAAACTCGGGGAACTCGTAGCCACGGCCGGCACCGAATCCGATGACTACTCGGCCGCTCGGAGCGAGATGACGAGCAAATCCTGACAATACTGCTTGCCTGGTGGACGGCGCGAGAAACGCCACCACATTGCCTGCCGACACGATGACGTCGAAATCCGCCTCGACACCGCGGGCCGGCAGATCGAGTTCGGCGAGATCGCCGACAAGCCACGTCGGTCCGGGGTGGTCTTCTTCTGCGGCAGCGATGAGAACCGGGTCGACATCGACTCCGACAACCACATGCCCGACGTCGTGCAGATAACCGCCGAGTCGGCCAGGCCCGCACCCTGCATCGAGAACCCGGCCACCGCGTCCGAGCATCGCGTCGATCAAACGTGCTTCCCCGACAATGTCCTTGCCGTCCGCTCTCATGGAACGGAAACGCTCGACATATCGTGTGGAATGCGTCGAGTCGGCTGCAGTGATCTCTTCCCACTGGCTGGGGATGCGCTCGTTCGGGGCGTGTGCAGTCATCTTTCGAGGGTACCGACAGCTCACCGGGTGCCGACGACCGTCCCGTCTGCGGCATATCCGACGAGGGTTGGACGAGGGGACGTGAGCGACAGGGGAATCCATCCGTAGAAGCGGTCTTCGGCAAGAATTGTCGGATAGATCTGGCCGTCTGCGGTGTGAAGTTCGGCTCGGACAGCACCTCCCGCTCCTGCGTCGTAGGTCGCCTCGTGCGGACCGGCCTCGTACCCGGCGCCGCCCCCGAATGAATCCGCGCCGTACAAGTCAATTGATCTGCAGCCGTGTCCGAGGCCGATGAATTTCGACGGACCAACCTTGTCGATGTCGGCTGACGCCTCGAAAACCGGGGCGACGCACCTCCAGCCATTGGCGCCGTGGGCGACAAAGACGCTGAACAAGGTTCCGTCAGGTCCGGGAATGGACCCGACCCGCTCGGCGGTGGACGGATCTATTCCGCCGTTGGTTCCCGGCATCGTCTGCCAACCCGAGTACATGTCGGTGAACGCTTTCGGCATCATCCCCGTGGCAGCGGCGCAGCCCACCACCACTGCTGCGCAGATCGCCGCGACGAGAACGATGGCACCGACGCGACGGCGTGGAGCCTTGGTTGCCCCAATGTTGTTTTCGGTAGCCATGATTCGGGTGCGTACGGCATCTTGGACGTTCTCGGGCCAGAGTTCGGCGGAAACCGTATCGCTCGGCCGCAGCTTCTCGAGCGTGGTCAGCAGATCTTTGCTCATGGGGTACTCCCGTGTTCGGCGGCAGCGCAAGGTCGGGCGGTGTTCATCGGGATTACGGTGACGGATTCTGAAGTCAACCCGGCGCGCAATCGACGCCGAGCGCGAAAGAGACGAACATGCATGGCCGGAACCGAACACCCAGCGACCCGCGCGGCTTCGGTGGCGGTCAACCCGTCCCAGGCAGTCAGGAGCAGGGCTTCACGTTCGGTGACGGTGAGTGTTGCCAGTGCTTCGAGCAGTTCCGTGCGTTCGGTGACAGTGACGTCGGCGCCCGGCGTCGATGCCGCAATCTGCTCGATGCGTCCCATCTTCTCGGTGAGCGCGTCAAGGCGCCGAACGCTGCGACGGTTATTGTTCACGGTGTTTCGAGCCACCACCAACAGCCATGGCAGTGCCGGCTCGGGCACTTCGTCCAAGCGTCGCCAGGCAACGAGGAACGTCTCGGAGACAAACTCCTGCGCGCTGTGATGATCAACGTGGCGACAGGTATACGCGAACACCCGACCGGCGTAGGCGTCCCACAGGGCGGTGAACCGGTCTTCGCCGCTCGGCGGCGGTTGTTCCTCGGATTTCGGGGTCATATGAAGAGATGTCCGGCTGGTTGCTGATCCTTACAGCCGCTGAGCTAATGGACGGTTTGGCGTCTTACTCCGGCCGAGAACTCCCACTGTCAGAAGCAACAGAGCGAGGATGTACAGCGTCATGATCCAGATGCCCGCAGCGGCGGGCTGCCACTTGTTCGCCTGGCCGAGCAGGATGAGGGCGTCAGAGGTGAGGAACAGCGCGCCGCTGATACCGGTGATCGAGTTGTACGTCAGTGCGGTTGATGCGGTTCCCACCAGGATTGCGGCGTACACGGGGACGGCAATTCGAAGTTCAGGTTCGAGACCGGTCCAGGTGTACGACACAAGAGCGATCCCAGCGACGGTGTAAGCGCACAGAAACCATGGCCGCCTTCGTATCTCCCGAAGCGCGCCGTGTGAGAGAAAGAATCGGATGAAGCAGAGGTGACCGATCGCGAAGGCTGCCATCCCGATGACAAACGTGGTCTCCCAGATCAGGAACAAATCTCCGAAAGCACAGGCAATCAGCGCAGCAGCAACAATTCGAGGTCCGCGTCGGGCGACAACCCAGGCAGCCAGAATCGGAGCGAGCATGACCTTGGTGATCCCGTCCCAGGGCGCAGCATCAGCGGCATTGAGGATCAGATGGACAATCGCTACCGCTGAAAACCCGACGAACCATGGGGCCCGGATGATGCTCGGCAGCCCGGGGTCGAGGTCAGATTCACGCATCGGCTCAGTGTAGGAAGTCCGCTGCACGCTCGGCGAGGTCGAGCGCCGGCTGGGGGAGTATGCCGAGGATGAGCGTGACACCGGCGCCGAGGCCGATCACGCTGCTGGTCAGTGCACTCGGTACCACGACGGTCGGAGCGTCTGCGGCCGATTCGGTGAAGAACATCAACACGATCACTCGCACGTAGAAGTACGCGGCGATCGCGCTGCACAGGACGCCGACGATCACGAGAGGTGCGGCCCCGCCCTCGGCTGCCGCGCTGAACACCGCGAACTTTCCGATGAACCCACTGGTCAACGGGATCCCGGCGAAAGCCAACAGGAACAGTGCAAACACAACTCCGACCAGCGGTGAGCGCCGGCCCAATCCGGCCCAGCGCGAGAGCGTCGCGACCTCACCGTCTGCGTCCCGAACCAGACTCACGACGGCGAACGCGCCCACGGTGCTGAATCCGTAGGCTAGAAGGTAGAACATCGCCGAGGCCAGGCCGGCATCCGAATCCGCAACCGCAGCGGTCAGAATGAATCCGGTGTGCGCGATGGCCGAATACGCGAGCATCCGCTTCATATCGGTTTGCGTCACAGCGACGATCGATCCGACAACCATCGTGAGAATCGCGACTGCCCACATCAGTGGACGCCAGTTCACGTACTCGTTGGGCAGAGCCACATAGAAGACACGAAGGATGGCACCGAATGCGGCGATCTTGGTCGCGGTAGCCATGAAACTGGTGATCGGCGTCGGCGCCCCTTGATAGACATCGGGAATCCACGAATGGAACGGCACGGCACCGACTTTGAACAGTAATCCCACGGCCACGAGTGCTGTCCCGAGCCACAGGAAGGCATCGGTACCCGACCCGCTGCGTGCTGCGTCGGCGATACCGGAGAGCGTGACCGTCCCGGCATAGCCGTACAGCAATGCGATTCCGAAAACGAAGAACGCCGACGAAAATGCCCCGAGCAGAAAGTACTTGAGCGCAGCTTCCTGGGAGAGCAGGCGACGTCGGCGTGCCAGACCACACAGGAGATACAGAGGCAGTGAGAACACTTCGAGCGCAACGAACATCGTCAGCAGATCGTTGGACGCGGGAAAGAGGAGCATGCCGCCGACAGCGAAGAGGGTGAGCGGAAAGACCTCGGTCTGGGCGATACCGACCTTGACCGCTTCTTGTTCCGCAACACTTCCGGGGACGCTCGACGCTTGAGGGGTGAAACCGCCGAGCGCGTCGTGTTGCGCGATCACCTCGGCGGTGTTGCCCGAGCCTCGCTCGGCGATCAGCAGTACTGCGGGGATCGACACGAGAAGGATCGTGGCCTGCAGGAAAAGGGTCGGACCGTCGACCGCTACAGAACCCATCATCGCCGTCGACCGCGTGCCGGCGAGCAGAAGCACTGCCACGAATGCGGCCGCCAAGCCTGCGACACCGAGGACGAGTTGCACGGGGTATCGAAAACGCCGGGGTGCGAATGCCTCGATGAGTACGCCCACAACCGCAACACCGAACACGATCAACATTGGCGAGAGCAAGCTGTATTCGACACTGGGTGACGCCGTGCCGGCTGAGCCGAGGATGGTCACGTCGTTGAAGGAACTCATTTGTGGGCACCTCCTTCGTGGTCGGCGACGAGCGGGGTCGGAGCCTCGTCGACGACCGTATGGCTCACTGCAGGAGTGATGACGTCCAAGGCAGGCTTGGGGTAGATGCCGAGAAGCAACAAGAGTGCGATCAGAGGGGCGACCACCACGAGTTCGCGTCGAGCGAGGTCGCGGATCGTTCCCTGCTCTTCCTTCACAGGTCCGCCCATCATGCGCTGGTAGAGCCAGAGTATGTAGATCGCGGACAGGACAAGCGCGGCAGTCGCCGCGATAGCGGCCACGTGGTATCGCGAGTACGTCCCGATCAGCACCAGGAACTCACTGATGAACGGCGCGAGACCCGGCAGCGACAGCGTTGCCAGCCCCGCAACGAGGAATGTGCCGGCAAGTACGGGTGCAACTTTCTGGACGCCGCCGTACGCCGCGATCGATCGAGTACCTCGCTGCGAGACGAGGAATCCCGCAATCAAGAACAGAGCCGCAGTGGAGACTCCGTGATTGACCATGTACAGCGCGGAACCCGCCTGGCTCTGGCTGGTCATCGCGAAGATTCCGAGAATGATGAAGCCGAAGTGCGAAATCGACGTGTAGGCGATCAGTCTCATGACGTCTGTTTGCGCGATCGCCAGTATTGCGCCGTAGACGATCCCGATAACGGCGAGCGTGATGATCCACGGTGCAAAAGTCGACGACGACTCCGGGAACAGTTGCAGGCAGTAGCGAATCATCGCGAACGTGCCCACCTTGTCCACGACCGCCATCATCAGCACTGCTGTCGACGGAGTCGATTCCACCGCGGAGTCCGGCAACCAACTGTGCAGCGGCCAGAGCGGTGCTTTCACCGCGAACGCGAACATGAATCCGAGGAACAAGGCGTTGAGCACCCCGGGTCCAACACCGAGTTCACCGCTGTTTGCCGCTGAGGCGATCGCCCGGAAGTCGAAAGTGCCACTGGCGAAAGGACTCTCGTCGCGCGTGGTGACCACGTACAGGCCGATGACTGCAGCGAGCATGACCAGGCCGCCGAGGAGGTTGTAGAGCAGAAACTTCACGGCTGCGCGAGATCTGCCCACTCCGCCGAACCCGCCGATGAGGAAATACATCGGTATCAGCATTGCCTCGAAGAAAATGTAGAACAAGAGAATGTCCAAGGCGCTGAACGAAATCATCACCATGGACTCGACAACAAGGATCAGCGCGAAATAGGTGTGCGGCATTCTCTTGGGTGATTCCGCGTCTGCCGGGACGTCGTTCCAGCCCGCGATCAGTAGTAATGGCACCAGCACTGCGGTGAGAAGAACCAGAACGAGTGCGATCCCGTCGAGTCCGAGTGTGTAGCTGGTGCCGAAAGCCGGTATCCAGCTGTGGCTTTCGACAAATTGAAATTGTTCGCCGCCGCGGTCGAACGCAACTCCGAGAACGGCGGCGACCACCAGGACTGCCACGGACACAGCCAATGCGAGAGACTTCGCAAATTGGTACGACCGTGCCGGCAGAGCGAGGACAACACCCGCTCCGATGAGCGGAAGCAACCAGAGCACCGTCAGCGCGGGGAAGCCGGTATTGGTCACAGAGTCGCTCACCGCCGCTTCGATCACCACAGTGTCACCGCCATCATTGTCGCGACCACGAGTGTTGCTCCGACAAACATCACCAGCGCGTACGAGCGAACAAACCCGGTCTGTAGCTTCCGCGTGAGCGCGGACAGCCCGGTGACGACCACCGCAAAGCTGCCCACGACGCCGCCTATTCCCTTGGTGTCGAACACTTCCAACGACTTGGTGAGTTGTTGTCCAGGCTTCATGAACACCGTCTCGTTGAAGGCGTCACCGTACAGATCGCGGCGAGCCGCACCGGTCAACGGTGAAACCGGAGTCGGTGCCACAAGTGGAATCTCCCGGGTGGCGTACTCGCGATACGCAATCGCGACGCCGGCGGCAACTGCGAGCAGCGCCAGCGCGGTGATCGACCATGCGGGTATCTGCGGTTCGACGTGATGTGAGCCGACAACCGGTTCGAGCCAGTTCTGCAAGCTGGACCCGATGGTCAGGAGCATCCCGGCGCCGACGGACCCCACCGCCAGGATGATCATCGGAGACGTCATCACCGCCGGAGATTCGTGAGGTTTCTGGTTCTCCCAGCGGGCCTTCCCGAAGAAGGTCATCAGCATCACGCGGCTCATGTAGAAGGCAGTGAGGGCCGCACCCAACAGGGTGACGATGCCCAGCACAACACCCTTGACGCCACCCTCGCCGATCGCAACCTCGATGATCTTGTCCTTGGAGAAGAACCCGGCAAACGGCGGAACACCGATGATGGCAAGGTATCCGAGCCCGAACGTGACAAAAGTCAGTGGCATGAACGCTCGGAGCCCGCCGTAGCGCCGCATGTCGGTTTCGTCGTTCATCGCGTGCATCACCGAACCCGCACCGAGGAACAGGCCTGCCTTGAAGAATCCGTGGGTGATCAGATGAAGGATTGCGAAGGCGTATCCAGCTGGTCCGAGACCCGCTGCCAGGACCATGTATCCGATCTGACTCATGGTCGATGCGGCGAGCGCTTTCTTGATGTCGTCCTTCGCGCAGCCGATGATCGCACCGAACAGCAGCGTCACGGCACCGACGATGACAACCACGAGTTGAGCGTCGGGTGCGAGATCGAAGATCGGATTGGAGCGCACGATCAGGTAGACGCCGGCCGTGACCATCGTGGCCGCGTGAATCAGAGCCGAGACGGGGGTGGGGCCCTCCATCGCGTCGCCGAGCCACGACTGCAGTGGCACCTGCGCGGACTTCGCGCATGCAGCGAGGAGGAGCATCAGGCCGATCGCCGTCAGGACACCTTCGCTTGCACCAGACGCGTCGGCGAAGACGCTGCTGAACGAGAGCGAGCCGAACGTGCTGAACATCAACATCATCGCGATCATCAATCCGATGTCGCCCACCCGATTGACGACAAAAGCCTTCTTGGCAGCGGTCGCCGCCGACGGCTTGTGCTGCCAGAAACCGATCAGCAGGTACGACGCCAAACCGACGCCTTCCCAGCCGACGTAGAGCCCGAGGAAGTTGTCGGCGAGCACGAGGAGCAGCATCGCAGCGAGGAAGAGATTGAGGTAGGCGAAGAACTTACGACGCTCGGGGTCGTGCGCCATGTAGCCGACCGAGTAGATGTGGATCAGCGAACCTACACCGGTGATGAGCAGGACGAAACACATCGACAGTTGATCAAGCTGCAGTCCGAACTCGACCTGAAGACTGTCGACCGGGACCCAACTGAACAGGTGCTCGGTGACGGTGCGGTCGGCGGTGTCGCGGCCGAGCATGGAGATGAAAAACACCACTGCGACGACAAACGACGCGAGTGTCATGACGCAGGCGAATAGGTGGCCCCACGCGTTCGTGCGACGACCCGCCAGCAACAGGACAGCGGCGCCGCACAGGGGCAGGGCGGGGAGCAACCAGATGGCGGACGTGATTCCTCCTGACATGTCAGTACTTCAGCAGGTCTGCGTCGTCGACGGATACAGAACGCCGAGATCGGAAGATGATCATGATGATTGCCAGGCCGACGACTACTTCGGCAGCAGCTACCACCATCGTGAAGAAGGCGAAGATCTGGCCGTCCAGATTGCCGTGCATGCGCGCGAAGGTCACGAATGCCAGGTTGGCGGCGTTGAGCATCAATTCGATACACATGAACACCACGATGGCGTTGCGTCGCAGGAGGACTCCCGCAGCCCCGATGGTGAACAACAGGACCGACAGATACAGGTAATTCTCGGGATTCATCGCGCAGACTCCTCACCGGTACTCGGATCCGGGGATCGCGGAGTGAGTGCGCTGCTGACGGAGAGGGTCGAGAACGTTCCGTCGGGCAACAGTGCCGGCATGTCTACTGCGTTGTGACGTGCGTACACGCCGGGACTGGGGAGGGGAGTGGCCGAGCCCTTGTCGGGATTGCTCTCATCGCTGCCCAGGTACGCGAATCGTTGCTGCGAGAGTTCGCGTTGGCTGAGCGTGGATCCGATCTTCTCCCGATGCGCGAGCATCATTGCGCCAAGTGTCGCCGTGATCAGCAGTGCGCCGGTCAGTTCGAAGGCCCAGACGTAGCGGATGAAGATGAGATCGGCGAGAGCGTCGATGTTGCCCTGGTCGAGTCCGGTGAATCCGGTGAACCCCGAGATCGACGCATTTCCGAGGCCGCCGATAAGGAGTAGCCCGAATCCGACGCCGATCACGATCGCGCTGACGCGTTGTCCCCGTAGCGTTTCGACCAAGGAGTCCGAAGAATCCACGCCGACCAGCATCAGGACGAACAGGAACAACATCATCACTGCGCCGGTATAGACGACGACCTGGACGACACCCAGGAACAGTGCGCCCTGCACGATGTAGAAGACGGCCAGGATGATCATCGTCATTGCAAGGAAGAGCGCAGAGTAGACGGCCTTGGGGGCGGCGACCACGCCCAAAGCGCTGATCACCGCAAGGGTTCCGAGGATCCAGAACTGCACCGCCTCGCCGGTGGAGGTCGATGTCATCGTTCCCTCCGCCAGGATCGTGGTCGTGACCGACGCGATCATTTCTCGGTCTCCGGGTTCGGCTCTTGCTCGGGTGCTGGCTGTTCGGGAGCTGCTGTGATGTCGCCGCGGTAGTAGTCGTCCTGAGTTGTGCCGGGACGCAGCGCGTGTGGTGGCGCTGCCATGTCGGGTTTCAGGGGCGCGAGAAGGCGGTCCTTCTCGTAGATCAACCCGGCTCGGTTGTCGTCGGTCATCTCGTACTCGTTGGTCATGGTGAGAGCCCGAGTGGGGCAAGCCTCGACGCAGAGGCCACAGCCGATGCACCGCAGGTAGTTGATCTGATACACCCGCCCGTAACGCTCGCCGGGGGAGAACCGTTCTTCTTCGGTGTTGTCAGCACCCTCGACATAGATCGCGTCGGCGGGGCAAGCCCAGGCACACAGTTCGCAACCGATGCACTTCTCGAGTCCGTCCGCATACCGGTTGAGTTGATGGCGACCGTGGTATCCGGGCGCGGTGGGCCGCTTCTCCTCCGGATAGAACTCGGTCTCGGGTTTCTTGAACATTGTCGAGAGCGTCACTCCGAAACCCGCGATAGGTCCGAGGAAATCAGGCATGGGAGTCCTCCGATGTGTCGGAAACATCTGTCCGCCGCGGCGGTGGCACGTTCTGACCCGGTAGTTTTCGGGTCGGCAGCGTTTGACCAGGTAGGGGTGGAACCGGGAAGCCGCCCGACATCGCATCGAAAGGCCGGGTCCCCGAATCGGGCACCAACGCGGCGGTTCGGCGTCGGCTGCGGTAAGTCCCGGCCAACACGATCAGGAGCGCAGCTCCGAGAACCAGTGCGACGCAGAGAAGTACGACCCAGGTGTTGTAACCCTCGTTGCGGAAGGCACGAACAGTCGCGATCACCATCACCCACACCAAGGCAGCGGGGATGAGAATCTTCCATCCGAGATTCATGAACTGGTCGTAGCGCAACCGCGGAAGGGTACTGCGCAGCCAGATGAAGACGAAGAGGAAGCCCCACACCTTGGCGACAAACCACAGCACGGGCCACCAACCGGAATTGGCGCCGTCCCACAGGTTGAACGGGAACGGTGCGTGCCACCCGCCCAGGAACAGTGTCGTGGCCAGAGCGGACACCGTCACCATGTTCACGTACTCGGCCAGCATGAACATCGCGAACTTGAGTGAGGAGTACTCGGTGTGGAACCCACCCACCAGTTCACCCTCGGCCTCGGGAAGGTCGAAGGGAGCCCTGTTGGTTTCGCCGACCATGGCTGTCACGTAGATCAGGAAGGACGGCAGGAGGAGAAAGACGTACCAGGCACCTTGTTGGGCACTGACGATTCCGGACGTGGACATCGTTCCGGCGTAGAGGAAGACGGCGGCGAAGGACAGCCCCATTGCTACTTCGTAGGAGATGACCTGCGCGGTCGATCGAAGTGCGCCCAGTAGTGGATACGTCGATCCGGACGACCAGCCGGCAAGCACGATCCCGTACACACCGATTGAAGTTACGGCGAGGATGTAGAGAACTCCGACCGGCAGATCGGTCAGTTGCAGGGGTGAAAGGGTTCCGAAGATCGACACCTGCGGACCGAACGGGATGACGGCAAAGGCCATGAACGCGGGCACGACTGCGATGACGGGCGCGAGGAGATAAATCGGTTTGTCGGCGCCGGTCGGTGTGATGCCCTCCTTGAGGGCGAGCTTGATTCCGTCAGCGAGACTCTGGAGCATTCCACGGGGGCCGACGCGGTTCGGTCCGACACGCATCTGCATGCGTGCCATGACCTTTCGCTCCGCGTAAATTGCCACCAGCGGTGTGAGTACGAGGAACACGAAAATGGCGAGAGCCTTGCCGATCACCAACCACCACGGGTCGTGCCCGAACGCCGACAGGTCGACCGGAGCTGCCACGGTCCCGTATTCGTGGGTGGTCATTGCGCTCCAGCCTTCGCAATCTTCACCACGGAACCCGCGGTAACACAGAGCGTTTCGTAGATCGTGCTACCCGGTGAATTGAGTGGGAGCCAGACTGTTCGAGGCGGGAGTTCGGTGATCTCCAACGGTAATGTGATGGAACCGGATTCAGTCGACACCGCAACGTGATCGCCGTTGTCGGCGCCGATCTCGGCAGCGGTCTCGGCAGACAAACGTACGAGTGGGAGCCGTGCCGTACCCGCCAGGTTGGGCTCGCCGTCTTGCAATCGGCCGTTGTCGAGCAGCATTCGCCAACTCGACAACACTGCCTCGCCCAGTGCCGGTGTGGGGATGGTGCCTGACGGGACCTGAGGCGAGGTGGGGCGCGATCCGGACCAAGCGCCGAGGCGGTGTATCTCCGAGCGTGCGGAATCTGCGTCGGGTAGGCCCAGATCGATGCCCATCTCGGCTGCGATCGCGTGGAGAACGCGCTGATCCGGCATCACTCCTGTCGTTCTCAACGCGGTGTCGAACACGCGCTCGCGGCCTTCCCAGTCGAGGAAGGTTCCGGGCTTCTCGGCGACCGGTGCCACCGGGAAGACGACGTCGGCGAGTTCGGTGACTCCGCTGTGACGGATCTCCAAACTCACCACGAACCCTGCTGCTTCGATCGCGGCCCTTGCCTTCGCCGGGTTCGGGAGATCACTCAATTCGACGCCGCCGACAAGAAGGGCAGCAGTCGTCTGCCCCGGATCCAGCAGACTCGCGGCGTCGCGCCCGTCGGATGCCGGGATGGAGGCCCCCCACACTGATTCCACCTCCTGACGTGCTGCCGGGTCCGCAACGGGGCGTCCGCCGGGAAGCAATCCCGGTAGTGCGCCGGCCTCGACGGCGCCGCGATCACCAGCGCGGCGTGGGACCCAAGCCAAACAAGCTCCTGTCGCTTCGGCGAGACGTACCGCCGCGGCGAAGCCGCCCGCCACCTCACTGATTCGTTCGCCCAACAGGATCACTGCACCGGGCTGCCGGAGGAGCTGGCCCTCCTCATTTCCAGGGCGAGCCAACGAATCCATCAGAGCTGCTTCACTTCCGGGTACGGTCCGAAGCAAAGAGCCGCCCATCTTCTGCAGGCCGCGCGTAGCGAATGGCGCGCTGGAGAGCACCGTCGTCTTGCCGAAACGTGCGGCCTTGCGCAGCCGCAGGAAGATGATCGGTGACTCCTCCTCGGGCTCGAGAGCTACCAGCAATGCGGCCGGGGCCGACTCGAGGTCCTGGTACGTCACCGACTCTTCGAGTGTGCGGCCGGCGACGTGTGCTGAGAGGAAACCTGCCTCTTCGGCAGAATGAGCACGGATTCGGAAGTCGATGTTGTTGGTAGCGAGAGCAACTCGCGCGAACTTGCCGTAGGCGTAGGCGTCCTCCAAGGTAGAGCGTCCGCCGACGAGTACGCCTGCGTCACCGCGGGCCTGCGCGAAGGATCGCGCAACGAGGTCGAGTGCCATGGGCCACGACGCCGGAATCAATTCGCCGTCAGCGTTGCGGATCAGGGGAGTGGTGATCCGATCACCTTGGGTCGTGTACGTGAATGCGAAACGGCCCTTGTCGCAGTTCCATTCCTCGTTGACTTCGGGGTCGTCCCCGGCGAGACGGCGGAGAACCTTTCCGCGACGGTGGTCCGTGCGCTGAGCACATCCGTCGGCGCAGTGTTCACACACGCTGGGGCTGGACACCAGATCGAACGGTCGCGCCCGGAATCGGTATGCCGTACTGGTAAGCGCGCCGACCGGGCACACCTGGATGGTGTTGCCCGAGAAGTAGGACTCGAAGGGCTCGTTGGCGTAGATCCCGACCTGTTGAAGCGCGCCGCGCTCGAGGAGATCGATGAACGGGTCGCCGGCGATCTGGCCCGAAAACCGTGTGCATCTGGCGCAGAGGACGCAACGCTCGCGGTCGAGCAGGATTTCGGACGAGAGTGGGATGGGCTTGGGGTAGGTCCTTTTCTCCTCACCGAACCGGGATTCGGTGCGACCGGTCGACATCGCCTGGTTTTGAAGCGGACACTCGCCGCCCTTGTCACACACGGGGCAGTCCAGAGGGTGGTTGATGAGCAGGAGTTCCATCACCCCGCGCTGCGCCTTCTCCGCCACCGGTGACGTGAGCTGTGTGGTGACGACCATTCCGTCCGCAACCGGTGTCGTGCAGGACGCCACCGGCTTGCGTTGACCTTCGACCTCCACGATGCACTGTCGGCACGCCCCGACCGGGTCCAGAAGAGGATGATCGCAGAACCGCGGAATCTGTGTGCCGATCATCTCTGCAGCGCGAATGATCAACGTGCCCTTGGGTACCTGGAGTTCCCGGCCGTCGATGGTGAGGGTGACGAGATCAATCGGCGGTGCCGCATCGGTTCCAGTGGTGGCGTCGGCTGCAGTCATGAGACGAACGCTCCTGTCGCGAGAACGGACCGGCGAGGATCGAACGGGCATCCGTTGCCGTCGAAATGCGCTACGTATTCCTCGCGGAAGTACTTCAGGGAGGACATGATCGGGCTGGTCGCTCCGTCGCCCAACGCGCAGAAGGATTTTCCGAGGATGGTGTCCGAGATGTCGAGAAGTTTGGTGAGATCAGCTTCAGTACCTGTTCCGCCTTCGAGTCGCCGCAGGATCTGCACCAGCCAGTACGTGCCTTCGCGGCACGGCGTGCATTTACCGCAAGATTCGTGGGCGTAGAACTCGGTCCACCGCAGCACCGCGCGCACGATGCAGGTTGTGTCGTCGAATATCTGCAGTGCCTTGGTGCCGAGCATCGATCCCGCCGCGCCGACACCCTCGTAGTCGAGTGGGACATCGAGATGTTCGTCGGTGAAGATCGGAGTCGAGGATCCGCCGGGAGTCCAGAACTTGAGGGTGTGCCCGGTGCGAACGCCGCCCGCGTAATCGAGAAGTTCTCGCAACGTGATGCCGAGCGGCGCCTCGTACTGGCCGGGAGTGGTGACATGACCAGAGAGCGAGTACAACGTGAACCCCGGCGACTTCTCGCTTCCCATCGACCGGAACCACTCCGGGCCGCCCAGGACGATCGACGGCACACTCGCGATGGACTCGACGTTGTTGACGACGGTCGGGCAGGCGTAGAGGCCGGCGACGGCGGGGAATGGCGGCCGCAGTCGAGGCTGACCGCGTCGTCCCTCCAACGAATCGAGGAGGGCTGTCTCCTCACCACAGATGTACGCGCCTGCTCCGGCGTGCACGACGAGATCCAAGTCGAATCCCGAACCGAGGATGTTGCGGCCCAGGTATCCGGCCGCGTAGGCCTCGGCCACGGCGGTCTGCAGACGTCGCAGGACCGGGACCACCTCGCCCCGGACGTAGATGAACGCTTTGGCCGCTCGAATTGCATACGCCGCGATGATGACTCCCTCGACCAACGTGTGTGGGGTCGCCATCATCAACGGCATGTCCTTGCATGTGCCCGGTTCGGACTCGTCGGCATTGACGACGAGATAGTGAGGCTTGCCGTCTCCTGGCTTGTCTTCGGTGCTCTGTGGGATGAAACTCCACTTGAGGCCCGTCGGGAAACCGGCGCCACCGCGCCCACGAAGGCCCGCGTCCTTGACCGTTTCGATCACGGCGTCGGGGGACATGGCTAGCGCTTTGCGTAGGGCTTGGTAGCCGTCGTGACGAAGGTAGCTGTCGAGAGTCCACGAGTTCGGTTGATCCCAGTAGCGACTCAGGACGGGGGCGAGTGTCATGTCACTTCCCTTCGTCGGGAGCGTCGGCTGCTGAGGCCGAGCCGGGTGGGTTGTCGTCGTGAGATCGGCTGATACGCAGTCCGGCAAGAGTTGCCCCGCCGATTGTTTGTGCTTCGGCTGCTTCGATTCGCGTATCCGGGAAACCGGCCAAGGTGCGTGCGGTCTGCCGGAACGAACACAGTGTGGCACCGCGACTGGGTGTCACGCGCTCTCCGGCGCGGAGCGCATCGACGAGTGAGCGCGCCGATTCCGGAGTCTGGTTGTCGAAGAACTCCCAGTTGATCATCATGACGGGGGCGTAGTCGCACGCCGCATTGCACTCGATGTGTTCGAGGGTGATCTTGCCGTCGGACGTCGAGATGGAGTGTCCGCCTTCGTCTCTGGAGCCTGCTGACCCGAGATGCTCTTCGAGTGCTGCGAGGATGTCGTCTCCGCCCATGATCGCGCACAGCGTGTTGGTGCAGACTCCGACCAGATACTCACCCGTCGGACCACGGCGATACATCGAGTAGAAGGTGGAAACGGCGGCAACCTCGGCGCCGGTCAAACCCAGCTTGGCACTGCAGAAATCGATCCCGGCCGGGGTGATGTACCCGTCCTCGGACTGCACGAGATGAAGGAGCGGCAGGAGGGCTGATCGACTGGTGGTCGCCGCGGCGTCGGGCTCACGGTAACGAGCGATGACGGTTTCGGCATCGGCGTCGAGTCGGGCGAGTACGTCAGGCGGATAACTCGATCGTGCGCCAGGGCGTACCAGTTGCGTGGGCTCGTCCGGGCGCGGCCCGAGTTCGATGAACACCCGTGACGAGCCGTTCGGGCCGGTCATCGGTCCACTCCGCCCATGACGGGATCGATACTGGCAACCGAGGCGATCACGTCGGACACCATGCCTCCCTCGCACATCGCCGCTACCGCTTGAAGGTTGGTGAATGACGGATCCCGGAAATGGACGCGGTACGGCCGGGTTCCCCCGTCGCTGACCATGTGCACACCCAACTCGCCACGCGGGGACTCGACGGCGACGTACACCTGGCCGGGCGGCACGCGGATTCCTTCGGTGACCAGTTTGAAATGGTGAATCAGACCCTCCATGGACGACTCCATGATCTTCGCGATGTGCTTCTGCGAATTGCCGAGGCCATCCGGTCCGACAGCGAGATCGGCAGGCCAGGCGATCTTCTTGTCGTCCACCATGACCGGCCCCGGTTGCAGTTTGTCGAGGCACTGCTCGACGATCTTGAGGGACTCCTTCATCTCCTCGACACGGATGACGTACCTTCCGTAGCAATCGGATCCGTCGTACGTCACGACGTCGAACTCGTAGTTCTCGTAGCCGCAGTAGGGCTGCGCTCGACGCTGATCGTGGGGGAGACCCGTGGCGCGTAGGACCGGCCCCGTCACGCCGAGCGCCATGCAGCCGGTGAGATCGAGATATCCGATTCCCTGGGTGCGGGCTTTCCAGATGGAGTTGTCACTGAGCATCAGTTCGACGTCACGCAACCGTTTCGGTAGGACCTTCAACAGTTCTCGTACCTTCGCGACCGACCCGTCGGGTAGATCCTGAGCGAGACCACCAGGCCTGATGTAGGCGTGATTCATCCGCAGTCCGGTGATCGTCTCGAACACGTCCAGAATCAATTCGCGTTCGCGGAATCCGAACAGCATCGCCGTCACGGCGCCCAGTTCCATTCCACCGGTTGCCAGGGCGACAAGGTGCGACGAGATTCGATTGAGCTCCATCATCATCACGCGAATGACGGTGGCTCGCTCGGGAATGTCGTCGGTGATGCCGAGAAGTTTTTCGACTCCGAGGCAGTACGCGGTTTCGTTGAAGAACGGTGACAGGTAGTCCATTCGAGTAACGAAAGTGACGCCCTGCGTCCAGTTCCGGTATTCGAGATTCTTTTCGATTCCGGTGTGCAGGTAGCCGATTCCACACCGAGCTTCCACGACTGTCTCACCCTCGATTTCGAGAATGAGGCGCAAGACGCCGTGAGTGGACGGATGCTGCGGGCCCATGTTGACCACGATCCGTTCGGCCTCGCCGGTTCGCTGGCGAGCGGCCGCGGTGACGATGTCGTCCCAGTCCTGACCCGATGCTGTGACGACGGTTTCCGTCGTGGCACCGGAGTTGCTTCCTGTCGTCTCGTTCATCAGTTGTACGACCTACGCTCGTCGGGTGGAGGAGTCTGGGCGCCCTTGTACTCGACCGGGATACCGCCGAGCGGATAGTCCTTGCGCTGTGGGTGGCCCTTCCAGTCGTCGGGCATCTCGATACGGGTCAGGGCCGGGTGACCGTCGAAGACGATCCCGAAGAAGTCGTAGGTCTCACGCTCGTGCCAATCGTTGGTGGGGTATATCCCGACGATGGACGGAATATGTGGATCGGAGTCCGGCACGGACACTTCCAGTCTGATCCGGCGGTTGTGCGTGATCGAAGCAAATGGATACACGGCGTGGAGCTCGCGACCGGTGTCCTGTGGATAGTGGACTCCATCGACACCCAGGCAAAGTTCGAAGCGCAGTTCCGATTCGTCGCGCAGTCTGCGCGCGACCTGCGGGAGGTGAGACCGTTCGACATGCAGCGTCATCTCGTCTCGAAAGATCACTACCCGCTCGATTGCATCGGTGAAAGTGCTGCCCCCGCTGCGCAATGCGGCATCCAAGGAGTCCGCAACTTCGTCGAAGTATCCACCGAACGGTCGAGAGGCCTTGTCCTCTACTGAGATCGGCGGGGCGAGCCGGCTGTAGCCCGAGGTGTCACCACTGCCGCGGACCCCGAACATCCCCCTCGATCCGTTGTTGCCCGCGGTCATCGCAGAAGCCCCTTCATGTCGATGGTGGGGGTGGATGCCAGTGCGGCGCGCTCGGCTGCCGCGCGTGCCTCTTCGCGGTTCACGCCGAGGGGCATCTCCTGGATCTTTCGGTGCAGTTCGATGATCGCGTTCAGGAGCATCTCCGGCCGCGGCGGACAGCCGGGCAAGTAGATGTCGACCGGCACGATGTGGTCGACGCCCTGTACCACTGCGTAGTTGTTGAACATACCGCCGGACGACGCACACACACCCATGGCCAGAACCCATTTCGGCTCGGCCATCTGGTCGTAGACCTGACGAAGTACCGGCCCCATCTTTTGACTGACCCGCCCGGCCACGATCAGAAGGTCTGCCTGTCGCGGCGACGCGCGGAATGCCTCCATGCCGAACCGCGCCAGGTCGAAGCGACCTGACGTGGTTGCCATCATCTCGATCGCGCAGCACGCGAGCCCGAAGGTGGCAGGCCACAGTGATCCTTTGCGGGCATACCCTGCCAGGCCCTCGACAGTGGTCAGTAGAAATCCGCTGGGGAGCTTTTCTTCGAGACCCATATCCGACTCTTTTCAGTCGTAACAGCTGCGGTGTGACCGGTTTTGTCTGACGTATGTGTGCTGTACCTGTGTCCGCTGGCCTAGTCCCAACCGAGACCGCCTCGTCGCCATTCGTATGCGTATGCCACCGAGACGTTGACTATGAAAAGTCCCATCGCCGCGAGGCCGAACAAGCCGAGCGAATCGAAATGCACCGCCCACGGGTAGAGGAAAACGATCTCGATGTCGAAGATGATGAACAGCATTGCCGTCAGATAGAACTTGACGGGAAACCGCCCGCCACCGGCGGTACGGGGTGCCGGTTCGATTCCGCATTCGTAGGCTTCGAGTTTCGCCCTGTTGTACCGCTTCGGACCGACCACGGACGCGAGAACAACCGACACCACAGCGAAGGCCATCGCGATGACCCCGAGGACGAGAATGGGGATGTAAGCGTTCATGTCACCCGAACTCCTCTCCGCTGTGCGGATGTCCGCCCAGCCCGAAGGTGCCGTTCGATTTCGATACTGCCAGCAATTCGATACTTATGTGACCTGCGACACCCACACTAGGGGAGGCCTCCGACATTGGGTTCGTTTTCGGGGTGCCGAGTTTCGCTCTCGAAAGTCCGAAGTAGTCGGCGCCGCAACGAATCACCGCTGCAACGGGTGCTCACCGGCTCAGTTGTCGACGCAGAAGCGCGATGACGGTGGAAGCAAGTTCGATCGGATCTATCGGCTGCGGCACTGAGGCTTCCGCTCTCGACCACGACGCCAGCCACGCATCGTCGGGTCGACCGGTCAGTACGAGGATCGGTGGACAGTCGGCGATCTCGTCCTTGAGTTGTTTCGCGACGCCCATGCCGCCCGCCGGACTCGCCTCGCCGTCGAGAATGGCGAGGTCGATTCCGCCGGCATCGAGCTTGGCTACGACGATCGGTGCCGTCGCGACCTCGATGTAGTCGATGGTGGGCATCGACGGATGTGGGCGCTCTCCGAGAGCGAGCCGAACTTGCTCGCGCGTGTGTGCGTCGTCGCTGTAGACGAGGATGCGCACGGGTGCCATGGAGTTGGGCTCTGCGGTCTCGGCGGACACGCGGCCGACGTTACTCCGGGCGGTCCCCGGCTACCGGCGAATCTTCAACATCGGCAGGGACTTCCGCGAAAACACAGCTCGGCTTCACGGCAAACGGCCCCTACCCGGCGATGAACGCCGGAAGTAAGGGCCGCCTGAATTGCGTGTGCGCTCAGAAGTTTTCGACGAACTTCGTCAGGCCCTTGCTCGCTGTTTCCAGCGCCGTCTTCTGTGCCTTCTTCACCAGGAAGCCCGGCAGCGGGATCTTGGGATCGATGGTCAGTTCGAAGGTGACTTTGGTTCCACCGTCGGTGGGAGTCAAGACGTACGAGCCGTCCTGCTGGTTCTGCTGACCGCTCTCCACGAGGGTCCAGGTCACCTTCTCGTCGCCCTCGAAGGTGTAGTCGACTACCTGCTCGTCGTTGATTCCCAGAATGGACACGGCCATGCGAACGCGATGGGGGCGACCGTCGTCGTGGGTGCTCTCGATGGTGATCTTCTTGTGTGCAGACGACCACTCCGGCAGCCGATCGACGGCTGCTACGGCCTTCATCACCGTTTCCGGATCAGCCTTGATCTCGAATTCCTTGACGCCCGAAACGGCCATGAACGTGCTCCTTCTCGCCTTGCGGCAACGGTTCGTGATTACTGCAGTTGCGCAATTAGATCATTCGGTGATCGGGTTGGCGTCGAGCTAGTCCATGCCGTTCTTGCGCATCTGGTCCCGCAATGCGCCCTGGACGGCTTGTGAAACCCACGAGTTGAGGGAGACTCCGTTCTGATTGGCGGCCTCCTCGGCGCGGGCTTTGATCTGTTCCATCATCCTCAACGTCACCCGGCTGATATCTCCGCTGACGCCGTCGAACGAGTAGGTTGAGTCCTTCTTCTCGTCGTCTGCCTTCTCGTTTGCACCTTCGCCGCCTGTCGAGTTCGGCGGGCGAACGACGTCGACCAGTAATTCGCTTCCGTCGAGATTCACCTTGACCTCTCGGTCGCCCAGCTTCGCCCCGATCTCCTTGGCCAGTTCCGTCGCCGCGGCCAACAAGACCAGGCGGACCGAGGGTTCGATGGCGGCGGACAACGACGCCGCAATCCGGCGCGTGTGATCGTCGCCGAGTTCGGCTGCAGTGGCGAGGTCGTTCTGCAGCTTTGCGGTGTACTCCGAAATGTCCATGACACCACAATGGCGTCAAAAGTGACGTCAGTCAAGGATGTGATGACGTCACTCGGTATCGAGGGCGGTCGACCGCTATAGAGTTGCCCAGCACCTGAGGCGAACGGCGCCCGGGTTTCGTGCTGGTCGTTTCGTGCTTGTCGAGGAGTGGGTTGTGCCGAACACGGTGTCACTGAAAGTGCAGTTGGTGGCGAAGTCCGAGTTCTTCCCGCCCGAGGACATTCCGTGGGAGACGGACGCGGATGGTGGCGAAGCGCTGGTCGAGTTCTCCGGTCGAGCCTGCTACCAGAGTTGGTCCAAGCCGAATCCGCGAACCGCAACCAACGCCGGCTATCTGAGGCATCTGCTCGAGGTTGGACACGTTTCGGTGCTCGAGCATGCGACAGTGAGCTTCTACATCACCGGTATCTCGCGCTCGTGCACTCACGAATTGATTCGTCACCGGCACTTCTCGTACTCGCAACTCTCGCAGCGATTCGTCCGTGAGAACGATGCAAACGTCGTCGTGCCTCCTGCTGTCGAAGGTGATCCCGAGCTCGAAGCACTGTTTCTGAATGCCACCGACGAAAGCCGTCGCGCTTACGGGGAACTGCTGACTGCCCTCGAAGGGAAACTGCAATCGGTGCCCGGTGCCCCGATGCGGGGCAAGCAAGCCAGGCAGGCTGCGCGCTCGGTGCTGCCCAACGCCACCGAGACGCGCTTGGTCGTGACCGGAAACTATCGGGCCTGGCGGCACTTCGTCGAGATGCGTGCCACCGAACATGCGGATGTCGAGATCCGGCGAGTCGCGGTCGAGTGCCTGCGTCAGCTTCGTGATGTCGCGCCAAATGTGTTCGGGGACTACGAGATTCTTCGCGGAAGCGACGGATCGGAAATTGCCGTCAGCGCATTTGCGGCCGAGTCGTGACTCGTGTGCAGAAGTAAGAGCTGAACCGGGTAACCTTCTGACCATGACCTACGGTGATTCCGCTTCTCTTGTCGAGCGTCCGTTCGGCACCATTTCCGTTGCGATGGTGACCCCGTTCACTGCCGACGGGAAGTTGGACGTCGACGCGGGAGTGCGCCTCGCAGCCCATCTCGTCGACAACGGCTGTGACGGCCTCGTTCTTGCCGGTACCACCGGTGAATCTCCCACCACCACCGAGTCCGAGAAGCTCGACCTGCTCCGCGCAGTGATCGACGCCGTCGGTAACCGCGCGAAGATCGTTGCAGGCGCCGGCAGCAACGACACCGCTCACAGCGTCGAACTCGCACGTGACGCGGCTCGCGCCGGAGCGCACGGTCTGCTCGTCGTCACCCCGTATTACTCACGTCCGCCCCAGGCCGGACTGTTTGCACACTTCACCGCCGTCGCCAACGCGACCGACCTGCCCGTCATGTTGTACGACATTCCGCCCCGCTCCGTCGTTCCCATCGAGACCGAGACGATCCGCCGACTCGCCGAGCACCCGCGAATCAAGGCCGTCAAGGACGCCAAGGGCGACCTCAACGCCGGCGCAGAGTTGATCGGCACCACCGAGCTTCAGTTCTTCTCCGGCGACGACCCGCTGAATCTGCCGTGGCTCGCTGTGGGCGCCACCGGCTTCGTCAGCGTCATCGGCCATCTTGTTCCGGGTCGTCTCCGCGACCTTCACACCGCGTTCGTGTCCGGCGATATCGCCCGCGCGCGCGAGATAAACCTCAGTTTGATCCCTGTGATTCGTTCCGTTGCCCGCCTCGGCGGTGTCAGCGCTTCGAAGGCGGGTCTGCGACTCATCGGAATCGATGTCGGAGAACCACGCCTTCCGCAGGTTGCACCCACTAAAGAGCAGATCGACGGTCTTGCCGCCGATCTGCATGCGGCAGGAGTTTTGTAAATGACCCGTCCCCCCCGACGTCGTAGTGCCAGTCGTCAAGCCGGTCCGCCTTCGCCTCCGGCTCCCGAAACGGCCGCAAAGGCCGCACCGGTAGAGGCACCAGCTGCGCCGGCGGCAGAAGCGGCCCCCGCCGCAGCCGCCCCGCCCAAGAAGGCCGCAGCAACCAAATCTGCAGCAACCAAGTCCGCTGCCACCAAATCTGCTGCACCCAAGAAGTCGACCGAAGACAGGTCGCCGCGCAAATCTTCCGGCGGTAACCGACCGGCAGCATCGAAGTCGGGCAACGGGCGCGGAAACAAGCGCCCCGAGAACCGTCCGGCCGTCGATCCCACGGGTCGCCTCGGAACACCCCCGAAGGCGCCGGCATCGGGTCTGCGCATCGTCGCGCTGGGCGGCATCGGCGAAATCGGTCGCAACATGACGGTGTTCGAGCACCGTGGCAAGTTGCTGATCGTCGACTGCGGTGTGCTGTTCCCCGAGGACCAGCAGCCTGGCGTCGACCTGATCCTCCCGGACTTCCGCTACATCGAAGACCGTATGGACGACGTCGAAGCCGTCATCTTGACTCACGGACACGAGGACCACATCGGTGCTCTGCCGTTCTTGCTGCGTCTGCGCGCGGACATTCCGGTCATCGGCGCGAAGTTCACTCTCGCTCTCGTTGCCGCCAAGTGCCGCGAGCATCGCCTGCGTCCGAACCTGGTCGAGGTCGTCGAGGGAAACACCACCACTCATGGCCCGTTCGACTGCGAGTACTTCGCGGTCAACCACTCGATTCCCGACGCTCTCGCGATCGCGATTCGCACCGACGCCGGCGTCGTACTGCACACCGGTGACATCAAGCTCGATCAGCTGCCTCTCGACGGCCGCCTGACCGACCTCGCCGGATTCTCCCGCCTGGGCGACGAGGGCGTCGACCTGTTCCTCGTCGACTCGACGAACGCCGAAGTTCCGGGATTCGTCACGCCCGAGCGCGAAATCGGGGGAGTGCTCGACAACGTCATCGGCAAGGCGAAGCAGCGTGTCATCGTGGCATCGTTCGCCAGCCATGTGCATCGCATCCAGCAGGTCGTCGACGTAGCCGCTCGGTACAACCGCCGCATCGTCTTCGTCGGCCGCTCGATGGTCCGCAACATGCAGATCGCCCAGGATCTGGGCTACCTGACGGTGCCCGACGGCCTCGTCGTAGACATCGACACCGCCGCCACCCTTCCCGACGATCGCCTGGTGCTCATTTCGACGGGTTCGCAGGGTGAGCCGTTGGCAGCGCTCTCGCGGATGGCGCGCGGCGAACACCGTCAGATCAACATCCGCGCCAACGACCTGGTCGTTCTCGCGTCTTCGCTGATCCCGGGCAACGAGAACTCCGTTTTTGCCGTGGTCAACGGTTTGGCCAAGCGCGGTGCCACCGTCGTGACCCAGCAGAGCGCCAAGGTTCACGTCTCGGGCCACGCGTCCGCCGGTGAGTTGCTCTACCTGTACAACGCGGTTCGGCCCACCAATGCCATGCCCGTCCACGGTGAATGGCGGCACCTGCGTGCCAACGCCGCGCTGGCAAAGGCAACCGGCGTGCCGGAAGAGCGCATCGTATTGGCCGAGGACGGCGTCGTGGTCGACATGGTGGACGGCCTCGCCGAGATCGTCGGACGCGTACCGGTCGGACACGTCTACGTCGACGGTCTGTCCGTCGGCGACGTCGGTGAGCCGACGCTGTCCGATCGCCTCGTGCTCGGTGAGGGCGGCTTCATCGCGATCACCATCGTCATCAACGAGTCGACGGGCCGTGCGGTCAGCACCCCCGAGGTGTCCGGTCGCGGCTTCTCCGACGATCCGACAGCGCTCAAGGCTGCCGCGGATCTCGTGGAATCGGACCTGGCCCGGTTGGCGAGCGAAGGCGTCATCGACGCTCATCGCATCGCGCAGTCGGTGCGCCGCGTCGTCGGGCGCTGGGTCGCGGACAAGTACCGCCGCCGTCCGATGATCATTCCGACGGTCATCGCGGTTCCGTAGATTCGGCACAGCAGGTCGCTTCCGCTCGAACCCGGTCCGGTTCGAGTACTTTGGCGAAGGTGACCTTCGCTCATGACGAACGACTCGCCCTGGTGGACAGCATGGTCGAATTCGGCCCCGATGCTCCGACACTGTGTGGGGAGTGGACCAATCGTGACCTGGCAGCACATCTGATAGTCCGGGAGCGGCGTCTCGACGCCGCTCCCGGAATCATGTTGAGCCCTCTTGCCGGTCACACCGAGAGCGTGCGTAAGGCCGCAGCGGCGCGTCCGTGGGAGGAGATCCTCGACGACGTTCGGAGTGGGCCGCCTCGGTGGTCGCCGATGTACTGGCTCGACGCGCAGGTGAATACCACGGAAATGTTCGTCCACCACGAAGATGTACGACGCGCACATCTGAACTGGGCGCCGCGTCCGTTGTCGGAGGGTCGGCAGGCTCAGCTGTGGAAGTACGCCCGGCAGATCGGCAAGATGGGTTACCGCAAAGCCGCTGTCGAGGTCATTTTCGAACTTCCGTCCGGCGAGAGTGCGGTCGTCCACAAATCCGGCTCTCGCAGTGTTGTCCTGCAGGGTGAACCCGCCGAGTTGCTGCTGCACGCTTTCGGTCGCAACGAGGTGAAGATCGAAGCCAAAGGTGAACTGGCCGACGTTCAATCCGTGATGGCGCTCGATCGCAGTTTCTGATGGCCCCCTTCTGCCGGAGCCGAGCTCGACAGACGGGTTGTGAAGATCACGTTTCGCACTCGCCACCAGTGTTGCTGGTGTTGCGGATGGTCCAGATGGGGTCGCACAGACTAGCCTGAACTCCATGGCAGGTAAGTCGAGCGCCCGGGGATCCAGTACAAGCACGTCCACGTCCAGGGCATCGACCAGGTCGTCAGCCTCTACTCCGAGCGCGCGCGCAACCGCAAAACCTCGTGCCTCGCGCACCACGCGAACCGTATCGACTCCTCGAAATGTCACGACTTCGGCCAGGGCTGGTGGGCGCCCCGCGTCGGGCAAAGGCTCCAAGCCGGCGCCCAAGAAGGCGTCCGGTACGTCGTCGGCCGCGCGCCGCCCGGTATCGAAAACCTCTCAGCGGGCCAGCCCGTTGGCCGCTGTGGGCAAGGGAATCGGAGCCGGGTGGTCCCTGGCTGCCCGCGGCGTCGGCGCCACCACACGCACCGTCAGTAAGGTCGGCGAGATCGAAGCCGGCCACCGCCGCGACGGAATAGCGCTCGGCCTGATCGCATTCAGCGTCGTCATCGCCGGTGGCGTCTGGTTCAAGGCCGGTGGTCCGATCGGCGGCGGCATCGACACCCTCGTGCGGGCGATCTTCGGCGCGGCCTCGGCCGTGCTCCCCATCGTCGGCGTCGGCCTCGCGATCCTGTTGATGCGCACCGAACCGAAACCTGAGATCCGGCCCCGACTGATCATGGGATCCTTGCTGGTCGGTCTGCCGGCGCTCGGCCTCTGGCACATCATCTCGGGTTCACCGACAGACGCCACCGGTCGCTCCAACGGCGCAGGGTTTGTCGGATACGTCGTGGGCGGCCCGCTCACCAACGGGCTCACCGTCTGGCTGTCTGCGCCGCTGCTGGTCATCGCCGCCGGATTCGGAATCCTCCTTCTGACCGGAACGACTCTGCGTGAGGTGCCGAGCAAGTTCCAGTCCTTCTTCGGCGCCTCGTATCGCTCGGATGAATACGGCGACTACGGATCCGAATTCGACGAGGACGGTGAGCACCACTACGGCGAATCTGCTTACGATCCTTCACTGTTCGACGCCGACGGCTACCCGGTCGACACCTACGCTGAGCCGCCGCTCAAGCCCGCCAAGCGGCCCAGCCGACGCGCACCGATCGACAACTACCCGACGGACGAGTTCGAGTCGGGCGACAAGAAGACCGAAGTCCTCGGCCTGTGGAACGCCGACGACACCGCAGTACCCGACGAGCCCGTCGCGGCTGCGGCAGCGCCCGTGGTGGAGACTCCGGCGCCGCGCCCCAAGGTGCCTGCGCGTTCGGTCCCCATCGCCAAGCCCGTGCCGAAACCCGAACCGGAGCCGGAGGAGAAGGAACACTTCGTCACCGATCGGGTCACCGACGGCGACTACAACCTCCCGCCGACGACGTTGCTGATCGAGGGAGACCCGCCCAAGCTCCGCAGTTCTGCGAACGACGCGATGATCGAGGCGATCAGCGAAGTCCTCGAACAGTTCAAGATCGATGCCGCTGTTACCGGTTTCACCCGCGGACCGACGGTGACGCGCTACGAGGTCGAACTCGGCCCAGGCGTGAAGGTCGAGAAGATCACCGCGCTCGCCCGCAACATCGCGTACGCCGTGGCAACCGACAACGTCCGCCTCCTGGCCCCCATTCCGGGTAAGTCCGCGGTGGGTATCGAGGTACCGAACTCCGACCGCGAAATGGTCCGCCTCGCCGACGTTTTGAACGCGCCGAGCACCCGACGCGATCACCATCCGCTGGTGATCGGTCTGGGTAAGGACATCGAAGGTGACTTCGTCAGTGCGAACCTCGCGAAGATGCCCCACCTTCTGGTGGCAGGCTCGACCGGCTCGGGTAAGTCGAGCTTCGTGAACTCGATGCTCGTCTCGTTGCTCACCCGAGCAACGCCGGAAGAAGTACGGATGATCCTCATCGACCCCAAGATGGTCGAGCTCACGCCGTACGAAGGTATCCCGCACCTGATCACGCCTATCATCACTCAGCCGAAGAAGGCAGCGGCAGCGCTGGCCTGGTTGGTCGAGGAGATGGAACAGCGCTACCAGGACATGCAGGCCAACCGGGTGCGTCATATCGACGACTTCAACTCCAAGGTCAAGTCCGGCGAAATCACCGCCCCGCTGGGCAGCGAGCGCGTCTACCGTCCGTACCCCTACATCCTCGCGATCGTGGACGAGCTGGCAGACCTCATGATGACCGCGCCGCGCGACGTCGAAGAAGCAATCGTCCGCATCACGCAGAAAGCCCGTGCTGCCGGTATCCACCTGGTGCTGGCAACGCAGCGCCCGTCCGTCGACGTCGTCACCGGCCTGATCAAGACCAACGTGCCTTCGCGTCTGGCGTTCGCGACGTCTTCACTGACGGACTCGCGAGTCATCCTCGATCAGCCCGGCGCCGAGAAGCTCATCGGTATGGGTGACGGCCTGTTCCTGCCCATGGGCGCGGGTAAGCCGACCCGTATGCAGGGCGCGTTCATCACCGACGAGGAAATCTCGGCGGTTGTCGACTTCGCGAAAAACCAGGCCGAGCCCGAGTACACCGAAGGTGTCACCGCACAGAAGGCAGGGGAGAAGAAAGACGTCGACCCCGACATCGGCGACGACATGGATGTCCTCCTGCAGGCCGTGGAATTGGTCATCACGAGTCAATTCGGTTCGACGTCGATGTTGCAGCGCAAGCTACGAGTCGGGTTCGCCAAGGCCGGCAGACTGATGGACCTCATGGAAAACCGCGGCGTCGTCGGACCCAGCGAGGGCTCGAAGGCACGCGAGGTGCTCATGAAGCCCGAGGAGCTCGACGGTCTGCTGTGGTCGATTCGCGGTGGCGACCCGGACGAGGCACCCGCAGACGAGTAGCGACACCTCGGCGGACAAGCCGTCGACAGACGACCGGAGGAACCCGTGCATGTGACGCCGTTGGCTTGGGGAATCACGATCGTGGTGATCCTCGGCCTGTTCGTCTTCGACTTCTTCGCCCACGTCCGCACTCCGCATGCGCCCACGTTCCGGGAGTCGGCATTCTGGTCGACGGTCTACATTTCGATCGCCATCGTCTTCGGCCTCGTCGTGATGTGGATCTGGGGCACCACGTACGGCGGTGAGTACTTCGCCGGCTACGTCACGGAGAAGGCGCTCTCGGTCGACAATCTGTTCGTCTTCGTGATCATCATGTCGACGTTCGCCGTCCCGCGAGAGTTCCAGCAGAAAGTCCTGCTGATCGGCATCGTCCTCGCATTGGTGATGCGCGGAATCTTCATCGGAGTCGGTGCGGCCGCCATCAATGCGTACAGCTGGGTGTTCTACCTCTTCGGTGCGTTCCTGATCTACACCGCGTACACCCTGATCCGCGATCACGGGCATGAGAAGGAAGCCGAGGAGAAGCGCGACAGTCGCATCATCTCACTCGTGAAGCGGGTGCTGCCGACAACCGAGGAATACGACGGGGACAAACTGATCACCCGGATCGACGGCAAGCGCGTCGTGACACCGTTGTTGTTGGCGCTCATCGCAATCGGGTTTGCCGACGTGCTCTTCGCGCTCGATTCGATTCCGGCGATCTACGGTCTGACCCAGGAACCGTATCTGGTGTTCACCGCCAACGCCTTCGCGCTGATGGGTCTACGGCAGCTGTACTTCCTGATCGGTGGGTTGCTCGAACGGCTGGTCTATCTCTCGTACGGGCTCTCGATAATCCTGGCGTTCATCGGTGTGAAATTGGTACTTCACGCGTTGCACGAGAACACCCTCTCGTTCGTCAACGGAGGTGAACACGTCTCCGTCCCGGAAATCTCCACGGCACTCTCACTCGGAGTGATCATCGGAGTATTGGCGGTGACGACGGTCGCGAGCCTGTTGAAGACTCGCGACCGGGCGGGGGAGTAAGCCGGGGCCGGGGCTCTCAGGCGCTGAACTGACCCAACACCGGAACCCACTCGGTGATCCGGACCTTCTCGATCAAATCGGCGATCGCGAACGGATCGTGGGTGAAGAGGAGGGAAACGGTGTCGGCGTCTGCGGCGTCGACGATGATCAGCGCGCCGTTTCCATCTGCAAACGGGCCGGATGACAAGACGATCGAGCGGGAAACCAGATCCGCGAGCCACGCGCGGTGATCGCTACGGACTTCGTCGCGCTGAGCGTTCTTCTCGGGCGCGTAGGTGTATTCGACGAGGAACAACGACATCGTGAACCGCTTTCGGGGCTGGTGATCGAGAGGGTGGTGTGTGAAGAGTCTGAACGGTTCAGAGAGTCAGGAGCATGCGAGTATTGCCGAGTGTGTTGGGTTTCACATAGCTCAGATCGAGGAACTCGGCGACGCCGGCGTCGTAGGACCGACACATTTCCGCATAGACCTCGGCGGTGACGGGGGTGCCGTCGATCTCCGCGAATCCGTGACGGTGGAAGAACTCGGTCTCGAACGTCAAAACGAACAACCGTTCCAACTCCAATTCCTTGGCGACCTCGATGAGTTTGTCGACGACGTGGAAACCTGCGCCCTGGCCTTTGGCAGTCGGATCGACTGCGACGGTGCGGATCTCACCCAGGTCCGCCCACAGCACATGCAGTGCGCCGCAAGCGATTACCTGGCCGCCTCGCTCGGCGACCCAGAACTCCTGGACTGCCTCGTACAGCGTCACGAGATTCTTCTCGAGGAGGATCTTGCCGGCGTAGATGTCGATCAGACGCTTGATTTCGGGGATGTCCGACGTTCGCGCGCGACGCACGATCAACTGGCTCTCGGGATAGGTCGGCGCGGTCGAAGTCATGTGGTGCACATTAGTCAATGGCCCTACCGATATTCTAAGTCGCGTGCCTGTCCGCCCCACGCAATTCCCGCGCCGCTCGGCTTTGTCCCGGGTTCGGCTCACCGCCTGTGCGGTGATCCGATGAGTACCCCGCGCGATCAGACCGACGCCCATCGCGCCGCCGTCGGCCCGTCCGACGGCACACCTGTCGCGGACAACCCGGTTCCGTTGCTGAACATCGCGAACATTCTCACGATGGTCCGAATGGTTCTCGTTCCGGTTTTTCTCGTTGTTCTGTTCGTCGACGGCGGACACTCGACGTGGTGGCGTCTCGGGGCAATGGGCGTGTTCATCGTCGCCGCGATCACGGATCGGATCGACGGCCAATTGGCTCGGAAGTACGGTCTGGTCACCGATTTCGGCAAACTCATGGACCCGATCGCGGACAAGGCACTGATCGGCGCCGCGCTGATCGGTCTTTCGGTTCTCGGTGACCTGTCGTGGTGGGTGACCGGAATAATCATCGCCCGAGAACTCGGAATCACGCTGTTGCGGTTCGCGGTACTGCGGCACGCGGTCATCCCGGCGGGCAAGGGCGGCAAGCTCAAAACCCTCGTGCAGGCCGTCGCGATCGGGTTCTACCTGTGCCCGCTGCCGAGCAGTTGGGACATCGTCAGCGGATTGCTGATGGCTGCTGCCGTCGTGCTGACGGTGGCGACGGGAATCGAATACATCGTGCAGGCGATCAGGCTTCGCGCCGGAGTTCGCGCAGTCGAGTCATGACGGACCCGCTGCTCGCACTCGGAGTGGTCGAACTCGTCGACGCCCTTGGCGCCGCGAGGCAGACTGTCGCCGCCGCCGAATCTCTGACGGCTGGCTTGTTCACGGCTGCGGTCGCGTCCGTGCCAGGGTCGAGCGCGGTGCTGCGTGGGGGTCTGGTCGTGTACGCGACCGACCTGAAAGCAACACTGGCCGGTGTGGATCCAAGCCGCCTGGCAACGGACGGCCCCGTGTCCGAGAGCACGGCGGTGGCATTGGCGCTCGGTGCCCGGACGAAGTGCGGTGCGGACTGGGGTATCGGTCTGACCGGAGTCGCCGGTCCGAGTGAGCAGGACGGACACCCGGTCGGAACAGTGTTTCTCGGTATCGCCGGCCCTGACGGAACCAAATGCGAACCGCTCGCGCTCGGCGGCGAACGGTGGGAGATTCGGACAACCGCGGTCGCGACTGCCGTGTCGCGGTTACGTGATCGTGTCGCAGAGCGTGCGGCACGATAGGCTCGGGAACCAATCGGATGTGTTCGGACGTTGACGATTGTGAAGACGTACGACCATGCACGATGAGGTCACGGATGAAGGAGGAGCGAGATGGCGCTGCTATTGCGTGAGGCAATCGGTGACAGTCTCCGGCGTACGCGCGTTTCGCAGAGCCGCACGCTACGTGAGGTGTCGAACAGCGCGCGTGTGAGCTTGGGCTATCTGTCCGAAGTGGAACGTGGACGTAAGGAAGCATCGAGCGAACTGTTGGCGGCGATCTGTGATGCGCTCGCAGTCCCACTGTCCGACGTGCTGGTCGACGTGAGCGAGACCCTGGCCACGAAGAAGAGCGCTCCGGTAGCTGGTCGACAGGTCGCCGAACCCGCCGTGTCGGCTTCCGGTTCGGTCTCGGCTTCCGGTTCGCCGACAATCGCACGCGATACCCGCGTCGTGATTCCGGCACCGAACGCTCGAAGGTTGGCGGCGGCGTAGCCACTACCGGCCGTAACCGATAGATTTTGTACGTAACCGCCGGTTTCCAGCAGGTGGGGTCAGAGCAGATAGGGCGCAGCCCTTGTTTCGGTGCGCGACGGTCGCGCTCCGGGTCGCGTTCGGCGCGGCGCATCAGATGGAGGCAGGATCAAACCAATGGCTAATCCTTTCGTCAAGGGCTGGAAGTACCTGATGGCGCTCTTCAATTCGAAGATCGATGAGAAGGCAGATCCAAAGGTTCAGATTCAGCAGGCGATCGAGGACGCACAGCGCCAGCATCAGGCGTTGTCCCAGCAGGCTGCGTCGGTGATCGGTAATCAGCGTCAACTCGAGATGAAGCTCAGCCGTCAACTCGACGAGGTCGAAAAGCTCAACGCCAACGCGCGCCAGGCCGTCAACCTCGCCGATCAGGCCGCTGCTGCCGGCGACAACGACAAGGCGATCCAGTACACCAACGCTGCCGAAGCTTTTGCGGCCCAGTTGGTGACGGCCGAGCAGGGCGTCGAAGATCTGAAGGCACTGCACGACCAGTCCTTGCAGGCCGCCGCTCAGGCCAAGAAGGCTGTCGAGCAGAACGCGATGACTCTGCAGGCAAAGGTTGCCGAGCGCACCAAGCTGCTCAGCCAGCTGGAGCAGGCCAAGATGCAGGAGCGCGTGAGCGAGTCCCTTCGGTCCATGGACAGCACGCTGTCGGCTCCCGGCAACACACCCAGCCTCGATGCTGTGCGCGACAAGATCGAGCGGCGTTACGCCGACGCACTCGGCTCTGCCGAGCTCGCCCAGAACTCCGTTCAAGGCCGCATGATGGAGGTCCAGCAGGCCTCGGTCCAGATGGCAGGGCACAGTCGCCTCGAGCAGATTCGTGCTTCCATGAAGGGCGAGGCACTGCCTTCCGGCGGCGCAGCAGCCACTCCTGCGACGCCGTCCGTCGAGAAGCAGCCCCCGGCTGCCGGTCAGACCGGGCAGTAGCCGAATCCTCGATGTCGGCAGTGATGCTCTGATGTTTTCTTCACGAGACGGTCGATCTGGGCGCGAGCCCCGGTCGGCCGTTCCCGTTTCCGTATCCGGCGCCTTCGGAGCGTTGGGACGCACCGCGGGCACATTGCGCGAGGTCGGACTGTCTGCGGCGGATGCCGCTCGGCGGTGGCAAGACCCGCGCGCCAAATTCGAGCGCAAACGTGCCCGTGCACGTCGACGCGCTCAGCGTTGGGGTTTCATGTCCGGCGGATCAGTGGTCGGCACGGCCGGCCTTGCTGTTGCGTCGGCCCCCGAGTGGTCGGTGGTCGTGGCAGGCGGGGGAGCGGCACTGTTCGCGGTTCCCGCCGTCATCGCGGTCGGCCGCTACCGTTCGATGAGTTCCGGCCCACCGCCGTCGGCGCCGATTCGCCGGCGCTTGCCACCGTCGTCGTCTCGCGCGTTCATCCCGATGTCTCGCCTCATCGGCGCCGAGACTTCGTTGTTCGAGATCTTGAGTGTGCTCAGGCGCGCCGACACCATCGACCCCGGTGAGTTGGACGAAATCACTGTTACCGCCGATTCGGCATTGAGAGCGATGTTCGCGGTGTCTTCGGATGTCGTCGCGATGGAACGCGCCGTGGCCGCTACACCCAAGGTGACCGAACCTCTTGATCCCACCATCGACGGCGCAGTTCGTGAGTTGCAGTCGGGGTTGGATCAGTACGAGGATCTGGTGACCTCCGCAGCTGCATTGACAGCGCCTCACAGCCCTTCGGCTCTGGTGGGATTCAACCGAGAACTCTCGGCGCTGCACGCGGCCGCCGAGCGACTCTCGGCGCTTGCCGACGCCATCGGTGAGGTGGACGACATCACCCGCAAGTACAACTGATCGGTCCTCGCGCCTGATCGATGCACCTGTTCGAAATCTCAGTCGTCGGCGCCGCGGGCCGCCAACGCTTCACCCATTGCGTCCGCGGTCATCAGGGTGCCGACGATGACCGGAACTGCGAAGGATCGCAGCGAGAATCCGAGCCCTCGCGCCTTGCGTGCCTCGGACACCTGTGTGATGACCTCGAACATCAGCGGGATGCACCGGATCGTCATTGCGAGGAGCAAAGCGATCCGTTCGGGATTGACCCCGAAGCGTCGCAAGGGTGTCAGGAACCGGGTGATCGC
Organism: Rhodococcus sp. MEB032; assembly: GCF_030208925.1. Classification (NCBI taxonomy): domain Bacteria; kingdom Bacillati; phylum Actinomycetota; class Actinomycetes; order Mycobacteriales; family Nocardiaceae; genus Rhodococcus; species Rhodococcus sp. MEB032. Next base: position 155,098 of record NZ_JARVSY010000003.1, read on the forward strand.
GTCGAGCATCTCGGAGATCCGTGTGGTCAGACCCATGATCGCCGCGAAGGCGATCGAGATGATCAGAACCCCGCACACGACGGCCGCTCGCTGCCATCCCGCGACTACCAGCTGGAACGCCCCGATGAAGAGCAACATCCACAGCGCCGGACGCAGCTGCCGGATCGCAGTCATCGGAGGAATGCGCGCAATCGCGTACAGGGCCACAACGACGATCGTGGGAACTGCCAGTTGCCACGGCTCACGAACGAAGATCGAGACGGCGAGGATGGCCACGACCAAGGCGAAGAGCTTGATCCCCGTCGGCATCCGGTGCAGGAGCGATGTACCCGGCCGGTAGACGCCGAGAGTGGTCACGAGACCAACGACCGGTAATGGCCGATCGAGTCGGCGGGGGAGCCGTCGGCGACGACACGGCCTTGGTCGACAACCAACACCCGTTCGAATGATTCGAGGAGATCGAGTTGGTGGGTCACGACGATCAGTTGCTGATCGAGTGACTCGAACACCGAGGTGATCAGCCGAGAGTTGCGAAGATCGAGGAGCGTGGTGGGCTCGTCGGCGACGAGTACGTTCGGTTCCGTCACCATGATGGCCGCGAGCGCGAGTAGCTGCTTCTGCCCGCCCGAAAGCTGGTGGGTGGGATGGTCGGCGTGCCCGGCGAGGCCGTAGCGTTCGAGCACCGAGGCCACCTTTGCGGCGCGCTCGGCTTTGCCCAATCCGCTACGGCGGAGCGAGAATTCGATGTCCTCGGCAACCGTCGGCATCACGATCTGGTGGTTGGGATCGGTGAAGACGAATCCGACCTGCTTGCGTACGTCGCGGCCCTTCTTCGCCGTGTCCAAGCCGTTGACGTGGACGTGTCCTTCCGTCGGAACGACCAGTCCGTTGATCATGCGAGCGAGCGTCGACTTGCCGCTTCCGTTCGCACCCACGATTCCGATTCGCTGCTCGCTCAGTCGCAGATCTATCTGCTGCAGGACCGTTCGTTCACCGAAGCTGTGTCCGACGTTCTCGAAGACGATCTCACTCATCGGAGATCAATTCGCCACCACGGTCTTGTTCGACGAGATCACCGAGTCGCGCAGTAGTGCCGGGTATGCCCGGTGAACCTGGGACGCGACCAACGCGGTGACGACTGCTTTTGCGGCGTCGAGCGGGATGAAGGCGGCGTTGGCCGACCATGCGGCAACGAAGCTCATGTGTCCGCGGACCATCATTCCAACGATGCCGAACGCGTAGAGAACGACGACGCCGCCGAGAAGGTTGATGCCGATGCCCGCGATGATCCGGTACTTGGGCAGCATCTTGGCGGTCAGCCATCCGATGACAAATGCCGTCGGGATCCAACCGATGAGGAATCCGGCTGTCGGGCTCGATAGAGACACGAGTGCGGTGCGACCGCCGGCAAGGACCGGTAGACCGACCAATCCCAGAGCAATGACCGTCAGGACGGCGAGAACACCCTTGCGCGGTCCGAGTAGAGCGCCGGCCATCATGACGCCCATGGACTGAAGGGTGATCGGCACGCCGGAAATGCCGATGTTGATCGACCCGGGTAGGCCCAGCGCGATGATGAGTGCGGCGAAGACGGCTACATGCGCGAGATCGCGAGCGGGGAAACGGGTCGTAGACACTGCGGACGTGCTCCTTCGGCATACGGGATCGAACTTCGCGAGTTTACGCCAGGAGCAGGCACCCATGGGTTGGACACCTGACCTGCGTGAGGGCCGGTCTCGGGGTGAACCCTGATCTTTACCTGAACTTGCCGCTGAGCTGCTGCTTTGTCACGCCAGACCTGTCAGGCTGGTTCTACGGACGACGCAGCACCTGTCCGATTCGACTGATTATTCAACGGCACGTTGGAGGTAAGCATGTTTTGGAAGATCGTCTTGGCCGTCGTACTGGTGTGGGTCGCACTCGCGGTGGTCGGTGCGCTGATCAAGGGGCTTTTCTGGGTTCTGGTGGTCGGCGCTGTCGGCTTCGGAATCTACTTCCTGGTGAAGGCGATGTCGGGAAGTGACGACAATTCGCCCGCTTCGCGGTTCTGACGGGCAAGATCTGCCCTATGGAAAACTTCCCCGAGGACTGGCAGCGCGCGATTGTCATCGTGGCGCATCCCGATGACATCGAATACGGCGCAGCCGCAGCAGTGGCGCAGTGGACCGATCGCGGCAAAGACGTGCGATATATCCTGGCCACGCGCGGCGAGGCCGGAATCGCCGGTCTGTCGCCCGAGGAGTCCGGCCCGATCCGCGAGGAAGAAGAGCGTCGCTCGGCCGCGATCGTCGGTGTCGGTGAGGTGGAGTTCCTCGGCCTGCCCGACGGTCGTCTCGTGGAAGGCTTGGAGTTGCGCTCGACTCTCGCCGCAGCAATTCGCCGCCACCGTCCGGAATTGGTGGTGACGATGAACTTCTCCCACACCTGGGGCCCCGGCTATCTGAACAGCGCAGATCACCGTGCACTCGGGATCAGCGTTCTCGACGCAACTGCCGACGCAGCGAACGAATGGATCTTTCCCTCATTGACAGCGCAGGGACTGGCGCCGTGGTCCGGTGTTCGGTGGGTTGCGGTCAATACGATGACTCCCACACACTGCGTCGACGTGACGTCGACGGTCGATCGCGCCGTGGATTCGCTCGCGGAACATGCGCGATATCTGGCGGCGCTGAGTTCCACGCCGATCCGGGAACAGGCGCGCGCACAGATCGACATGGTCAGCGGACCGAAGCCTGGTTTCGACGCCGAGCGAGCAGTTGGTTTCGAGTTGTACTATTTCTGATGATCTCTGAGCGAGAGAAATCGCAAGTCCCGACGGGATTACCGGTGACTTGTCCGGTATTGTGTTACACACGATGGTAATCCGTAACGCAGATGACTCAATTGCCCCTCGCAAGGCAGATGGTCAGCGCATCCCCAGCCGCGAGATCGACGACGTGATTCTCGACGCAGCAAGGTCGTGTGTCCTCGATTTCGGAATGCAGCGAACCACACTTGCCGAGATCTCGCGTCGGGCCGGCGTGAGCCGACCGACGGTCTACCGGCGATGGCCGGACACGCGAGCTGTCGTCGCGGACCTGCTCACCCGGGAGATCCGATCGGTGCTGCCCGAGGTGACCTTCAACGGGTCTGCCGGCACGTTGCTCGTGGAGGCGATCGGTGACGTCGTCGGCCAGATTCGCGACCATCCGCTCTTCGTGAAAATTCGGCAAGCCGATCAAGAATTGCTGACGACCTACATCGTGGACCGGCTCGGCGCGAGCCAGAAGTCGATTCTCGAGCTGATCACATCCGTTGTCGCGGCCGGCCAACAGGATGGTTCGATTCGCGAGGGAAGCGTCAACGAGATCGCGGCGATGGTTCTACTGATGGCTCAGTCCGTCGTCATTTCTGCGCCGACTCTCGAGCCGGAGCTTTCCTCCGATGCGTCGGTCGAGCAACTTCGATATGCGGTCGCTGCTTATCTGGCACCCGTCAAGAATTCGGGAGAATAGCTGTGAGCCCCCTAGATTCAGCAGGCAGCGATTCAGCGCTCAACGCACAACGGCGTACTCGTGAACTCGAGCAGTTGGCGAACGGCGATTCGGTCGACGTCCTGGTGATCGGCGGCGGAATCACCGGTGTCGGTGTCGCTCTCGACGCCGTGACTCGTGGGCTCAGTGTTGCGCTGGTCGAAAAGCACGACCTCGCGTTCGGCACCAGCCGCTGGAGTTCGAAACTCGCACACGGCGGCCTTCGGTACCTGGCTTCCGGCAATGTCGGTATAGCGCGTGAAAGTGCGGTCGAGCGCGGCATCCTCATGACGCGCACCGCGCCGCACCTCGTTCGCGCCATGCCTCAACTCGTACCGCTGTTGCCCGAAACGTCGTTCTTCGGGAAGGCCCTGGTGCGTACCGGTTTCCTGGCCGGTGACGCTCTGCGCATGTCGGCGCGAACCCCGGCTTCGGTGCTGCCCAGATCACGGACGGTCAGCGCTGCTCGAGCGCGCGAATTGGCTCCCGCGGTCAAGCGGGAAAACCTACGAGGCGCCTTGACCGCGTTCGACGGGCAGCTCATCGACGACGCCCGCCTCGTCGTCGGTATCGCCAGAACCGCAGCGTCGCACGGCGCGCGAATCCTGACGCGCGTCGGTGCTTACGACGTATCCGGAACGTCGGCCACCTTGCGCGACGAGTTGACCGGATCCGAGTTCTTGATGCGTGCCCGCGTCGTGGTCAATGCGACCGGTGTCTGGGCTGATCAGGTCGACTCCAGCATCACCCTGCGCCCCAGCCGCGGGACGCACCTGGTGCTCGATGCAGCGCGATTGGGGAACCCCACGGCAGCACTGACCGTGCCGATTCCCGGCGAGACCAACCGTTTCGTCTTCGCCCTGCCCGCCCAGCTCGGCCGGATCTACCTCGGGTTGACCGACGAAGCAGCGCCGGGACCGGTGCCTGACGTACCGACGGCGTCCGAGGACGAGATCGGCTTCCTGCTCGACACCGTGAACACGGCGTTGGAAGCTCCGCTGACCCGTGGGGACGTCTTGGGGACCTTCGCGGGTCTGCGTCCGCTGCTGGACACTGGTGAAGGCTCGACGGCCGACCTCTCGCGCAATCACGCTGTAGTCCGTTCGGACTCGGGCTTGGTCACGGTGGTAGGCGGAAAACTCACGACGTACCGCAAGATGGCCGAAGACGCCGTCGACGCTGCGGTCGAGGTCGGGTCGCTGAGCGCCGGGGCATGTCGGACACGCGCGTTGCCGCTGGTAGGCGCTGCATCACCGGCGGAATTGAAGAAGATCAAGGCACCCGCGTCATTGGTGGCGCGATACGGCACCGAGGCCGAGGTCGTTGCCGCGGCGAGCGGCGATCGTCTCCGGTCGGTTGCGGACTTGGAGATCTGCGGTGCCGAGTTCGATTTCGCGGTGTCGCATGAAGGCGCCCTCGACGTCGCCGACGTCCTCGATCGCAGGACGAGAATCGGATTGGTGGCTTCGGATCGCGAACGCGCACTGGGTGCGGCGGAACAGGCCTTTCACTCGGTGTGACACTCTGATCCGGTGCGTGTAGCCGTTGTTGCCGGGCCGGACCCGGGTCATGCTTTTCCCGCAATAGCGTTGTCGCTGGCGTTGATCCAGGCCGGCGACGAACCGATCCTGTACACGGGGACCCGGTGGGTCGAGGCAGCACGAGCAGCCGGCGTGGAAGCCGAGCCGCTCAAGGGCTTGGCCCCGCGGCCGGGAGACGACGATCTTGATGCAGGCGCTCGGATTCATTCGCGCGCCGCCTATATTTCCACCGAACTGCTTCCCGACCTGAAGTCCATCTCCCCGGATCTCGTCGTTTCCGACATCCTCACTGCCGGAGGCGGATTGGCCGCCGAAAGACTTGGCATCCCCTGGGTGGAACTCTCGCCTCACCCGCTGTACTCACCTTCACGGGGGTTGCCGCCGATCGGCAGTGGGCTCGCGCCCGGCGTCGGAATTCGTGGTCGACTCCGCGATACCCTGATGCGCGCAGCGACGGGACGTTCGATCAAGCAAGGGTTGGCCCAGCGATCCCAGGCCCGTGTCGGTGTCGGACTGCCCGCTCTGGATCCCGGTCCGCAAGCGCGGCTGATCGCAACACTTCCGGCACTCGAAGTGCCTCGCCCCGACTGGCCGGAGCGCGCACACGTCGTCGGACCGCTTCTCTGGGAGCCGACCGAAGTCATTCTGGATCCACCGCCAGGTGACGAACCGCTGGTCATGGTGGCGCCGTCCACGGCGCACACCGGCGCAGTGGGAATGTTCGAGGGCACCGTCGAAGGACTCGACGGCGCCGGTGTGCGGCTGATCGCGTCGATGCTCGACGGGGCTGAAGGTGAGCATCCTGATTGGGTTCGTGCAGGTCTCGGACGCCAGGACGCGATGCTGCGTGACGCGTCGGTATTGGTATGCGGCGGCGGGCACGGCATGTTGGCGAAGGCCCTGCTGGCCGGCGTGCCGACGGTCGTCGTTCCCGGGGGCGGGGACCAGTGGGAGTTGGCCAATCGCGCTGCGCGGGCAGGCACGTCGGTGATCGTGCGGCCCGCAGATGCTCAGTCGATTCGCGATGCGGTACTGCAGGTGCTCTCCGACGGACGATTCGCGGAAGCTGCGAAGTCTGCTGCCGCGACTGCGTCGCAGGTCACCGATCCGGTGGCGGTGTGCCGACAGGTGGTCAACGGTGGTGTGACGGCGTGAGCACGTTGCGCCTGAATGCAGGTGCACCGCTCTGTGGACTACGGTGGCGGCTGTGCGGTTGACCGAATTTCATGAAATGGTGCGCGAAGAGTTCGGGCAGGTACGAGGCGACTCGATGCTGATCGACCATGTACTCCAGAGTCTCGACGGAATGACTGCCGCGGAGGCCGTCGAAGCAGGCTGGGAGCCTCGCGAGGTGTGGCGTGCGCTCTGTGTGGAGTTCGACGTACCACCCGCCCGCCGCTGATTCTTCGGCGTGTCGAACGTCTCCCATCTTCTGTTCGAACACGTGTTCGTCTATGCTGAAGCTGTTCGGTGGTGACGCTCCTTTGGTAACTGCGAACTTTCGATGTTCTACAAACGCGGTGACCTACAAACGCGGTGATCGACAAGCGCTAAAGCAAGATCGAAAAGTCTGTCGGTGGCCGGATCTACTCTGATCGCAACACACCAACAGGGTCGGCTCAGGCAGGCGCTGAAGAGACGGAGTCTGCTCAGGCAGGCACTGAAGACTGAAACAAGGATGGGGATCACGATGGCACCACAGGCACCTGATCGGGACAAGGCACTCGACCTCGCGTTGGCGCAGATCGACAAGAACTTCGGCAAGGGTTCGGTGATGCGCCTGGGTGAGGGTGTCCGCCAGCCCATCGCCGTCATTCCCACCGGTTCCATCGCGCTCGACGTCGCGCTGGGTATCGGCGGACTGCCGCGTGGCCGCGTCATCGAGATCTACGGCCCGGAATCTTCGGGTAAGACCACCGTGGCACTGCACGCAGTTGCCAATGCTCAGGCCAACGGCGGCATCGCGGCGTTCATCGACGCGGAGCACGCACTCGATCCCGACTATGCAGCCAAGCTGGGCGTCGACACCGATGCACTCCTGGTCTCACAGCCCGATACGGGTGAGCAGGCCCTCGAAATCACCGACATGCTGATCCGTTCAGGCGCCCTCGACATCGTCGTGATCGACTCCGTGGCCGCTCTTGTTCCTCGCGCCGAGATCGAAGGCGAGATGGGTGACAGCCACGTCGGTTTGCAGGCTCGACTGATGAGCCAGGCGCTGCGCAAGATCACCGGTGCCATGAACAACTCGGGCACCACCGTCATCTTCATCAACCAGCTTCGCGAGAAGATCGGCGTGATGTTCGGTTCTCCCGAAACCACCACCGGTGGTAAGGCACTGAAGTTCTACGCTTCGGTCCGCCTCGACATCCGTCGTATCGAAACTCTCAAGGACGGTACCGACGCAGTGGGTAACCGCACTCGCGTCAAGGTCGTCAAGAACAAGGTCGCGCCGCCGTTCAAGCAGGCCGAGTTCGACATTCTCTACGGCCAGGGCATCAGCAAGGAAGGCTCGCTCATCGACATGGGTGTCGAGCACGGGTTCATCCGCAAGTCCGGCTCCTGGTACACCTACGAAGGTGACCAGTTGGGTCAGGGCAAGGAAAATGCTCGTAAGTTCTTGCTGGAGAACACCGATATCCGCGACGAGATCGAGAAGAAGATCAAGGAAAAGCTCGGTATCGGTGCTGACGTCACTGCAACCGACGAAGCTCCCGCCGACTTCTGAGTTCAGTCATGAGCTTCGACGACGGTGGCAACGGCGAGAATGCTCGTGAAGAGTACGGCGCTCCTCGGCGTCGATCCCGTCAACGATCCGAGAAGCCGTCGCAACGCGCAGAAGGTGGGACGGAGGCGCAGGCCAAAGATGCTTGCCTACGCCTCCTGACCGACCGGGCGCGCAGTCGTTCCGAGCTGGAAACAAAGCTGAGCGGGCGCGGCTTCGAGCCCGAGATCATTGCCAAGGTCCTCGATCGACTCCAAGAAATCGGGTTGATCGACGACGCGGACTTCGCGAACCAATGGGTTCATTCGCGGCACACGTACTCGGGCAAGGGAAAGCGTGCGCTTGCAGTCGAGTTGCGGCTCAAAGGAATCGACCAGGACACCGCTTCCGAAGCGTTGTCACAGATCGATCCGGAAGACGAGCGCGAGCGAGCAGCGGAGCTGGTTCGGCGGAAGCTGAAGAACAAGCCCGTCGATGATCGCGACAAGGTCACGCGTCGACTGGTCTCGATGCTGGCACGCAAAGGATATTCAGCTGGGATGTCGTACGAGGTGGTCAAAGCCGAGATGGCGGCGGTCACCGACTCGTAGCGAAGTGCAGCATTCAGAACAACAGGGCGGGGGTACCACCGAAATTCGGTGGTACCCCCGCCCTGTTGTGTATTCACGCTAACGCGGCTGGATTCGACTCACGGCTCCATCTGATTCACGGCTTGGTCAGGTCCATACCCGGAACCGAAACAGCTGGGTCGGCGGACGGAGCCGCGATGGGGCCCTTGCCCTTTCGCTTCCCGGACCGCAGGCGCTTCTCCACCTTGGTTGCCAGGAAGGTCAGAGCCGAGTTGAGAGCGATCATGATCGCGGCGACCACGATGAGCGCCGGCAGGAAGTTTCCGTAGAAGGTGCCGAGCTGTTGGGCCTGACGCACCAGCTCGACATATCCGATCAGGTAACCGAGGGCGGAGTCCTTCAACGCCACGACCATCTGTGAAATCAGGGCCGGGAGCATGGCGGTAACCGCCTGGGGGAGCAGGATCGTCACCATGATCTGCGTCTTGCGCATACCAAGTGCCTTGGCGGCCTCACTTTGCCCTCGTGGGAGTGAGTTGATTCCGGCACGGACGATCTCGGCGATCACAGAACCGTTGTACAGAGTCAGACCCACGACGACTGCCGCGAGTGCGAGGTACTTGGACTTGAAGACCTCGTATTCGGCGAACACCTGATACGAGAAGATCATCAGAATCAGAACCGGTACTGCTCGGAACAATTCGACGATGACGCCGCAAATCTTCCGAATGATGTTGTGCTCGGAGAGTCGGCCGATACCCAGTGCAGAACCGAGGATGAGCGCGAAGACGATGGACATCGCAGCCGCGATCAGCGTTCCCCGGATGCCGGGTATCAGATACGTTGTCCACGACGTGGATTCGAGGAACGGATCCCACTTCGCTGCTGTCAGCTGGCCCTTTTCGTCGAGTGCGCGGTAGATGACGTAACCGATTGCGACCATGAGTGCAGCGACGACAAGGGACGCGAATCGGTAGAGATTTCGCGCTCTCGGACCTGGCGCGTCGTAGAGGACTGTTGCGCGGTTGCTCATCGTGAAACCTCGAATCGCTTGCTCAGCTTGCCGAAGATCAAGCCCATGGGAAGTGTCAGGATCACGAAACCGACAGCGAAGATTCCACCGACGACGAAGATCGCCGCTTCGTTTTCGATCATCTTCTTCATCAGCGCTGACGCTTCGGATACGCCGATCACCGCGGCGATGGTCGAGTTCTTGGTCAGTGCGATCAGCACGCTACCCAGCGGTGCTGTGACCGCGCGAAATGCCTGAGGCAGGACGATCAGCCGAAGATTTTGTGCAAACGACAGACCGAGTGATCGGCCCGCTTCGGCCTGGCCGACCGGAACGGTATTGATTCCCGATCGAAGTGACTCACACACGAACGCGGCGGTATAGACACTGAGGCCGAGTACTGCGAGTCGGAAGTTGTTGTCTGTCAAGAACGTCGGTGAGTCCGACTTGGCGAGATTGACTCCGAGCGTCTGCGACAGACCGAACAGACAGAACAGCAGAATCAGTGTCAGGGGGGTGTTGCGGAACACGGTCACGTACGCGGTACCCAGGAATCGGGCGACCGGAACCGGTGACACGCGCATGGCCGCGATCAGGACACCGATGATGACGGCGCCGATCGCGGAGAAGAACGTCAGCTGGATCGTGGTCCAGAAGGCTTCCAGAATCTGGTCGCCGTACTTGCTCAGAAGGTTCACTTGCCGTCTCCCCAGATCACGGGATCTCCGTTGGTGGCGTCACGCGCTGCGGCTCCCGAAGTGGGGAGCCGCAGCGAGATTGACGGTGAAAAAAGCAGGTCAGTAACGATCAACGGTGGGCGGGGCCGGGATGGGGTAGCCCGAAGCACCAACGGTGTTGTTGAAGGCTTCTTCCCACGCGCCGGTGGAGATCATCTTCTCGATGGCATCGTTGATCTTGCCGCGACCCTCGGAATCGTCCTTGGCCAGGCCGACACCGTACTTTTCGGTCGTGAACGGTTCTCCGACGACCTTCAGCTCGCCCGGGTACTGGGCAGCGTAGCCGGCGAGGATGATGTCGTCGGTGGTGACAGCGTCGACAGCGCCGTTGCGCAGAGCCTCGACACAAGCGGAGTAGGTGTCGAGCGGCTGGAGCTGGACGTCCTTGGCGTAGTTGTCCTGGATGTTCTGCGCCGGAGTCGAACCCGACACCGAGCAGAGCTTCTTGCCGCCGGTCAGGGAATCGGGGCCGGTGATGTCGGTGTTGTCGGAGCGAACGAGCAGCGACTGGCCTGCGATGAAGTACGGGCCGCCGAAGCTGACCTTTTCCTTGCGCGTGTCGGTGATCGAGTATGTCGCGACGATGTAGTCGACCTCGCCGTTCTGGATCAGGGTCTCGCGCTGGGCTGACGGAGATTCCTTGAAGGTGATGCCTTCGGGCTTTACGCCCAGTTCGTTTGCGATGTAACGGGCTACCTCGACGTCGAAGCCGGAGAAGGTGCCGTCAGGGTTGCGCTGACCGAGGCCGGGCTGATCGAACTTGATGCCGACGGTGAGAGTGCCGTCGGAAGCGCTCTCGGTGATCGACTTGTTCTCCTCGCCGCCGCCACAGGCCGTGGCAGCGAACGCGATGGCCATGATTCCGATTCCGAAACGGACGGAACTATTGATCTTCATGAAGATCCTCTCAGTTGTCGACACACGAACAGTGCAGTCGAGATGAACGGTGCAGCCGAGGTGAACGGTGCAGTCGAGCAAGTTGTCTTGTGGACGAGGACAGGACTGTCGGAGGGGAGACTGTAATCAGTGCGTGAGGATCTTGCCGAGGAAGTCCTTGGCCCGATCCGACTTCGGATGGGTGAAGAACTCTTCGGGCGTGGTGTCTTCGACGACCTGGCCGTCAGCCATGAACAGCACACGATCGCCGGCTTTGCGGGCGAATCCCATCTCGTGCGTGACCACGAGCATGGTCATGCCTTCCTTGGCGAGGGAAGTCATGACGTCGAGAACCTCGTTGACCATCTCGGGGTCGAGAGCGGAGGTGGGCTCGTCGAACAACATCACCTTCGGCTGCATCGCAAGAGCGCGAGCAATCGCGACACGCTGTTGCTGACCGCCGGAAAGCTGCGCCGGGTACTTGTCGGCCTGATTGGCGATACCGACGCGCTCGAGCAATGCCTGCGCCGTCTTCTTGGCTTCGTCCTTCTTCGCCTTGCGGACCTTCATCGGTGCGAGCATGACGTTCTCGAGGATCGTCTTGTGTGCGAACAGGTTGAAGGACTGAAAGACCATCCCGACGTCGGCACGAAGTGCGGCAAGTGCTTTGCCCTCCTCGGGGAGCGTCTTTCCGTCGACGGCGATGGTGCCGGAGTCGATGGGTTCGAGGCGATTGATGGTGCGGCACAGAGTCGACTTACCGGAGCCCGACGGACCGAGGACGATCACCACTTGGCCCTTGGGTACCTCGAGATTGACCTCTTGCAGGACGTGAAGTTCCCCGAAGTGTTTGTTCACCGAGGTCATCGAAATCATGGATGTGGAATCGCCGGAGGTGGTCGGCGTCGTCGCATCGTCGGCTTGGGTCATAAACGAGAACCTTAGGCGTAGTTTGCGTCGACGCCCGTGATTTCGCCATGGTTCTTGCCATATGTAATGGAAATTTTACTGTGACGACGTTTATGTCGCGTTTCGGCTGTTTATCAGGGCGTTATTACACGTCGTAGTGGACGTGAGCTAGGCTGAAGCGTGTCACTGATCGACGAAATGTCCCCTGCACTTCCGGAGCCGACTGCAGTTCCGGAGCCGACGGCGAAGTCTGTTCGCACCTACGAGGTGCGGACGTACGGCTGTCAGATGAACGTCCACGATTCCGAGCGACTGTCCGGTCTGCTCGAGGACGCCGGGTATTCGAAGGCGGAGACCGGAACCGATCCTGATCTTGTCGTCTTCAACACGTGTGCGGTCCGCGAGAACGCGGACAACAAGTTGTACGGCAACCTCAGCCAGCTCGCCCCGAACAAGGAGGCGAACCCCGACATGCAGATCGCGGTCGGCGGGTGCCTGGCGCAGAAGGATCGTGACACCGTCGTCAAGAAGGCGCCGTTCGTCGATGTCGTCTTCGGCACTCACAACATCGGCTCGCTTCCCGCGCTGCTCGACCGTGCGCGTCACAATCAGCGCGCCGAGGTCGAAATCCTCGACGCACTCGAGGCGTTTCCGTCGACACTGCCAGCCAAACGCGAATCTGCTTATGCAGGTTGGGTTTCCATCTCGGTGGGCTGCAACAACACGTGTACGTTCTGCATCGTTCCGGCCCTGCGTGGCAAGGAAGTGGATCGACGTCCCGGCGACATTCTGGCCGAGGTGCAGGCACTCGTCGACGAGGGTGTCTCGGAAGTGACCCTGCTGGGACAGAACGTCAACGCCTACGGCGTGTCGTTCGCCGATCCGGAGCAACCGCGCGATCGCGGAGCCTTCGCCTCCCTCTTGAAGGCATGTGGACACATCGACGGCCTCGAACGGGTCAGGTTCACATCGCCGCACCCGGCAGAATTCACCGACGACGTCATCGAAGCGATGGCAACCACTCCCAACGTCTGCCCGCAGCTGCACATGCCGTTGCAGTCCGGTTCGGACAAGGTTCTCAAAGCGATGAAGCGCTCGTACCGCAAGTCGAAGTACCTCGGGATCATCGAGAAGGTGCGCGCCGCAATGCCGCACGCCGCCATCACCACGGACATCATCGTCGGGTTCCCGGGGGAGACGGAGGAGGATTTCGAGGAGACGCTGGACGTCGTGCGTAAGGCGCGATTCTCCAACGCCTACACCTTCCAGTACTCCAAGCGCCCGGGCACGCCGGCGGCGGAGATGGCCGATCAGCTTCCCAAAGAGGTTGTCCAGGAACGCTACATGCGATTGCTCGCCGTTCAGGAAGAAGTGAACATCGAGGAGAATCGCAAGCTCGTCGGCACCGAGGTCGAACTCTTGGTGGCAGCGGGGGAGGGTCGGAAGAACGCGGCGACTCAACGTCTCAGTGGTCGCGCGCGAGACGGTCGCCTGGTGCATTTCCGCCCCGAGGGAAACCTCGACGGCACAATCCGACCCGGTGACGTGGTGACGGTCGTCGTCACCCACGGAGCCCCTCATCACCTCGTGGCAGATGACGGAGTGCTCACGCACCGTCGGACCCGCGCCGGTGATTCGTTCGAAAAGGGCATCACACCCAAGACCCCGCCCATCGGCGTAGGTCTCGGACTACCGAAGATCGGTGCCCCGGCCCCACAACCCGTCCAGATGGGATGCAACGCATGACCTCGCAACACGAGAACACGACACCACAGCCGGGCGACGACGCCTTCGAGGGCTACCGCAAGGATCTCGACGACGCGGAACGCAAGGTCGCGGGAGAAATCGATCCGGGTGTGCGCGCCATGGTTGTCGCGGTTGCGGTGCTCGTGCTGGTCGGCACCCTTGCACTGCCCCATGCGGGAGTTGCGAACGGCTGGGATGTGCTCGCGTACAACCAGGACGCGGAAACCGAACGGATTGCACTGTTCTCACGCTTGTTCGTGTGGTTCGTCGTCATCTTCGGCATCGGATTCTCGATGCTCGCGCTGGTCACGCGGCGTTGGAGTCTGGCCTGGGTCGCACTCGCCGGCAGTGCCGTGGCGAGCGCTCTCGGCATGATGGCCGTCTGGTCGCGTCAGACCATTCCCGCCGGTTTCAATGTGGCAGGACCGTCGATCGGGCTGATCATCGGATGGTTTGCCGTCGTGTTCTTGACGTTCCATTGGCTCAAGGTGGTCTGGACACGAACCAACATTCAGCTCGCTGCCGAGGAGCAACGCCGGATCGCTGCGGCCGAAGCCGAGAAGCATCAGGAATGGAACGTCGGCTGACACAGCAGGCCGTCCGTCCAAAGCACAAGACAACGCCGGCTGACTCCTTTCGGAGTCAGCCGGCGTTTTTGTTGTCTTTACAGCTCGTCGTCGATTACTCGTTGACGGCGCTTTCGGCAGCTTCGGCCCACTCACGCCACTGCTTGGCCTGAGCGAGAGCCTTCTCGGCGTCCTTCGTCTTGCCGGCAGCCTGAGCCTTGGCGGCCTGCTCCTCGAACTGGCTCACCCGCTCCTTGAACTGCGCGACCCGGGCAAGTGCTTCCGGATCGGTGCGACGCCACTCGGCGTCGACCGCGTCGCGCACCTTGGTTTCGATGGCCCGGAGCTTCGCTTCGAGTTCCTGCATTCGGTCGCGCGGCACCTTGCCGATCGCGTCCCACTTCTCCTGCAGGTCGCGAAGCGCTGCACGAGCATTCTCGAGTCCGTGCGCCGGGTCGATGTTCGCGTTCGCAGCGAGCAGCTCTTCCTTCGCGACTGCGTTCTGCTCGAATTCGGCGTCGCGCTCGGATGCAGCAGCGTTGCGCGCGGCGAAGAACACGTCCTGAGCGCCCTTGAAGCGCTTCCACAGGTTGTCGTCGGCCTCGCGCGGTGCGCGGCCGGCAGCCTTCCACTCGCTGAGCAGATCGCGGAATTCCCCGGCGGTCTGTCCCCATTCAGTGGAGGTCGACAGCTTCTCGGCGCGCTCGACCAGTTCTTCCTTCGTCGAACGGGCGCTCGCACGATCCCGGTCGAGTTCGGCGAAGTGCGCTCCACGTCGTCGGTTGAAGGACTCGCGAGCCTTGGAGTACCGCTTCCACAGCGCGTCGTCGACCTTGCGGTCGATTCCGCGAATCGTCTTCCACTCGTCGAGAATCTCGCGCAGTCGATCACCCGCGGTCTTCCACTGGGTCGACTCCGAGCCGATCTGCTCGGCCTCGACTGCGAGGGCTTCCTTGCGGGCGGTGCTTGCCGCGCGCGACTGTTCCTTCTCTTCCTTCGCGTGCGCTGCGGCCTCGTCGGAACCGGCAACGATCACGTCGAGTCGGCGAGCCAAAGCGTCGAGGTCACCGATCACTGCAGCGGTCGAGAGGGATTCGGACAGAGCGATGGCGGCAGCCTTGGTCTTCTTGGCGTCTCCGGCGCCCGACGTCAGTCGCGCCTCGAGTAGCGAGACCTCGGTCGCGAGGTCGTCGTAGCGACGACCGAAATGGGCGAGGCCCTCGGTGGCGTCGCCGGCCTGCCACGAACCGATCTGACGTTCACCGTCAGCGGTCTTCACCCAGGCGGTTCCGTCTTCCTCGACGCGTCCGAACTTGCTCGGGTCGCTGGCCGGTGCGGCGGTGACGGCATGCGAGGCTGCTGGTCCGGGGCGAGGTGCTCCGGGGCGGGGCGCACCGGGGCGTGGTCCACCAGGTTTGGGAGCGCCGGGTTTGGGTGCTGCCGGGCTCGGGCTGGCCGAACTGCTGTCGGCGCCGGTGGTGGGTTCACTGTTCTCGGTCATCGGTCCTCGTCTCTGCCGCGCGTCACGGCTGCCTGATCGCATTCCTGGTTCCATTGAACCCGGTACTCACGTTCTCCGACTATTGAATCAGGTAAGAGGGTGTGAGGTCGCCACCTCGGGGTCGACTAGCGTGGCAACTGTGTTGACTTCCGCTGTTCTCGTCCCCTCGGCGCCGTTACTCGTGCCGGAATTGTCCGGTGATTCGGCCGAGTCCGCTCAGGTGCGTGCTGCAGCGACAACCGCCGTGAGCCGGCTCGCTCACGAGGCGGTGCACTGGGTGGGCGTCGGTGTCGGCCCCGAGAATGCAGAACCCGAGAAAGCAGCAGGCGAACTCTGGCGATCGGGCGTCGGACGTGGGCAGATCGGTACGTTCGCTGGATTCGGCGCCGATGTCCGGACGTCACTGGACGCGGATGCGGCAGGCGAACCGGTGCCATCTCTCGAACTGTGCGCCCTTGTTGCCGGCTGGTTGCGTGGCCGAACAGACGTGGAGATAACCGTCGACATGCACGTCGTCAGTGCAAAGGCGTCGGCGAATGAATGTCGTGAATTCGGGCAGCAGCTGCGCAAGCAACTCGACAGCGACAACCGACCGCAAGGGCTTCTGATCGTTGCTGACGGTGCGTCCACGCTGACGGCAAAGGCGCCAGGAAGCTTCGACGAGCGCGCCGCGGGTGTGCAGTCGGCCATCGACGACGCCCTGACGGCCGGGGACCCGGAGGCGCTGCTTGCTCTCGATCCGCGGCTCTGCCGCAGTGTCGGAGCCCAGGGGCGCGCGGC
Source organism: Rhodococcus sp. MEB032 (assembly GCF_030208925.1). Taxonomy (NCBI): domain Bacteria; kingdom Bacillati; phylum Actinomycetota; class Actinomycetes; order Mycobacteriales; family Nocardiaceae; genus Rhodococcus; species Rhodococcus sp. MEB032. Next base: position 171,572 of record NZ_JARVSY010000003.1, read on the forward strand.
GTGGCAGGTCCTGGCCGGTGTCTTTACGTGCTCGTCTCGGTCGGCCCATCCTCGCGCGACGGTCGACTACAGCGATGCGCCGTTCGGCGTCGGTTACCACGTCGGGACGTGGCGGCCGTGAACGTCCCTGAAGAACTTCGCCCGATCGCAGTTGTCGGTCCGACAGCGTCGGGAAAGTCCGATCTCGCGTTGGCACTGGCCGAGGAATTCGGCGGTGAAATCATCAACATCGACGCGATGCAGCTCTATCGCGGCATGGATATCGGGACCGCCAAACTGACACCGGCCGAGCGCCGTGGGATTCCGCATCACCTGCTCGACGTTCTCGATGTGAAGGAGACCGCCACCGTCGCGCGTTATCAAAGCGACGCGATCGCGATCGCCGAGGATCTGATCGCGGCGGGCAAGGTTCCGGTGATCGTCGGCGGATCCATGATGTACGTCCAGTCTTTGCTCGACGAATGGTCCTTTCCGGCAACCGATCCCGAGGTTCGTGCGAAGTGGGAGGCGGTGCTCGCCGAAGGAGGGGTCGGTGCGGTGCATACGGCGCTTGTTGCTGCTGATCCGGTAGCAGCGGCGTCGATACTGCCGACGGACGGTCGGCGGATGGTTCGGGCGCTCGAGGTCGTCGAGCTGACAGGTCTGCCGTTCGCGGCCTCGGCGCCGCAGATCGGTGACCCTCGATGGGGAACCCGCATTCTCGGCGTGGATCGGGATACGGAAGAACTCGACGCCCGGATTCGGTTGCGAACAGAGCTGATGTTTTCAGACGGACTTGTCGACGAAGTTGCCGTGCTCGTCGAGCAAGGATTGCGTGATGGCGTCACCGCGCCGCGAGCCATCGGCTACGCACAGGTGCTCGCACATTTCGACGGTGAATACGATCTGGCCGAAGCACTCGAACGGACGTTCATCGGGACACGGCGCTATGTTCGCCGACAACGATCATGGTTCCGTCGTGACGCACGCGTGCACTGGCTCGACGGTGCCGATCCGGAGCTGCCCAACTCCGCCTTCGCGGCGCTCGCAGATCGCGGTCTGTAACACGATCGAGCGGATCAGCTATCTTACAGTTAGCTATTTCGCGATCGATCGGTTTCGCGAGCGATGAACTGGAGGTCAACGAGCATGGCGCAGACCGCGGCGCACGCGCATCCGAAACGTCGACGCGCGGGTCGGCTACCGCTGGTTCTTCTGCTCGTCACATTTCTCACGGTCGGCGGGATACTGATCTACTTTGCGGTGAGTGCGGCCGGGAAGCCCATCAGCGCACCTGTTCCCGAAGCGCCCTTCGATGTGGGAGCCCCAACCGATCCAGGGGCGAGTTGGGCGCCTGCGCCAACGGATCTGCCGCCGAACACGCTCGCGATTCCCGATCTGGATGTGCGAGCCGACATCGTGACCAGTGGGTTCGGCGCCAACCGCGGAATGATCCTTCCGCATCCTGACAAGGTTTCGCATTTCACCAACGGCGTGCAGTTCGGATCTTCGGAGGGTACCAATCTTGTTGCCGGCCACGTCGACGACGGTGACCGCACGCACGGCGCCTTGTGGGCGCTGCACCAGATGAAGCCTGGAACACCGATCTATGTCAGTGACGACACCGGAACGATGTTCACCTATCACGCAGCGAGCCTGAAGTTGTACGAAAAGGTGGCTTTGCCTGCGGAGTTCTTCTCCGAATCCGGTGCGCCCAGGCTTGTCCTGGTGACCTGCGGCGGCGCAACCGTGCCCGACCCCTCGTTGCCGTCTGGATTCACGTACGAACAGAACGTCGTGGTCACCGCGTCACCTGCGTAAGTCGCTCGGTAGGTCCGGATAGGATGGCGACCATGGATTTCAGTAAGGGCCACGGCACGCAGAACGACTTCGTTGTTCTCCCTGACCTCGACGTTCGGATCGATCTCGAGCCGGCGCGAGTTTCAGCGGTGTGTGATCGTCAGCGTGGCCTCGGCGCCGACGGCATCCTCCGTGTCGCCCGGGCAGGCGCACTTGCGGACGCGGGCGTGCTCGGTGCGCTGCCCGACGGCGTCGCTGCCGAAGACTGGTTCATGGACTACCGCAACAGCGACGGCTCCATCGCCGAGATGTGCGGAAACGGCGTTCGCGTATTCGCCCACTATCTCAAGGCCTCGGGCTTGGAGAGCAAGGACGAGTTCGTGGTCGGCAGCCGCGCCGGAGCGCGTCCGGTCGTGGTGCACGGCTACGACGCCACACATGGTGACGTGACTGTGGCGATGGGCCCGATCAAGGACCTCGGCACCAGTTCGGCAACAATCGACGGCCGCGTCTTCGCCGGCGTCGGCATCGACGTCGGTAATCCGCATTTGGCGTGTGTCGACGAGCACGTGACGCCAGAAGTGTTGAGTTCGCTCGATTTGAGTGTTTCTCCGGGCTTCGATCCCGGGTTCTTCCCGCACGGGGTCAACATCGAGATCGTGACGCCGATCCACGACGGTGGGGTCCACATGCGCGTTCACGAGCGTGGTGTGGGCGAGACTCGTTCCTGCGGAACCGGAACGGTCGCAGCGGCGGCCGCGGCGCTGAGGTACGACGGCCGCGATGAAGGCTCGGTACTGGTGCGCGTGCTCGGTGGCGAGGTGCAGGTCACCGTCGAAGGCGGCAAAGGGTCGTTGCGGGGGCCCTCGGTTCTGGTGGCGAACGGGACGATCAGCGATGCCTGGTGGCAATCGCTCGTGTGATATCGCCCGCGGGAAATACGCCTGCAGGAAATACGGATGCACCGTGGCCAGGTTTCGTGGGACCATGGATCTTGTATGACGAACACACATGAAAACGAAGAGTCCACCGCTCACGAGCAGTCCGAGTACGCGCAAGCCGAATACACGGCAGCGTCCGCATCGGGCAACCCGTCGACCGGTGAGATGCAACTCGCAGATCGCGGCGCCCTGCGCCGCGTGGCCGGTCTGTCGACCGAGCTCGAGGACGTCACCGAAGTCGAGTACCGCCAGCTTCGACTCGAAAGAGTTGTCCTGGTCGGCGTCTGGACGCAGGGAACTGCCGAGCAGGCCGAGGCGAGCATGACCGAGTTGGCCGCACTTGCCGAGACGGCCGGCTCCGAGGTCCTCGAAGGACTGGTTCAGCGTCGCGACAAACCCGACGCTGCCACCTACATCGGTTCCGGCAAGGCGCAGGAACTGCGCGAAGTAGTCCTGGCGACCGGCGCCGACACCGTCGTCTGCGACGGTGAGCTGACGCCGGCGCAGCTCACGGCGCTGGAGAAGATCGTCAAGGTCAAGGTCATCGACCGGACAGCTCTCATTCTCGACATCTTTGCTCAGCACGCCACTTCGCGTGAGGGTAAGGCGCAGGTCGCTTTTGCTCAGATGGAGTACATGCTCCCGCGTCTGCGTGGTTGGGGCGAGTCGATGTCGCGCCAGGCCGGTGGCCGTGCCGGCAGTAACGGCGGTGTGGGTCTGCGTGGTCCCGGTGAAACGAAAATCGAGACGGACCGCCGCCGTATTCGTGAGCGCATGGCAAAACTACGCCGCGAGATCAAGGGCATGAAGGCCGCTCGCGACACCAAGCGCACACGTCGACTGCAGAGCGACATCCCGTCGATCGCCATCGTCGGATACACCAACGCGGGCAAGTCGAGTCTGCTCAATTCGCTCACCGGATCGGGTGTGCTCGTGGAGAACGCGTTGTTCGCCACCTTGGACCCGACCACTCGCCGCGCAGCACTCGACGACGGCCGCGAGTACGTACTCACCGACACGGTCGGCTTCGTGCGACACTTGCCGACTCAGTTGGTCGAGGCATTCCGCTCGACTCTCGAGGAAGTAACCGACGCGGATCTGCTGCTGCACGTCGTCGACGGTTCGGATCCGTTGCCGACAGAACAGATCAAGGCTGTTCGGGAAGTCGTCACCGATGTTCTGCGCGAGACGGATTCGAAGGCTCCGCCGGAGTTGATCGTGGTCAACAAGATCGACGCGGCAGATCCGGTTACGTTGACGCAACTACGTGGTCTGTTGCCTGGTGCCGTGTTCGTCTCGGCGCGGACGGGTGAGGGAATCGCCGAACTAAGAGCACATCTCAGCGAGGTGCTGGTTCGGCCGGAGGTCGAGGTCTACGTGCTGGTGCCGTACACGCGCGGTGACTTGATGGCTCGAATCCACTCGGACGGAACGATTTTGGAATCGACTCACGAAGAGGCGGGAACGCGGGTGCACGCACGCGTGCCACAGATGTTGGCCTCGGCATTGGTCGAGTACGCACCTAGTGCGTAGTTTCGGGGCCGTGGTCGCGGTGATTGCTGCGACTACGGCAACCGCACTGCTTCCCGGAGCGCTCGCACAGGCGTCGTCGTTCGAACCGAGCGAGTTCGCCCCACTCTGTACGCCTACCGATCCTGCGCTCCAGGAGTTGTCGGGGATGGTCGTCGTCGACGATCGGATCTACGCGATGGGTGACGGCGGCAGTGACGACTTCGTATTCGAAATGGACCTGAACTGTGTTGTCCAGAAACAGATTCCGGTCCCGATAGATCCTTACGACGTCGAAGATCTTGCGGTGAGTGGGCGAACGCTCGTTCTGTCGGACACCGGTGACAACCTCCGGACCCGCGAAACAGTGGCGTTCATCACGATGGACCTCGATTCCGGTGACGGTACGTTGCACCGCCTCACGTACCCGGACGGTGCGCACGACACCGAGTCGATACTGCTCGACCCCGACGGCCACGTTTTTGTCGTGACCAAGGAATTGTTCGGCGAAAGCAGTGTCTACACACCGGTCGGGGATCAGAAACTGAGTGACTTGGCGCAGCCCGGCCCGACGCCGCTCGAGCGCGTCGGAGCCGTGTCCCTCGGACCGGAGAAGCCCGTGTCGGTGATGTTCACCGGGGGAGCGGTGTCGTCGGACGGTTCGGCGATCGCACTCCGGAGTTACTCCGACCTGTACCTGTACGAAGTCGTGGACGGCGGAATCGGCGCGACGCTCACCGGTACCGAACCGCTGCGGATCCCGCTCCCGAAGGAGCCTCAGGGTGAGGCGGTGGCATTCAACGAGGCGGGCGATGTTCTGATCGGTTCGGAATCTGCCGGCGGAGCGTTGCCTCCGGTGTACGTGATGCGAGCGCTCGTGGACGCGACAGAAGCGACGGCTGACTCGTCTGCCGGTTCGGTCGGTGTCGGGGTCGATCCGTGGACATTCGTGTGGGCCGGGTTGGTCGCGGCAGGATGTGCGATCGGGGGCGCGGCATTCGTGAGATTTCGACGACGCCGCTGATTCCCGATAATTCCACGAATTCGCAGACCGACGGTAGATGTGGATACTGGAACGAATGCACGGGCATCAACTCCTGACGCGGCTCTCGCGTATGTCACTCGAGCACGGACACATCACCGCAGCGCTGCTCGTGGGTTCCGTCATCGTCGGCGTCGGCACCTTGCTTCTGCTTCGGTGGTTGCCGCGTCGGGCCGCGTTGGTCGCGCTAGGTCTGTCAGTGCTCGGATCAGCCACCGGTGCGACGTTCGTGTGGCTCAGCTTTCGGCCGCTGCCCGCGCAGCTACCGGCGTCGAATTTTGTCTGGATAGCGCTGGCGATGTTCGGAGTCATCGGCGCCGCACTCGTTCTCCTTCGGCGCCCAGGGCTTGCGCGTGGCCTTTCGGTGACGGCATTCGCCGGGCTGGCCGCGATCGTCGCAGTGGGTCAGGTCAACGCGCAGACCGGCACCTATCCCACGCTCGGCTCACTGGTCGGGCACTGGCCGGTCGGGTCGGTCGAGAACGTTGCCTTCGATTCGCTCCCCGGGGCCGAACCTTGGGTACAACGGGGACTGCCCACCGAAACTCATTGGCAGGTTCCGGTGCGGATGCCGAGCAACGGTGTCGTGACGGAAGCGGCGATTCCAGGAAACGTTTCGGGATTCGACGCGAGGCCTGCGACGCTGTATCTCCCGCCGGCCTATCTTGCCGATCCGCGTGCCGAGTTGCCCGTACTGGTGTTGGTGGCGGGTGAGCCCGGCAGCCCCAGCGACTGGCTGGACAGTGGCCGGCTCGCGACCACCGTCGACGCCTATGCGTCGAGGCATTCCGGGCTTGCTCCCGTCGTGGTGGTGCCCGACGCGTTGGGGGACTACGACGCCAACCCCGGCTGCATGGATTCTGCGCTCGGCAACGTCGCGACGTATCTGGACCAGGACGTCCCGAACTGGATCGAATCGAACCTTCAAGTGAATCCGGACGCTGCGCAATGGGCTATCGGTGGGTTCTCCTACGGCGGGACATGCGCGATCGAGATGGCCGTGAACTTCCCGGACCGATACCCGTCGTTCCTGGACTTCTCCGGCCAGGACGAACCGTCGACCGGTGACCACGAGGACACTGTGGCTGCCATGTTCGACGGCGACGAAGACGCTTTCGACGCGGTCAACGCCCGAGACCTGATGGCGCAGAATCGGTATCCGCAGTTGTCTGGTGTATTTGTCGCGGGTGAGGACGACGACATCTACCGCCCTCAGCAGGAGATCATGTTCGAGGCTGCACGCGCCGCCGACATGAACGTGGACTACTACACCCTTCCCGGCGGGCACTCGGGTGATGTGTGGGGCACTGCTCTGGAACTCGAAATGGACTGGCTGGGCCGGACACTCGCACTGACTCCGTGAGAGTGTCCGGCCCGCTACACAGCACCGACTGACATCGGGTCAGGCGTCGAGATCAGCGGCTACCAGCTCGGCGACCTTGGCGAGTGCGTCGGCGTCGTCGGACTCGATGGTTACTTCGGTGTCCTTGGCGGCTCCGAGCGTCATGATCATCAGTGCCGAACCTGCATCCACGGGTTCGCCGTCGGCGACTGCGAGGGTGACCGTGGCGCCGGAGGCTCCGACTGCTTCGGCGATGAGAGCGGCGGGGCGGGCGTGGAGGCCGACTGCGGAACCGACGGCAACTGTCTTGCTGGGCATGGGATCTCCTCGTTGTAGAACTGTCGTTGCGGACGTTATGGGGTGTTCGGGCAGATCTGGTGACTCAGGTGGTGACTGCAGTGTTGCCTGCTGTCGATCATGCCGCAGCGGGCACGATTTCGGGGTCGAGTTCGGCATCGGACGGCCCCTTGCGGAAGAACTCCTTGGCTCCGACGACGGCGAGCGCAGCTACCACGGTTCCCGCGGCGAGCGAGACCAGGAACCAGCCGATTCCGCCGACTGCGAAGAAGACGAAGATCCCGCCGTGCGGGGCGCTGAGAGTGACGTCGAAAGCCATGATCAGCGCGCCGGTGACCGCGCCGCCCGCCATCATCGAGGGGATCACGCGAAGCGGGTCGGCAGCGGCGAACGGAATCGCGCCCTCGGAGATGAATGCCGAACCCAGCAACCAGGCAGCCTTTCCGTTCTCCCGTTCGGCTTCGCTGAAGAGCTTGGGACGCAGCACCGTCGAGGCAAGTGCCATGGCAAGCGGCGGAACCATACCGGCAGCCATCACAGCCGCCATGATGCGCAAAGTGGCCGGGTCGTTGACGTTGAGTCCGGCGACGGCGAAGGCGTAAGCCGCCTTGTTGACCGGTCCACCGAGGTCGAAGCACATCATCAGGCCGAGAATGATGCCGAGGAAGATGGCCGAGCTGCCGGACAGTCCGTTGAGCCAGTCGGTGAGACCGGAGGTGATCGCGGCGAGCGGACGCCCGAGGACGATGAACATCAGTGCTCCGACGACCAGCGTCGCGAACAGCGGAATGATCACCACCGGCATCAGGCCTCGCAGCCACTGCGGGACGGCGATCCGGCCGATGTAGAGCGCGACGACACCGGCGATGAGACCACCGACCAAGCCGCCGATGAAACCGGCACCGACGAACACGGCGACCGCGCCGGCTGTGAAGCCGGGAGCGATGCCAGGCCGGTCGGCGATGGCGAAGGCGATGTAGCCGGCCAAGGCGGGCACCAGGAAGCTGAATGCCAAGGAACCGATCTGGAACAGCACTGCGCCGAGATAGGTGGCCAGACCACCGTCGGGAAGGTTGGTGATCGAGTTGTTGAGAACGATGTCCTTGGCCGGACCGGAGATCTCGTATCCGCCGAGCAGGAAGCCGAGTGCGATCAGCAGACCGCCGGCCGCGACGAACGGGATCATGTAGCTGACACCGGTCAAGAGGACCTGACGGAGGTGGGTGCCGAACCCTACGGAACCGGCATCGGAATCCGCGGCCGCTGCCGCGGTGCCGTCAACGGTGGCGGCGGCGGGATTCTCGGAGGCGCGCAACGCTTCTGCGAGCATCTTGTCCGGCTCGTTGATTGCCCGCTTCACACCGGAAGCGACGACGGGCTTACCGGCGAATCGTTCGCGGCCCTTCACGCCGACGTCGGTGGCGAAGATGACCGCGGCGGCTCCGGCGATCACCGAAGGGTCAAGGGGGGTGCTTCCGCTCGAACCTTGGGTTTCGACGTGCACCTTGACGCCGGCGCGTTCACCCGCGGCGACGAGTGAGTCCGCCGCCATGTAGGTGTGAGCGATTCCGGTCGGGCAGGCGGTGACCGCGACGATGTGACGCTCCGCGGGCGCTGGTGCCGGGGTCTCCTCGGTAGCGTGTTTCCCGGTGGAAACAGGTGCCGGGGGTGTCGCTGCCGCGGCCTTTGCTGCAGGATCCTTCGGCGCGGGATTTAGTACCTCGTCGACCAGTCTCACGATCTCGTCCGGCGTCGACGCTTCACGAAGTGACGTGACGAACGCGGGCCTGACGAGTGCTCGGGCCAAGGAGGAGAGCAGCTTCATGTGCTCGGCCCCGGCGCCTTCGGGTGCCGCGATCAGGAAGACCAGATCGGCGGGGCCGTCGGGTGCACCGAAGTCGACCTTCGGATCGAGTCGAGCAAACCCCAGGGACGCGGACGAGACAGCCTCGGCGCGGCAGTGGGGAATTGCGATTCCGCCGGGCAGTCCGGTCGCGGACTGCGCTTCGCGAGCGAGTGCGGCATCGACCAATCCCGCGGCGTCGCTCGCCCGTCCCGCTGCAGTCAATCGCGCTGCGAGAGAACGAATGACATCTTCCTTGGTCGAACCCAGGTCGGTGTCGAGTGAGATCAGTTCGGGACTGATGATCTCCGGGCCGGAACTGCCGGCTGCGGTGGTATCGGACATGTCAGGTTCCTTAGGGCGTCAGGCGAGTTCGGTGGGGACGGGGATGGGAGAGGCGGCATCTGCTGCAGATACCGAAACCGCTGCCAGATCGATCTGTTCGGGTGTGGGAAGGGTTGTGCCGGGAAGGGAGGCAGCGGCGCTTCCGTAGGCGACCGCGTGACGTAGCCGCTCGGATTCCGAGCCGCCGCCCGCTTCGGCGAGGATGTAGCCGGCCAGCGACGAATCGCCTGCGCCGACGGTACTGACTGCGACAATCGGGGGAGCGGTGGCGATCCACGCGCCGTCGGCCGTGACGAGGACGGCACCGGCTGCGCCGAGCGTGGCGAGCACGCTGCCGACGCCGCGATCGACCAATCGCTGCGCCGCCGTGATTGCAGGCCCGGGATCACCGTTCTCGGCAGCACGTTCGAGGACGTGGCCGTCGACGCCGGTCAGTTGCGCGAGTTCCTCGCCGTTGGGTTTGAGCAGATCAGGTGCCGAGCCGGGGAAGCCTTCGGCGAGTGCCGTCAGCGGGGCGTCCGAGGTGTCGACCGCCACCTTGCACGGGTGATCGCGCAGCGCGGCGACCAGTTCGCCGTACCACCCCAGCGGAACGCCGGGAGGCAGTGAGCCGGACAGCGCGAACCACAGTGCGGTATCGGCGCGGGCGATCAACTCCTGTGCCAGGGCGTCGAGTGTCGAACCGGACAGCGTTGCGCCCGGTTCGTTGATCTTCGTCGTGGTCCCGTCCGGTTCCGCGATGGTGATGTTGGTGCGAGCCGGACCCGTTGTGGCGACGCCGATGTGGGGAATCCCACCGGTTGCGAGCGCCGAGAGCAGAGGGTCACCACCGTTTCCCGGCAGCACCGCGAGCACGTCGAGGTCGGCTGCGGCGAGAACACGCGCCACGTTGACCCCCTTGCCGCCGGGGTCGCTGCGAGTGGAGTGGGCGCGTAGGACGGAGCCTCGTTCGAGCCGTTGCTCGAGTTGTACGGTCCGATCGATACTCGGGTTGGCTGTCAGTGTGACGATCATGCGATCACCACCTCGATTCCGTGGTCGTGGAACTCGGATGTGTCTGTGGGACTGATCTCTTCGTCGGTGATGAGGACGTCGATGCTGTCGAGTGGTGCGAAGCTGATCAAGTGCTCGCGGCCGACTTTGCTGGAATCGGCCACCACGACAACGTGATTGGCGGCCTTGACCATCGCTCGTTTGACGGCGGCCTCTTCGCTGTCCGGGGTGGAGAGGCCGTGCCCGACGCTGATCGCGTTGGTTCCGACGAAGGCGACGTCGACCCGTAACGTGCTCAGCAGGCGCAGAGCGTCCTCGCCGACCGCGGCTTGCGTCACCCCGCGTACTCGTCCGCCGAGCAGGATCAGGGAAATCGAGTTCATCGATGCCAGTCGTGCGCCGATCGGCACGGAATTGGTCACGGCCGTGAAGTCGTTCTCGGTCGGTAGTTCGGGGATCATGCGGCCCGTAGTCGTGCCCGCGTCGAAGATGACGCTGCCGCCGGTAGGAGGGAGATAGGTGACCGCGCAGCGGGCGATCCGGTCCTTCTGTTGCGCGCGGGTCTGATCGCGTTCCGCCATGCCCGGTTCGGTCACGTGGAGGGATCCGGTCGGAACGGCGCCGCCGTGTACACGCCTGATCTGTCCGATCCGCTCGAGGAAGGCCAGATCGCGACGCACGGTCTCGGTGGTCACACCGAAGGTCTCCGACAGCGCCGCCACGGACATGCGTCCGCGCTGCGACACCATGGTGCCGATCGCTTGTTGGCGTTCTTCCGCGTACACGTGCTCTCCGATTCCGAAATGTGATCCGACGGTGCGTTGTGGATCACAGTGAATGTTGCTTTATGTTGTTTTACGCCCGAGTGTGTTGACATGTCAAGACTTGGGAGTAATCTTCGTCACAACGAAGGTGAGGGCTTTACGCGCTCGAGGTGATCCGGTGTGGCACCGGGCCCATCGCTCAAGGAGGACAGATGACCGAACAGCTCAACCGAATCACCGTGCACGGCACCCCCGTCGTGCCCGGAATTGCCTACGGCCCGGCTATCTGGCCGTCCAGCCGACCAGAACTCGTCACCGATGCGCCCGCACTCGACGAGGCCGATCGAGAGGCCGCTGCAGACGCCTTCGTCGCAGCAGCGAAGGCTGTCGAGAACCGCCTTCTCGGACGGGCTGCCGAAGCCACAGGCGCGGCCGCCGAGGTCTTGCAGGCCAACGCGGCGATGGCAGCCGATCGCGGCTGGATCGGGGCGGCAAAGAAGTCGATCGCCGGCGGAGTGCCCCCGGTGCAGGCTGCGATCGCGGCGACGGAGCAGTTCGTGGTGCTGTTCACCAAGGTCGGCGGTGTGATGGCCGAGCGCGTCACCGATCTCGAGGACATCCGCGACCGCGTGATCGCCGAACTCTCCGGATTGCCCGAACCCGGAGTTCCGATGCCCGAGACGCCGTCGGTGCTGTGCGCGGACGATCTGGCTCCTGCGGACACCGCGGGCCTCGATGCAACCAAGATCATCGGACTCGTGACCATCTTCGGCGGCCCGACCAGCCACACGGCAATCATCGCGAGGCAGTTGGGCATCCCGTGCATCGTGGCTGCGAAGGAATTGGAATCCATCGCGGCCGGAACACCGATTCTGATCGACGGAACCACCGGCGACGTGATCGCGGAGCCGGATCCCGAACAGGCGCGCGAACTGGTCGAACAATCCCGGATCGATCGCGAACGCGTCAGCACGTGGACCGGACCAGGCCGGACGTCGGACGGTCGGCCGGTAGACGTTCTCGCCAATGTTCAAGACGGCGCGGGCGCTCGCGCCGCGGCGTTGACCGCAGCGGGAGGCATCGGGCTCTTCCGGACCGAACTCTGCTTCCTCGGCCGTGAGACCGAACCGACCGTTGACGAGCAGGCGGCGATCTACGCCGAAGTTCTCGAGGCCTTCTCAGGCAAGAAGGTCATTATTCGCACGTTGGACGCGGGTTCGGACAAGCCGCTCAAATTCGCCAACCATCAAGAGGAAGCTAATCCGGCCCTCGGCGTTCGCGGGGTGCGAATCGCCTGGCAGGACATGGGGATTCTCGACCGCCAGCTGGACGCGATCGCCGCAGCTGCGGCGTCGACGAACTCGTCGCCGTGGGTGATGGCACCGATGATCGCCACCCCGGCCGAGGCGAAACGTTTTGCCGATGCGGTGCGGGCACGCGATCTCGTTCCCGGTGTGATGGTGGAGATCCCGGCGGCGGCGCTGTTGGCCGACCAGATTCTCGAACACGTCGAATTCCTCTCGATCGGTACCAACGACCTCGCTCAGTACACGATGGCCGCTGATCGGATGTCCTCCGAACTCGCCGACCTGACCGATCCGTGGCAGCCCGCGGTGCTCGCCCTTGTCGCACGTACGGCCCAGGCCGGTCAGGCGGCAGGCAAGCGCGTCGGCGTCTGCGGTGAGGCGGCCGCCGATCCACTGTTGGCGTGTGTTCTGGCCGGACTCGGAGTTTCCTCGCTGTCGTGCGCTGCGGCGTCGGTCGCGGGTGTGGGAGCGAAGGTCGGGTCAGTCACCATGGCGCAATGTGAGGCGGCTGCGGCGGCGGTGCTGGCAACCGGTGATCCGGTGGCAGCGCGCAAAGCGGCGGCCGACGCAATCAGCTGAACTGGTTTCGTTGGTCTCGGTCGGAGACCGAGCGCCTGACCTCTAGTATTTCGACCTGTGATCGAACGAGAAACAATGACCGGGGCCGGCGGAATCGGCTGGACTGTCCACGGAGACGGCAAGCGGATCGCCGACGGAGCCGTCGTGGCGCCGGACGAACGACTGAGTTGGCCGCGCACCATCGGAATCGGGATGCAACACGTCATCGCGATGTTCGGAGCGACACTGCTCGTTCCGACCATCACCGGCTTCCCCGTCACGACGACGCTGTTGTTCTCGGGTATCGGCACCGCGCTGTTCCTGCTCATCACCCGGGGCCGGATCCCGAGCTATCTCGGTTCGTCCTTCGCGTTCATCGCCCCGCTGACAGCGTCGGCAGGATCGGGCCCGGCCGCGCAGCTCGGTGCCGTCATGGCCGTCGGCATCGTGTTGATGTTGATCGGCGTCGCCGTACGTCTGATCGGCAGCCGGGTCATCGACGCCGTCATGCCGCCGGTAGTGACAGGCGCCGTCGTCGCGCTGATCGGTCTCAACCTCGCTCCGACGGCGGTCGGTTCCTTCGAATCGCAGCCGCTGATCGCCACGGTCACGCTCGTTTCGATCCTGCTGGTCACGGTCGTCGGTCCCGGGCTGCTCGGCCGGTTGGGCATTCTGGTCGGCGTAGTGATCGGCTGGGTCTTCGCCGCGGTCATCGGTGGTCTCGACAGTGAACGAGTGTCCGCTCTGCGCGAAGCCGACTGGTTCGGGCTGCCGAGTCTGCACGGACCGTCGTTCGACTGGTCGGTGATCGTGCTCGCGCTGCCCGTGGTGATCGTTCTGGTCGCCGAAAACGTCGGACACGTCAAGGCGGTGTCCGCCATGACGGGAAAGTCCCTCGATGACCTGGCCGGCAATGCGCTGTTTGCAGACGGTCTCGCCACGACCTTGGCGGGCGCCGGCGGCGGATCCGGAACCACCACGTATGCCGAGAACATCGGGGTCATGGCAGCGACGCGTGTGTACTCGACCGCGGCGTACTGGGTAGCGGCCGCCACCGCCGTGATCCTGGCATTTTCGCCCAAATTCGGTGCACTGGTCTTCACGGTTCCGAACGGCGTCATCGGCGGTGCGACGATGGTTCTCTACGGACTCATCGGCATTCTCGGTGTGCGCATCTGGATGGAAGCGAAGGTGGACTTCACCGATCCGGTCAACCTGACCGTCGCCGCTGCCGCACTGGTTGCCGGCATCGGGAACCTGACGCTGACCATTGGTTCGGTCGAGCTGGGCGGCATCGCTTGGGGGTCGATCGGCATCCTGGTCGCCTACCCGATCATGCGATACCTCGCCAAATTCCGTACTTCGAGTAACAGATAACCGCTACAGTCACGAATCGTGATCGTTCGGGTCATCGACGGGTATCGCAACAGGTTCTACCGTCGGAGGCAGTGACGTGGGCCCGCGAACTTCGGCGTGCCCAGTCTCAGCGAAAACATCCCGACCGGGTACATCGTCCCCACCGGGTACATCACTGAAGTGCCGTATATCGAATTGCAAGGAGTCGGCGTGGAGCGCACCCTGTTCGAACCGGAACATGAACTCTTCCGGGAGTCGTACCAGAAGTTCTTGGCACAGCACGTGGCACCGAACCACGAGAAGTGGGAAGAGCAGAACATCGTCGATCGTGACGTCTGGGTCGAGGCCGGAAAGCAGGGATTCCTGGGAACCGCGGTACCTGAGGAATTCGGCGGCGGCGGTGTCAAGGATTTCCGCTACAACGCGATCATCACCGAGGAAACCACCAAGGGTGGCTTCAGTGGTATCGGCTTCACGCTGCACAACGACGTGGTGGCGCCGTACCTCCTGGAGTTGACCAACGAGGAGCAGAAGCAGCGTTGGCTACCCGGATTCGCGTCGGGTGAGCTGATCTCGGCGATCGCGATGACCGAACCGGGTACCGGTAGCGACCTGCAGGGCATCAAGACGAAAGCAGTTCGCGACGGGGACCACTGGGTACTCAACGGTTCGAAGACCTTCATCACCAACGGAATCAACGCCGACATCATCATCGTTGTCGCGTGCACCGACCCGGACAAGGGTGCTCAGGGCTTCAGCCTCCTCGTGGTCGAGCGGGACATGCCCGGCTTCGAGCGAGGACGCAATCTCGACAAGATCGGCATGAAGGCTCAGGACACCGCCGAACTCAGCTTCACCGACGTACGCGTTCCCGCTGCCAACCTGCTGGGCGAAGAGGGAATGGGCTTCTTCTACTTGATGAAGAACCTTCCCCAGGAACGACTCTCGATCGCCGTCGTTGCTGCCGCCGCAATGGAATCGGTTCTCGAGAGCACGATCCAGTACTGCCGTGACCGCAAGGCATTCGGCAAGTCGATCGGCAGCTTCCAGAACACCCGATTCGTACTGGCCGAATTGGCAACGGAGACCACGGCAGTGCGCATCCTGGTGGACAAGTTCATCGAGCAGCTCAATGCCGAGAAGCTGACCGTGCAGGAAGCTGCGATGGCGAAGTGGTGGACCACCGAAGCTCAGGTCAAGCTCATCGACCGCTGCCTCCAGCTGCACGGAGGCTACGGCTACATGAAGGAATACCCGGTTGCCAAGGCGTATATGGACTCTCGTGTGCAGACCATCTACGGTGGCACAACCGAGATCATGAAGGAGATCATCGGACGTTCGCTGAATCTCTGATTCGGGTGATGGACCGCTGATCGTCACGAAAAGACTCTGGGCCCCGGCTGATGCCGGGGCCCAGAGTTTTGTGATCGAGGGTGCGAGCGAACTCAGATCTTCCGCATGACCGTGACAACCTTGCCCAAGATGACGGCGTTGTTGCCGGGAATCGGCTCGAAGAGGTCGTTGTGCGGCATCAGCCACACCTCCTTCTTCGTACGCTTGAACGTCTTCACGGTGGCTTCGCCGTCGATCATTGCGGCCACGATGTCACCGTTCTCGGCGACGTTCTGCTGACGGACGACAACCCAGTCGCCATCGCAGATCGCTGCATCGATCATCGACTCACCGACAACCTTGAGCATGAAGAGCGAACCTTGGCCGACGAGCTCGCGGGGGAGTGGAAACACATCCTCCACAGCTTCCTCGGCGAGGATCGGTCCGCCGGCAGCGATGCGGCCCAGGATGGGGACGAACGCCGGCTCTGGCAGCGGGTCGGCACTGTTGTACTCGCCGGAATGCTTCGACACCGACGCGATGGCGGTATCGGCCGCAACCTCGTCGAGACCCCGAACATCGACTGCACGAGGGCGATTGGGATCGCGTCGAAGGAAGCCCTTGCGCTCCAACGTTCGCAGTTGATGCGCGACCGACGACGTGGAGGTAAGCCCCACCGCATCCCCGATTTCGCGAATGCTCGGCGGATACCCGCGTTCCGTCACCGAATCGCGGATCACTTCGAGAACGCGCCGCTGACGCTCGGTGAGCGTCTCGCTCGACGGAGACGGAACTGCAGATGCTCCTGCCTCCGCGGCTGTGCTGGAGCGATCGTCCTTCATGGCCTGTTGCCTCCGTGTCTGAAGAAGTCGTGTCTGAAAACTGCCTGCAAAAGTGCCTGCAAAGTGCCTGGTGCAAGTCGCGCAGAAACCTGTCGGTGCCTCCTGCCAACATTCGAGCTGTCGACAAACACGGAGGCTTTCGCAATTCCCGCTGTGTGGTCTGACACGAATCTAGCCGGATTTGCTCGCGGTTTCAAACATCTGTTCGATTCGTGTCGCTCCAAGTAGAGACATTGTCGGCCAGGCGTGGTAGAAATTCGAACATGCGTTCCATCGAACGCATGATCGAACACATCGATCGGTGTCGACCAGCGGAGGTCACGATGGGTAACGCAGCACTGAAAAGCAACAGGGTTTTCGACGACGCGATTGGTTTCGACGCGTTTGGTTTCGACGGTACGTCGGCACTGAAGTACCACCCCTCGTTCTATGGGCCCGATGCAGACGCTGTGTCCTTCGAACGGCGCGGAGCGGCCGAAATGCATGGCGTGGCCAGGGATGTCGACAACGAACCGCAGGCGGCCGTCGTTCGCCGGGTTCCGGCGGTGGGCGCGGTTTCAGGTTCGCGTTCATTGCGCGAATCTCCTCGCCGGTGGGACAGCGAGCACGATTCGTCACGCCCGTACGGAGGAAGTTTCGCGCACCGAAACAGGGTCGGTGTGTCACGGGTCGAACATGAAGTGGCCGCCGAGGATGTCGGTTGGAAGACGGTTTTCCTGGGCGCCGTATTCACCGCATTCGCAGTGTTGGCGTTGGTGGGGATCGGCGCTTTGTCGAGTGGTGACGTAGCTGCGACAAACGGCGCGACCGAAGTGGTTCGCGTTGCCGCGGGTGAATCCCTCAGTGATATTGCTGCCAAGGTTGCACCTGGCCAGGCTGTCGGTTCGGTGATCGAGCAGATCATGGATCTCAATGCGATGTCGAGTTCCGGACTGTCAGTGGGACAAACGCTGATCGTGCCGGCCTCGGGGCGCTGACCTACCCCGTACCAGGCGGGGGCGTACCGAGTGTGAGAGCAGTCCGTTCACAGCGAGTAAGCTGTCCACTTGACAGTCCCACCACCTCGGGTGGTCGCGTTGAGTACGTGGATCTGCTCTGTAAATCGTCGGAGGATTTGCAGTCGGTAGCGAATCTGAGTTGCGGCCATTTCGGCGACAACGAAGGAACCCCGATGCATTGCCCGTTCTGCCGGCACCCTGATTCCCGAGTGGTCGATTCGCGCGAGGCCGACGAGGGCCAGGCGATCAGGCGGCGCCGTTCGTGCCCCGAGTGTGGCCGCCGATTCACCACGGTCGAGACGGCAGTTCTCTCGGTCGTGAAGCGCAGCGGCGTCACGGAGCCTTTCAGCCGAGAAAAGGTTGTCAAAGGTGTGCGTCGCGCATGCCAGGGCCGCCAAGTGGACAACGATTCGCTGAATTTGCTCGCCCAGCAGGTCGAAGATGCCGTTCGAGCTTCGGGTTCTGCCGAAATTCCCAGTAACGAGGTAGGGCTCGCGATCCTCGATCCGCTTCGAAATCTCGACGAAGTCGCCTACCTGCGATTCGCATCGGTGTACAAGTCCTTCAGCTCGGCTGCGGATTTCGAACGTGAGATCACCGACATGCGCGAGCATGCAGAGACCCGTGCCGCCGAGAAGGCTCCCGGCGCCGAGACCGTTTCCGTCGACTGAGGCCTTCGCCTCAGATAACGCTGAGAGCACAGAGCGGTCTTAGGTAACGCTGAGAACACAAAGCGAACAATCGAACAAATCGGGCACGTTATTCGCTTAGTGTCTACCAGGTACGTTCGTCCGCATCTCGGATCTTCACGGAGGCGTTATGAACTTAGTTGCAGTTCTCGGAGTCGTGAACAGCCTGGTAACCCTCGGGTTCGCCAACACTGTTGCCACCTTTGGCGGTTTCCTCACCAACGTCAACATTCAGACAATCTACTGATCGCGCAATTCTCGCCGAACATCAACGCTTGATCGCTTCGATAGCTTTCAGGACTCGCTTTTCGGAAATCGGTGTGGGTGTACCGAGGGACTGCGCAAACAGGCTCACGCGCAGTTCCTCGATCATCCAACTGATCGCGTCGACATCTCGAGCAGTGCGACGCTCTTCGGGAAGTGAACTCAACAACCGGTCGTACGCTGCGTACACCCGGTCGAGGACATCCATAGCCTGCTGATCTCGTTGTGCACTTGCGGGCAGAGCTTCGAGACGGAATTTTGCTGCGGCAAGATACCGCGGTAAATCGCGTAGGCGGGCCGATCCCAGTTCGGCGACAAATCCAGGAAACAGCAGTGAGGTCAGCTGTTCTCGGACGTCGTCGGCTGCCTCGCCGCGCGAGCGGTCCAGCACGACGCTCAGTTGGTGTGCTTGTTCGAGGATCGGAACAATCATGCGCAGGATCGCGGAAACGCGTCCGGCCAGTTCGGAGCGTGCGATCTTCACCAGGGCATCGAACGCTTCAGGCGTGCGTACCGGTCCACCGTGGGCCGCAATCACTTCGTTGGCAGCTGCCACCCGGCAATCTTCGACGAGGGCCTCCAAGCCGCCGTCCGGATTCTGGCCGAGAGCCAGACGCTGAGTGTTCGACAAGCCGGCGGTCACTGCCTTGAGTTGGGTGGGAACGGCCGCGAGGAGAAGCGCCCGCGTACCTTCCCTCATCGCCTGCGCCTGCGCGGCCGGCGTACTCAGGACACGAACGGCAACTCCGCCGTTCTCCGGCACCAGAGCTGGGTAGCCGGTCACCTGCTGTCCGCCGATGGAGCGAGTGATGGTCTGTTCCAATGCGCCCAGGGTTTCGGATGTCCAGACGGTTGCCGCTGCCCGTTCGGTTCCGGTTGCCGCCTTGGCCACTTCCTTCTGCACGCGCGGGGCGAGTGTGCGTCGTAGCTGCGCCAGATCCTTGCCCTTCGCGAGAACCTTGCCCGATTCGTCCTCGACGACAAACGTCATCCGAAGATGGTCGGGCAGCGCGGCGGGATCGAAGTCCTTGGCGTCGATCTGGATCCCGCCCAAGTGCGAGAGTTCGCGGGCCATTGCGGTCATCAACGGCTCGGATCGAGGTTTGACTGCTGCCAACGCTGCGGCGGCATAATCCGGAGCCGGAACGACAGCGCGTCGAATGTTCTTGGGCAACGTCTTGATCAGAGCGGTAACGAGATCGACGCGCATACCGGGGACCAACCAGTCGAAGCCGACCGGCTGAAGTTGCGCGAGCAGGCCGACCGGGATGTGCGCGCTGACGCCGTCGTCGTCTTTTCCCGGCTCGAATTGGTAAGTGAGTGGAAACTGCATGTCGCCTTGGCGCCAGGCGTCCGGGTAATCGCCGCCCAGTACTGCAGCTGCGTCGGAGTTGACCACCGTTTCCGGTGTGAAAGTCAGCAGACTCGGATTCTTGCGCCGCTCGGTCTTCCACCACTGGTCGAAATGCTTGGCGGATACGGCTTCCTGGCCGATACGTTCGTCGTAGAACTCGTAGAGAGTTTCGTCGTCGACGAGGATGTCGCGTCGGCGCGCGCGGTTCTCGAGTTCTTCGACGTTGTCGAGGAGTGCACGGTTTTCGTGGAAGAACTTGTGGTTCGTCTGCCATTCGCCCTGCACGAGCGCATGGCGGATGAAGAGATCGCGAGAGGCCTCGGGATCGATTCGTGAGTACGTCACTGCGCGGCCGGTTACCAGAGGAACTCCGTAGAGAGTGACCCGCTCGTATGCCATCGCCGAGCCGCGCTTGGAGGACCAGTGCGGTTCGGAATAGGTCCGTTTCACCAGGTGCGGGGCGAGCTTTTCAGCCCACTCGGGTTCGATACGCGCGGACATGCGCGCCCACAGCCTCGACGTTTCCACGAGTTCGGCGGCCATGACCCAGCGTGGTGGCTTCTTGAACAGTCCCGATCCGGGGAAGATCGCGAAGTGGCTGCCCCTGGCGCCGAGGTAGTCCCGCTTCTCGCCCTCGCGTAGCCCGATATGCGAGAGCAACCCGGCAAGGAGCGACTGATGGATCGCGTTCTCGCTTGCCGGTGTCTCTCCCACTGTCCAGCCAAGACCGCGGGTGATCTGCCGGAGTTGCCCGTGCAAGTCCTGCCATTCGCGGATGCGGAGCCAGTGCAGGAACTCGTTCCGGCACATCTTGCGAAACTGGTTGGAGGACAGATCGTTACGTTGTTCGCGTAAGTAGTCCCACAGTTTCAGGTAGGCCAGGAAGTCGGAGTTCTCGACGTTGAAGCGGGCGTGCTTTTCGTCGGCGGCTTGCTGGAACTCGGCGGGCCGCTCGCGAACGTCCTGGATGGACAACGCCGCGACGATGACAAGGGTTTCGTGAAGGCAACCGTTGTTCTTGGCTTCCACCAGCATCCGTGCCATCCGCGGATCCACCGGAATCTGGGCCAGCTCGCGGCCGACCGGCGTCAGTTCGGGGTGGCTGGCCTCGGAACCTCGCGCGATGGCGCCGAGTTCCTCGAGGAGTCCGATTCCGTCCTTCACGGCGCGCTGGTCCGGCGGTTCGACGAAGGGGAATGCCGCGATGTCGCCCAGGCCGAGGGCCGTCATCTGCAAGATCACGGATGCGAGGTTGGTTCGCAGGATCTCCGGTTCGGTGAATGCCGGCCGTGACTCGAAGTCCTCCTCGGAATACAGGCGGATGCAGATTCCTTCGGCGACGCGGCCGCAACGCCCGGAACGCTGACGAGCTGACGCCTGCGAAATGGGCTCGATCGGCAACCGCTGAACCTTGGTGCGCACCGAATATCGCGAAATGCGCGCGGTTCCCGGATCGACGACGTACCGAATGCCGGGAACGGTCAGCGAGGTCTCGGCCACGTTGGTGGCAAGGACGACGCGTCGGCCGGTGTGCGGCGAGAACACTTTGTGTTGCTCGGCAGCAGACAGCCGCGCGTACAGCGGGACGATTTCGGTGTTGCGAAGACGCCGATCGCGTAAAGCATCTGCGGTGTCGCGAATCTCGCGTTCGCCGGAGAGGAAGACCAAGATGTCGCCTTCGCCCTCCGCGCTCAGCTCGTCGACCGCCTCGCAGACCGCGTCGACGGGATCGCGGTCGAAGGTGATGTCGCCGGATTCGACGGTCAGTGGCCGGTAACGCATTTCGACAGGGAATGTTCGCCCGGATACCTCGACGATCGGCGCGGGCTTACCGTCGACAGCGAAGTGCTTGGCGAAGCGCTCGGGATCGATGGTCGCCGACGTGATGATGACCTTGAGAT
This sequence comes from Rhodococcus sp. MEB032, assembly GCF_030208925.1. Lineage (NCBI taxonomy): Bacteria > Bacillati > Actinomycetota > Actinomycetes > Mycobacteriales > Nocardiaceae > Rhodococcus > Rhodococcus sp. MEB032. The sequence goes on from NZ_JARVSY010000003.1 coordinate 193,028, forward strand.
CGGGTCGGCGGGGGAGCAGCTGAGCCAGGTAACCGAGGATGAAGTCGATGTTGAGGCTGCGTTCGTGCGCTTCGTCGATGATCAGCGTGTCGTAGCGTCGGAGCATACGGTCGCGCTGAATTTCGGCCAGGAGAATGCCGTCGGTCATGAGCTTGACGTAGGTGCGGTCCGAGACCTGGTCGGTGAACCGCACGGTGTATCCGACGGCGTCGCCGAGTTCGGTGTCGAGTTCTTCGGCGATACGTTCGGCAACGGTGCGTGCTGCCAACCGGCGCGGCTGTGTGTGTCCGATCAGACCGCGGACGCCACGTCCGAGTTCGAGACAGATCTTCGGGATCTGGGTTGTCTTACCCGAGCCGGTCTCGCCGGCGACGATGACAACCTGATTTTCCGAGATCGCGGTCGCGATGTCGTCCTTGCGCTGACTGACGGGCAGAGCTTCCGGATACGAGACTGCGGGAACATTGGCGGAGCGTGCGGCCAACCGCGTGCGGGCCGTTTCGATTTCCTCGGCCAGCGCCACCAAAGCGTCTGGTGTGCGGGCACGGTCGAGTTTGCGACGGAGTCGACTCTCGTCGCGGAGTGAGACCTGCGCCAGCGCGCTCTTCAGGTCACTCCGCTTGGGGGAGAGCGGGGCCGGTGGTGTTGTAGACATGCTGATGACAGCCTATCGAACGCGTTCACAACTACCGCTCGCAGATCGTGCGGATGTGCAAATATCGACCAGTGACGACAAATACCGCAAATGAGTCATCGGTGCCTGTCTTGTCGACGCCGATCGCCGTGCGAGCCCTGAGACTGTTGTTTGCTGTGTTCGGACTTGCCGCTTTGCTGTGGATCCCGATCCGTGACGCGGCTGAGCTGTCTCTGTCGAACTATCTGAGCTACTTCACCATCGAGAGCAACATTCTTGCGGTGATCGTGTTGCTGGTCGGTGCAATTCGAGATCCACAATCGCAGGCGTGGCAGTCGATCCGCGGGGCGGTGACGCTGTACATGGTGATCACCGGGATCATCTACGCCGTGCTCCTGGCCGATATCGACGTCAATTTGAACGATGCCTGGATCAACTCGGCACTGCATCGGATTCTTCCCCTGGTCATGCTTCTCGACTGGGTGTTCTTCGCTTCGAGGCACAGGATCTCCGAAGCCCGCTCACTGCAGTGGCTGCTGTTTCCGGTGATCTACGCGGTGTACACGTTGATTCGAGGGCCGATCGTCGACTGGTATCCGTATCCGTTCATGGATCCTCGCCACCAGGGCTATCTGGCCCTGTTCATCGGATTCGTCGTACTGGGCATCGCGATGGCCCTGATGGCGTTGGCGGTCAATGCCGTCGGACGGCTGGGAGCCGGGTTACGCGGACGGAACGCTGCGAAGTCTTAGGGGATTGCCGGAGGCGAGCACCTGCTCGAGGCGGTCCACGTTCGGGTGCTTACCGGGGTTCGCCCGGGCGTCCTCGGTGTGCTCGGCGAAGATCGTCAATCCTGCCGAGGCGGCTTCGGGTGTCAGCGCGCCGTAGACCTGAGCGAGATGGTTGTACACCTTGACCGAGCCGGACTTTCCGGGCTTGTTCTCCACGGTGTCGATGACGTTTCCGTCGGCGTCGAGTACCTCGATGGCGGCCAGATGATCGATGGCGGGCAGTGCTGCAAGATTGTCGGCAAAAGTCATGGTCGACAGATTACGGGTGCGCCCGTGAAAGCCGGTGCCGGGCGAGCGCCGTCGTGCGCGGATTCCTGGTGTCGATATAGTCGCAGCACATCGTTTGCACACCAGCATCGTTTGTATTCGAAGGGGACAATGATGGCTTCGGCATTGTGGCACGGGTTCGCGGACATGGGCGCTGTGGAGAAGAACGGCGCGTTTGTCGTCTCACGCGGTGAGGGCGCGTACATCTGGGACCGCGAGGGCACTCGGTATCTGGATGCGACGGCGGGCCTGTGGTTCACCAATGTCGGGCACGGGCGCACCGAGATCGCGGATGCGGTAGCGGCTCAGTTGTCGAAGATCGCTCATTTCTCCAACTTCGGTGATTTTGTTCCCGAGACCACGCAGGTGTTGGCCGAGCGGTTGGCGACGATCGCGCCGGTTGCCGGGAGCAAGATCTTCTTCACCTCGGGTGGTTCGGATTCGGTGGACACTGCGGCGAAGCTGGCTCGCCGGTACTGGCACGAGGTGGGGCAGCCGGAGAAGACGATCATCGTCGGACGCCAGAAGGCGTATCACGGAATGCACGTTGCCGGAACAGCTCTCGCTGGTATTCCGGTGAACCGTGAGGGGTACGGCGAGCTGATGGCGGATGCGGCGACCGTCGGCTGGGATGATGCGAAGAGCCTGCTCGAGTTGATCGAGAAGATCGGTGCGAACAAGATCGCTGCGTTCTTCGCGGAGCCGATCATCGGTGCGGGTGGGGTGTATCTGCCGCCGGAGGGGTATCTGGCCGAGGTGCGTGACATCTGCCGTGAGCACGACATTCTGTTTGTCGTCGACGAGGTCGTGACCGGTTTCGGCCGGATCGGTGGTGAGTGGTTCGCGTCCACCCGTTTCGATTTGCAGCCCGACATGATGACCACGGCAAAGGGTTTGACGTCGGGTTACGTTCCGATGGGTGCGG
>NZ_JARVSY010000013.1:0-185368 GCF_030208925.1 Rhodococcus sp. MEB032
ACCCCATGACACTGGGTGGGCGGAGCCTCCACCCCATGACACTGGGTGGGCGGAGCCTCCACCCCATGACACTGGGTGGGCGGAGAGCGCTGTGTCCACCGATCGGGGGACAGCGATGTCGTCCAGCACTCGGACCCGTAGGTGGACAGACCCGAAGGGATTTCGGGGCCATAGTTGTCTCATCACAGAAACACACGGTCACCGAGACCGACAAATCGAGGAGAACATGATGAGCACCAACACAATTCGACCTGAAGCACTTTCCTTCTCCGGCCTCAGCATGGCAGCTCTGGTTGCCCGCTCCGCCGGTGCGAACACGGTGAAGTCGATGACCGACACATCCGTCACGACGGCGATGATCAGCAATTCGGGTCGCGGGGCCCTGTATCTGGTCCACGCGTCCAATCCGAACGGCGACTGGGTCGTCCCGCCGGCGGACTACATCCTCCCCAACATGAACGTGAACGTTGTGGCCACGAGCAAGAACCAGAACGACTTCCCCATCGTGCTCACGTACCGCTCCGACGACGGTGGGGTGTTTGTCTTCAGTGCTACCAACTCGAAGACCAGGGCGGATGCCGGAGGTACGTACGCCCCCGACAGCCACGACGTCACGGTGACGATGACCTCGGGTTACCCGGCCATGAACGTCACGTACGTGCTTCGGTGACGCTTGCTCACTCCAACAATCCCTGCCGCATTGCAGCGGCGACGGCGGCGCCTCGATCGTTGACTCCGAGTTTCTCGTAGAGGCGCTGCACGTGAGTTTTGACGGTGGAGGGCGCAAGAAAGAGTTGTGAGGCGATGACCGGGATGCTGGCGCCCTGCGCGATCAATCCGAGAACCTCACGTTCGCGGGCGCTGAGCGTCGGACCGGACGGTTCACTACGACGCCGAACCTCTCCTACCAATCCGGCGGCGATACTGGGCGGCAACACATCTCGTCCCGCAGCACAGTCGAGCACGGCACTCACGATCTCGGCGCGAGTGGATTCCTTCGGCAGGAATCCGGCAGCACCGGCTTGCAGGGCCTGGTACACGACAGACGATTCGTCGTGAGCGCTGAGCAGAAGCACACGCGTCGGAAGCTCGTCTCGAACGACTGCGGCGGCGACCTGAGTTCCATCCAGGTGCGGCATCCGGAAGTCGAGCAGCGCGACCTGCGGGCGTAGTTCGCGGATCATTGCGAGCGCTGCTGCGCCGTCGTCGGCCTCGCCCAGGACGTCGATGCCGTCACTGCCGGTCAGAGCCCGAACCACGCCCTCACGGAACAGTGGGTGATCGTCGCCGACCACCACGGAAACCTTGCCGGCCAGCGGCTTCGTGCCTTCGCGCATTGCTCACTTTCTCACGCCCGTACCAGCAATGCGAGCACTTACGCCTCCCCCGATCGGGGGACAAGAGATTCAACCCCGCCACGGCCCCGTCGGCGGACATACTGCAGCACTCATTCGCGACAAGATTGATTCATCGCCGAGAACGGCAACCACACACCATCCCAGGAGCAGACATCATGCGTACCAACACCACTCGCTTCGTAGCAGTCACCGCAATCGCCCTCGCTGTCGGCGGAACCGCACTGGGAACCGCAGCGATCGCCAACGCCGGCACCATGCCCACCGACGGCCCGACGGTTGCCATGACCATCACCAACAACACCGACAACCCGATGCTGCTGGACAGCGCGTCCAACCCCTACGGACAGTGGATCAACGGCCCCCGCTCCTACCTGGCCCCGCACACCACCGAGATCGTCACCGCCTACAGCAGCGATCCCCGCGGTATCGGTGTCGACGTCACCTACAACGTCGCCGACGGCGTCCAGACGGTCATGGCTGCCAACAACTACGCCGGCAACCCCACCCTCGACGGGACTCGCATCATCGGCGACCCGACGCACGTCATCCTCACCGACTACATGGCCACCGGCTACCCCACGATGAACGCCTCCTACGACGTCTTCACGCAGAACTGAACCAAGCGTTGATGCAACCACGAACTTGATCCGCTACGGCCCACGACCCGGTATCCGCATGGATGTCGGGACGTGGTGTGCGCTGACCAGCTCAGACGCGTTCGACCAACACGCAGCGGGCGCCACTGAAGATCGTGGGCATGCACTTGTTGCAGTGGATGCACAGTGATTGGGTATCGGATTCGGCCGCGATCCGATTGATCAGATCCGGTTCTCTGAGCAGCGCCCGTGCCATGGCGACGAACTCGAACCCTTCCGCCATTGCGGTATCCATGCCCGCTTTGTCCGTGACACCCCCGAGCAGCACGAGCGGCAACTTCACCGCAGCACGAATCTGCCGAGCCTCTTCCAGCATGAACAACGGCTTGTACGGATAGGTATGCAACATGCTCTTCCCCACCAACTGCACACCGAGTCGAACAGGTTGCGGCATCGCCGCGGCGAACTCGCGGATCGGCGCATCGCCCTTGAACAGGTACATCGGGTTGAGCAGTGAACTGCCCATCGTCAACTCGAGCGCGTCGACGCTTCCGGATGCTTCGAGCCACTGCGCCACCTGGATTGCTTCGTCCACCCAGAATCCGCCTGGCACACCGTCGTCCATGTTCAGCTTGGCCAAGATCGCGACCTTGTCACCGACGGCATCGCGCACACTGCGTGCAGTTTCGAGTACGACGCGAGCCCGGTTCTCCAGCGATCCGCCGTAGGAGTCCTTACGACGGTTGAGTTTCGGGCTCAGGAACGAGCTCGCGAAATAGTTGTGACCGAAGTGGATCTCGACGGCGTCGAATCCTGCCTCGACGGCAAGTCGCGCAGCGCTCCCGTGCGCGGCCGCAATTCTGGTGATGTCCGCTGTCGTGGCAGTGCGAATCATCCTCATGCTCAACGGATTGAACGAACTCGACGGTGCCAGCGCGGGCAGTCCGGTCGACTTCTGATTCGCCACGGGACCGGCATGGCCGAGCTGCGCCGACGCAGCAGCACCTTCGGCGTGAATGGCATCGGTGAGCCGCCGAAGCCCGGGGAGGGCATCGGGCCGCATCCAGAGCTGGCCGTATTCGGTGCGCCCTTCCGGTGCGACGGCGCAATACGCGACGGTGGACATCCCGACTCCGCCGGCGGCTGGGCGACGATGGAACTCGATCAGCTCGTCGGTGACCAGGGCGTCGGGAGTTTTGCCTTCGAATGTCGCGGACTTGATGATTCGATTTCGAAGGGTCACCGGGCCGAGCTTCGCCGGGGCGAGCACGTCGGGAGCAGTGGTCATCGAGTTTGCCTCTCGCGGGAGTTGTTTGCAGGACGGTAGATCGATGGCCCCGAGCCGGCTAGGGCCCGTGCCACGGAGCGGGAAACGGCTTCAGCCCGGCCGAGGTGGCCGGGCTGAAGCCGTCATTGCAGTTCAGACGCGTCCGAAATACGCATCCTTGAGCACTGCCAGGTCGTCGATGTCCTTGGCATCGGCGTCGAGAACCACCTTGCCGATGTCGAGGACCGTGACATGATCGGCGACGCTCATCGCGGCCTCGACTGCCTGCTCGACCAGTAGAACAGCCAGGCCGGTTTCCTTGAGTTGTTGGACGCGGTCCATCACCTCACCGACGATCACGGGAGCGAGACCGCCCGAAGGTTCGTCGAGAAGGAGCAACCTAGGCTGCGCCATCAGCGCTGCGCCGATCGCGAGCATCTGCTGCTGACCGCCCGACATGGAACCGGCGGGAAGCGAACGCTTCTCCCCCAGGATCGGAAACATCTCGTACATCGATTCGACGGATTCCATAAGCTCGCCGCGCTTTGCCTTGCGGGTGTACCCGCCCAGCAGGAGGTTCTGCTCGACGGTCTGCTTGTGGAAGACCCGCTTGCCCTCCTGCACGTACGCCATCCCCTGTCGTACCCGTTTGTGCGCGGGGACTCCGGTGATGTCGGCGCCGTCCATCTCGACGGTTCCGGAGGCCACCTTGTTGAGGCCGGACAGGGCACGGAGCGTGCTCGTCTTGCCTGCGCCGTTGCGTCCGAGCAGGGCGGTCACCTGACCGGGATAGACGTCGAACGAGACATCCCAGACGACGCGCAGATCGCCGTACCCGGTCTGCAAGTTTCGGACCTTCAGAATCGGTTCCATCACTTCACCTCACTGGTCTGATGGTCTACCGCGCCGATTTCTTCGAGAAGTGCTTCTTCGTCACCGGACTTGACTCCGAGGTACTCGCTCAAGACGCGTGGGTGATGTTCGATGGTTGCCCCATCGCCGGTGGCGATCACCTGCCCTTGCGCCAGCACGACTATCTCGTCGGCCAGCGAGAGGACGAGGCGGAAGTTGTGCTCCACCAACACCACTGTCGCCCCGGCATCTCGCAGTACCCGGATCAGATCTGCCAGGCGTTCGAGTTCGTCCTCGTCGAGGCCCGAGGCCACCTCGTCGAAGAGGACGACCCTCGGTTCGGCGATGACGGCGCGAGCAACCTCGAGCATGCGACGCATCCCCAGGGGCAGCGACGTCGCGATCTCGTTGCGCAAGTGCGACATCCCCACGAGTTCGAGGACACGCTCGGCCTCGACGATGTCGGCCTTCGCGATCCTGCGGAAGCTGGGCAGGCGAAGCACAGCCGACGCCATCGACGCTCGGTGCACCGAATAACGTCCGGATGCAACAGCTTCCAGAACCGTGATGTTTTCCGGAATCGTCGGAGTTTGGAAGGTGCGCGCCACACCCACGCGCGCCACCTTGTGCGGCGACGACTGCGAGACCACCGTGTCACCGATCGTGATCACGCCCGCATCTGCGGTGTAGAAGCCGCAGATCATGTTGAGCATGGTCGTCTTACCCGAACCGTTGGGCCCGATCAACGCGGTGACCTTACCGGCCTCTGCGGTCAGGGTTGCCGCATTGAGCGCCTGGTTGCCACCGAACGCTTTGGACACTCCGTCGACCACCAACCGTGCTCCGTTGATCGGCGCCAGTTCCGGTGTCCCACCGCTGTTTTCCTTTGCGGTGACTACGCCCAGGCCGGCCTTGCGATCGAGTTTCGAGACGATCGCTCGCCCGACCTTGGTCAAACCCCCGGAGAGAAGCACACCGCCGATGATCAGGAAGCCGCCGTAGAAGATCAGCGAATACTCCTGGAACGCCGTCGACTGGTTGGGACCGAGCTGCATGATCGCGGCACCGACCACGGCGCCGTACACACTTGCCGCACCGCCGAGGATCGACGCCGCCAGAACTGCTGTGGCAAAGGTGAACCCGAAGGCTTCCGGCGAGATGAACAGGTCGGTGTTGGCGAACAGCGCACCCGCCAGACCGGCGGGGAACGCACCGATGGCATAACCGAGCAGCTTCATCCGGAACACCGATACACCCTGCGACGACGCCAGAACCGGCGACTGCTTGAGCGTGCGGAACGCGATGCCGTGCCGCGAGACCACCAGGTTACGCATCACCGCGAACCAGAGCACGGTCACGACGACGACCACCATGTAGTACTGCTGGGTGTCTAGTTCGGAACCGAAGAACGTCGGCGGCTCCATACCGGTGAGGCCGTTTCGGCCGCCGGTCTTGCCACCGAAGATCGCCAGTACGTCCGGTACCAGCAGAACCAGGAAGAACGACGTCATCGCCAGGGACCAGTTGCCCAGGCGCAGACCGGGAACACCGGTCAGGATTCCGACCGCCAGTGCCACTGCTCCGGAGGCAGCAAGCTGAAGCAGAATGTCGGTGTGACCTGCCTGGGACATCAGACCCGCGGTGTAGGCACCGGCCGCGTACATCGCTGCCTGGCCGAGTGCCAGTTCACCGGCAAAGCCGAGGCTCAAGTTCAGGCCACTGACCACAAGTGCCAGGATGCAGGCCAATTGAATCTGACGTGATGTCGACAGGTCGAGTCCCATCACGGGCAGCAGCAGGATCACCACGGCCAGGACGAGTGGGATGATCCAGCTCGGTAGGGAACGGAAAGTCCGCCACGCACTTACCATCTCACACCACCCGTTCTCGGACATTGCCGAACAGTCCAGCCGGTTTGACCATCAAGATGACGATCAGCACCGTGAAGACGGCGATATTGCTGTACTGACTTCCCGCCCACAGGGCGGTGAACGATTCCACCAGGCCGACGGTCAGACCGCCGATCAAAGCGCCAGGCAGAGAGCCGAACCCGCCGATCGCCAACGCCACGAATCCCTTGAGGGCCAACGCTGCACCCAACGTCGCAACTGCAAACGTCTTGGGGCCGACGAAGAGTCCGAGGACACCGGCCAAGGCACCCGAGAAGGCAAACGCTCCCAGTGCCAACCGTCGTACGTTGACTCCTCGCAGCATCGCCGCTTCACGATCCTCGGAGATGCCGATCAGAGCCAGACCCGTCATCGTTTTCTTCGAGACGTAACTCAACCCGACGACCAGTGCGATCGCCGCAACCAGCAGAGCGATCTCGACCGGGTAGGTACGGCCGCCGAGCAGGGTGATCGGTTCGTTCGATCCGAAGAACGGAACCGTGAGAGGTTCACTACCCCAGATCAATTGAGTGGCGCCGTTGAGCAGAGTTGCGACACCCAACGTCGTGACCAACTGGTTCTGGTGATCGGCCACCGGTCTGATCGCGACGATCTCCTCGACCGAGGCGAGGAGCATCACGGTCACGGTAGCCATGACGGCCACCACGAGAACGGGGAGTTTCAGGGTCACCAGACCCGTGTAGGCGACAAAGGTGCCCACCATCATCAGCTGAGCTTGAGCGAAGTTGAATGTGTTGGAGGAAACGAAAACGATGTTGTACCCGATGGCAACCAGCACGTAGACCGCGCCGAGCGCCAACCCGGACCACAGAATGGTCATGACGCAGCCGGGTTTCCGAACTGACCGTTGAGGATCTTCGTCGGACTGATGAACTTCAGCTCGCTGGTGTCCGGGTTCGGGCCGTGGTTGTCGGAGCTGAAGTTGTAGCGCGAGAGGAATGCGGTCTTGGCATTCTCCTGGACCTCAGTGGTTTCCAGTGCTTCGGCGAGCTTCTTCGGATCGGTCGAACTGCCGACCTTCTCCGCTGCCGCCGCGACGAGGGGGAAAGCGTCGTAGTTGTCCGCGAGGATCAGCGTCGACGGGATGGAGCCCAGCGAAGCCATCGTGTCCACCATCGTGTTGACGAGTGCGTTGTTCGGATCGAATACCGTGCTGCTGAACACCTGCGTCACCAGGTTCTTCACCTGCGGGGTGCCGAGCACACCGGCCGGCGGATCATTCGCGATCAGGTTGGTGGCAGACACCGAGGTGTTTCCGACCAGCGGCACGTCCCAGCCGAGTCGCTCGAGGCTTTGCAACACGTATCCGAGAGGAGCGCCGTACGCATCCAAGGCGATTGCCGCGGCACCCGAATTCTTGAGCGACTGCAACTGCGCCGTCATGTCCAAAGCGGCGGCGTCGTACTCCTCGTTACCGGCGGCCTTCAGACCTGCGGATTGCAAAGCACTGGTCATTTCTTCGCCGAACAGCTCACCGTAAGCGGTGCTGCCGTACAAGACTCCGACGCTGCTGTAACCCTTGGACTTCGCGTACTCGGAAATTCCGCGAGCGGTATCGGTCGCACCCGGAGCCAGATCGAAGTTGAGCGGGAACTTCGAGGGGTCCGTCGAATCGGGCGAGGGAGCCATGCTCATCGAGAGAATGTTGTTCTGCTTGAGGATCGGCAGAACCGCAGCCGCGATCGACGACGGACCCGAGTTCAGGTAGAGGTCAGGCTTGTTCCCCGAATTGATGGCTTCGCGCAGCTTGGTGACGGCGATGGTTGCGTCACCCGCGTCGTCCACCGTAGTGAGCTCGATCTGACGGCCACCGATCCCCCCGGCTTCGTTCTGGACCTGAACGCCCGCCTTGGTGGCGAGCAGCGAGGTCTGCGAATTAGCCGCGAGGACTCCCTGTGCACTGATCCCGCCGGTCAGCAGCACACGGTAGGGCGAGTCCGCACCTCCGTCGGACTCCGAAGAACCACTGCACCCTGCAAGAGCCAGAGCCGTCACGGCAACTGCCGCAACAAGAATGGGCCGACGATTCATGTCTGCACTCCTAGAACACATGTATGCACCGAACGTCAGGCGAATACCTGACGAAAGAATGATCGGCCGGTGGACGTGCCTGATTTCGAGCACCAGCCAACCAAGCACCCGCTTGATGATCTAGCAAGCAGTTGCTTGGGATGGAGCATAGAATGTGATCTGGATAACGTCAAACGCTGAAAAGTGGAGTCATGGAAGCGGACGCTATGCACATTGAGGCGGCGTCGACAGATCTCTTCCCGCTGGGTGGAAACGCCGAAACGGCTCCACGCCCTGGCGGATTCGACGAAAGGAATCCGACAGGGCGTGGAGCCGTTTGTGTAAAGGTCCGACTATCGCTGGTTGCGGGGCTTCCAGACCACCAACGCGTTGTTGCGCGGAATCGGCACGAGATCCCGGCGATAGCCCGCATGGACTTTCGCGATCTCCTCGGCCAATTCGCGGACGCGATGCTGCAGAGCCTCGACCTGGTTGGTCAGTTCGATGATTCGTTTGATTCCGGCAAGGTTGACTCCCTCGTCCTGCGAAAGCCGTTGTACTTCACGAAGAAGCGCAACATCGCGCGGGGAGTAGCGTCGTCCGCCACCGGTGGTTCGATGCGGGGTGACCAACCCGAGTCGGTCGTAGTTACGCAAAGTCTGCGCGTGCATTCCGGCCAACTCGGCTGCCACCGAGATCACGAAGATCTGAGCGTCAGGATCGACCGTCGCATCCCATTGATTCTGCGGTCGCTCTGTCATCATGCACCGGCCCACCCGGCCCGTGGATCGAACCCGCTCGCCTTCTCGGCTTCGAGATAGGTTTTCAGCGCTTCGATCGCCGGGTCGTCCAACTTCTGCGGAACGGATACCTTGACCGTGACCAGAAGGTCACCGGCACCGTCCGGCCGCTTGGGGATACCGCGTCCGCGAACTCGCAGAATGCGTCCGTCCACCGTTCCAGCCGGAACCTTCACTCCGACACGGCCTTCCAAAGTCGGCACGGACAGTGTCGTTCCCAGCACCAGCTCGCCGTAGCTCACCGGAACCGTCAGTGTCAGGTCGTCGCCGTTGCGTCCGAAGACACTGTCCGGCTTGACGCGGATGTTGACGAACAGGTCGCCGGCCGGAGCGCCGCGGAGTCCCGCTTCGCCCTTGCCCTTGAGTCTGATCTTCTGACCGTCGCTCACACCGGCAGGCACGCGAACCGTGATGGTCCGTGTGCGATTGGTGACGCCGCTACCGTGGCAGTCTTCACACGGCGAGTCGATGATCGAGCCGGTTCCCCGGCAATCGTCACACGGCTCACTGAATCCGAAGGCGCCCTGGTTCCGGCTGACCACGCCGGTTCCGTTGCAATGTGGGCACACTCGCGGGCTGGTGCCTGGCTTTGCGCCGCTGCCGTGACACGTGGTGCACGACGTAGGGCTGGTCAGACGAAGAGGGACGGTGACACCGAGCGCTGCTTCACGGAAGGCGAGCGTCGTCTCGGTCTCGAGATCCTTGCCTCGACGCGGGCGGTTGGGCGCAGCTGTTCGCTGGCCCGCTCCCCCGCGGTTGAACAATCCGCCGAAGATGTCTCCGAGACCCGAGTCCTGCCCACCGGCCCCGCCGCCGAACAGGTCGTTGATGTCGAAACCACCAGCGCCGGGGTTGAATCCGCCGCCGCCCTGCGCGCGGGGGCCGAAGCCGCCGCTGGCAAAGAGGCGCCGAGCCTCGTCGTACTCCTTGCGCTTGTCCGGATCAGACAGAACGGCATGAGCTTCACTGACGGACTTGAAACGCTCTTCGGCCTTCGCATCGTCAGGGTTGGCGTCGGGATGAAGATCCCGAGCCAGCTTGCGATACGCCTTCTTGATTTCGTCGGCCGTCGCGGTGGACGAGACGCCCAGCTCCTTGTAGAAGTCCTTCTCGATCCACTCCCGTTGACTCACTGGGCGTCTCCTCCTCTCACTCTTACTTCGCTTCTTGTTCTGAACCGTCTGCAGGCTTGTCGCCTACCCGGTCCGTCACGGCCACCATTGCGGTCCGAAGGACCCGGTCGCCGAGCTTGTATCCCTTGCGCATGACCGTCCCGAGTACCGGGTCGTGGCCTTCGCCTTCATGCTGCACCGCTTCGTGGAGTGCGGGATCGAAATCGTCACCCTCGCTGCCGAAGTCGGTCAAACCCAGACCCGTCAGGGTCGTGTTGAGTTTGTCTGCGAGTGCACGCAGTGGACCCGATTCGAGGTCACCGTGTGCCCGAGCGCGATCCAGGTCGTCGAGAATTCCGATGAGCTCGGTGATGACCGAAGCCCGCGCGGTTTCCTTGATGACCTGCTTGTCACGCTCGACGCGACGACGGTAGTTGGTGAACTCCGCCTGAAGTCGCTGCAGATCCGCAGTCCGTTCGGCGAGCTGATCGGTGGCGGATGCTTCCTCCACGATCGACTCTGCTTCCTGAACTACCCCTGTGTCTTCCGAGTCGAGCGGCGGCAGGGATTCCCCCGCCGCCTCTCCCTGTGCACCGGTCTCGGGGTCGACCGGGTTGTTCTCGGGGTTGTCCGAGGTCACTTCTTGTCCGAGTCGGTGGGCTCGTCGACAACCTCGGCGTCGACGACGTCGTCGTCATTGCCTGCGCCGTCGGTGTTTCCGGCCTCGTTTGCAGCGGAAGCCTCGTAGATGGCCTGGCCCAGAGCCTGCGACTCGGTGCCCAGCTTCTCCACTGCGGTCTTCACTGCAGCGATGTCGGTGCCTGCCAGGGCGTCGTTGACGTCCTTGACCGCTGCCTCGACCTTGGTCAGGATCTCCTCAGAGACCTTGCCCGCGTTCTCACCTTCACGCTGCTCCTTGACGAACTTCTCCGTCTGGTGGACCAGCGACTCGGCCTGGTTGCGAACCTCTGCCTCTTCGCGACGGGCCTTGTCTTCCTCGGCGTGAGCCTCGGCGTCCTTGACCATGCGCTCGATCTCTTCCTTGGACAGACCGGAGCCGTCCTGGATCTTGATCGTGTTCTCCTTGCCGGTGCCCTTGTCCTTCGCCGTCACGTGCACGATGCCGTTGGCGTCGATGTCGAAGGTGACCTCGATCTGCGGAACGCCACGCGGGGCGGGCGGCAGATCGGTGAGCTCGAAGGAGCCGAGCAGCTTGTTGTGCGAAGCGATTTCGCGCTCACCCTGGAAGACCTGGATCTGCACCGAAGGCTGGTTGTCGTCAGCGGTGGTGAAGGTCTCGGAACGCTTCGTGGGGATCGTGGTGTTGCGCTCGATGAGCTTGGTCATCACGCCACCCTTGGTTTCGATGCCGAGGGAAAGCGGCGTGACGTCGAGGAGCAGAACATCCTTGACCTCACCCTTGAGCACACCGGCCTGGAGTGCGGCGCCGACGGCGACGACCTCGTCCGGGTTGACGCCCTTGTTGGGCTCACGGCCACCGGTCAGTTCACGAACCAGATCGGAGACGGCCGGCATACGGGTGGAGCCACCGACGAGCACGACATGGTCGATGTCCTTGACGGCGATTCCGCTGTCCTTGATCACTGCCTGGAACGGCGCACGGGTGCGATCGAGCAGGTCGGAGGTGATCTTCTGGAACTCGCTGCGGGAGAGCTGCTCGTCCAGGAAGAGCGGGTTCTTGTCCGCGTCGACCGTGATGTACGGGAGGTTGATGGAGGTGCTCTGCGAGCTGGAGAGCTCGATCTTCGCCTTCTCCGCAGCCTCACGCAGACGCTGCAGGGCCATCTTGTCCTTGGTCAGATCGATGCCGTTCTGAGCCTTGAACTTGTCGACCAGCCAAGCGACGACGCGCTCGTCCCAGTCGTCGCCACCGAGGTGGTTGTCACCGGAGGTTGCGCGAACCTCGACGACACCGTCGCCGATTTCGAGCAGGGAGACGTCGAAGGTGCCGCCACCGAGGTCGAAGACCAGAATGGTCTGCTCGGTGTCACCCTTGTCGAGTCCGTATGCCAGTGCAGCCGCGGTGGGCTCGTTGACGATACGAAGGACGTTGAGGCCGGCGATCTGGCCGGCTTCCTTGGTTGCCTGACGCTGTGCGTCCTCGAAGTACGCGGGGACGGTGATGACGGCGTCGGTGATGTCTTCGCCGAGGTAAGCCTCCGCGTCACGCTTGAGCTTCATGAGCGTGCGGGCGCTGATTTCCTGCGGCGTGTACTTCTTGCCGTCGATTTCCACGTTCCAGTCAGTGCCGATGTGGCGCTTGACGGAGCGGAGGGTGCGGTCGACGTTCGTGACTGCCTGGTTCTTCGCGGGCTGACCGACGAGAACCTCGCCGTTCTTGGCAAATGCGACCACCGAGGGGGTGGTACGTGAGCCTTCGGCGTTGGCGACCACTACGGGCTCGCCGCCCTCCAGCACTGCAACTACCGAGTTGGTCGTACCGAGATCGATACCGACTGCACGAGCCATAGTGTTCCTACCTTTCGTTCTGCGGTTCTCTGCCCGAGTGGTTGATCTCGAACATGACCGCGAGTTTTTCGCTTGGTGAGCGTCCTCCGCTCAAGTTTGCCTCCGACCGTGGCCGGGAGTCAACTTGAAGTTGAGCCGAGGGCGCTCAAGCTTGTCGAAATGGTCAACTACAGCCCACGTAGATTTGTTCCCGCCTTCCCCGAAAAGCCGGAAAAGTGCGCCACATCACTTCCGTATCTCTCCGAATGGCTACGATCGGCCGGTGACCGATCCCGACAATTCTCCCGCGCGACCTCCTCGCCCGTCACCTCCACGCCCGGCACCCGAGCGACCCGACGTCTCGGTTCGGCCGCTCCGACCTGCAGCGAGCGACGAGACACCCAAAGCCGTGACATTGTCCACCTCTGCCTGGATCGGCTCGTTCGTCGTCCTGGCCGGAATCGCCGGAGTGGTAGTCACCAGCCTCGACGACGTCCGGTCGGCTCTCGAAGAATCGACTGCGCGCGACAATCCCGGATACTCGTCCACCGACATCTCCGATGCCGTGACCGTCGTACTCGCCGGCAGCGGCGGCGGCGCTCTCGTCCTGGTCCTGCTCGCACTCATGAGCCTTCAACTCCTCCGCGCACGCAAGAACGCCGGGCGGGTGATGACGGCGATCGTGGGAGTCGTGAGCATCGCGGCCGGACTCGGCTTCATGTCTCTGGTCGACGGCGCAGCAGACATCGGCGCCGGAGTTCTGAGATGGGGTCCGATTCTCTACTGCGCCCTGGTCGCGGTGGCGGCGATCGCTCCGTTCGCTCCCGGTGTCAGCACCTGGCTGCGGGGACGCCGATGAAGGTTCACGTACAACTGGACTCCGCGCCGGGCGCGGGCGCTGCTCGTAGCCGTGAACTCGCGGAGACCGGCGCCGGTGGCCTGTTCACGTTCGAGGGACCACACGACGTGTTCTTCCCGCTCGTCGAAGCAGCATCGGCCGTCGACCTCGACCTGATGACCAACGTCGCCATCGCATTCCCCCGCAGTCCCATGCATCTGGCGCATTCGGCCAACGACCTGCAGTTGCTCAGTCGCGGCCACTTTCGACTGGGTCTCGGATCGCAGATCAAACCGCACATCGAAAAACGCTACAGCGCAACATGGTCGCGTCCGGCGGCCCGCATGAAGGAGACGGTCGCAGCGGTCAAGGCGATCTTCACTGCGTGGGAGAACACCTCGACGCTGAACTTCCGCGGCGAGTTCTTCACCCACACGTTGATGCCTCCGACGTTCGATCCCGGCCCCAACCCCTATGGGCCGCCGCCCATCCTGATGGGTGCGCTCGGACCGGTGATGACCAGGACGGCTGCCGAGGTGGCCGACGGACTACTGGTCATGCCGTTCCACACGCAACGTCATTTCCTCGAACGAACACTTCCGGCCGTCGATGCCGGTCTTCGCGAATCCGGCCGCACCCGAGACGAATTCACGATCATCCCGCAGGTCATCGTCGGCGTCGGCCGCGGCGAGGATCAACCTGCCGCGGCCGCCAGAGGCGTCCGAGCCCTGCTCTCGTTCTACGGTTCGACGCCCGCATACCGTCCGGTGCTCGACGTCGAAGGGTGGGGCGAGGTCCAACCGGAACTCAATGCCCTGTCGAAGCGAGGTGGCTACACCGAGATGGCGTCGCTGATCACCGATCCGATGCTGACCACACTCGCCGTCGTCGGCACTCCCGAAGAGTGCGCCACCGAGATTCGGCGGCGGTTCGGCGAACATGCCGACGAAGTGTGCTGCTATTTCCCCGGTTACGACGTAGAACCGTCAGACGTGGCGTCGATGATCTCGTCTCTCACCTGAACCCGGTCGAACTTCTTGATCAGGCTCCCAAGGTACGGGCCAGCTCGGTCAACGACTCACGGGCAGCACGCAGGCTCGCGTCACCCTGCTCGACCAGAGGTGCCATCGCCGGAATACGTTGCGCCAAAGTCAGTTCCGCGGTGATGACGGAGACATCCATTCCCATCGACACCCCGAGCACCTGAACGAGTGGCGGGACGGTGTGATCGTTGGCCTCGTTTCCCGAGCCCGGCGCATAGGTGTTTCCGCGGCTGGAGACGATCACCACCGGCTTACCTGCCAGAGGCTGAGTACGCGTGTCGAAAGGGACCGTAGTCCCCAGGACGTGTACGTAGTCGATCCACGCCTTCAACGTGGACGGGATCGACCAGTTGTACATCGGCGCACCGATCACGACGACGTCTGCAGCGGTAAGTTGCTCGATGACCCGAGCCTGGAGTGCTTCCGCGGCGGGATCCGGAATCTCGCCCTCGACTCGCAAGCGTGGTGCATAGTGCAGGGCCGCGTCCGCGAGGTGCGGCAAGGGATCCCGGTGCAGGTCCAACGTCACCGTCGTGTGATCCGGACTGTTCTTCGACCACTGCTGAGCGAACAGTGCGGTCAGATCACGTGAGGTCGAGTGGTGGAGTTCGGCGGACGAATCGATGAGAAGTAGCTGTGGCATCCCTCATCACTACCAGAGCGCGCTCAACTCTTCTCCGCGGCTAGATCGGATTCCGCCGCGTACTGCGCCAGCAGGACTCGTTCGCGCTCGCGACGCGGATAGAAGAACGTCACCACCGCGGCACCGGCACACACGATGATGATCGCCGCGATGTAGGCGTTTGTATCCCCGTCCAGGAAGGCGTTTTTGGCGGCGGTCATGATTTGGTCCGCGTATTGCGGGTAGCGTTCCGCGAGAACTTCGGCGCTGGAGAAGGATTTGGTGAGCGCGGCCTGAGTTTCGGGAGTCACTTCGGATGCGTTCGGCGAGGACGAGATCGCATTTCCCAACGATTTTGCGTACCCGGCCGTGAGTATTCCGCCGAGAATCGACTGCATGATGGCGCCGCCCAGGTCGCGTTGCAGGTCCGAGGTTCCCGACGCCATACCAGCGCGGTGCACGGGAACGGATCCGGTCAGCGAACGCGATGCCGGTGTGCCGGCCAGACCGACGCCGATGCCGACAAGCGCATAGGCCAGCGCGACCTGCCAATACTGTGTGCTTTCGTTCCACAGGAACAGCGCGACGAACAACCCGAGAACCACGAACAGGTAGCCGACGAGCAGCGTGACGCGGGCGCCGTACCTTTCGATCATGGTCGCCGAGCGCGGCGCAACGATCACCATCGCCAGCGCAGCCGGAATGATCGCCGCACCGGCTGCCAGCGTCGAGTACCCGAGGACGTTCTGCAGGAACTGCTGGCCGATGAACATCGCGCCCATGAGCGAACCGAACACGACCAACCCACCCACCGCCGCGACCCAGAAGGTCGGGCGCGCAGCTACGTGAAGATCGAACAGCGGATTGGCCGCGCGTCGCTGTTGCAGGAAGAACCCGATACCCGCGACAACTGCTATCGCCCCGAGCACCAGAGCCAGTGTGCCCGAACCATTCACCGGCGCAAAGTTGATGGACAACACCAGCGCCCCGATGAAGACGATCGACACTATGCCGCCGAGGTGATCGACTCGCTCGGTCGTCTCGTTGACGTGAGCGGGAACCAACACCAGGGAACAGATCAGTGCCACAAGGGCCAAGGGAAGGGTGACGAAGAAGACCGAACCCCAGTGAAACTGCTCGAGCAGCGCCCCCGAGACGATCGGACCGAGTGCTGAAATCGCGCCACCGATTGCCGACCACATGGCAATCGCCTTGGTTCGTGCCGGTCCGGCCCACAACGCCGTGATGATTGCCAGCGTGGTCGGGAACGCCAGACCTGCCGAGACGCCTCCGACTATCCGAGCGAGGAACAGCACTTCGAAGTTCCCGGCGAATCCCGCCACGATCGACGCCGGAATGGACAGCGCCATGCCGGTGACCAGCAACATCTTGCGGCCGTATCGGTCTCCCAAGGCCCCCAGGTAGAGCACCGTTCCGGCCAGGCCCAGCGAGTAGCCGACCGCGATCAGGTTCAGTTGCGTCTGACTGGCGTCGAAAGCCCGCCCGATATCGGGCAAAGCGACATTCGCGACCGAGAGATTGAGGTTCGCGACCGCAGCGACCAGGATGAGCGTCCCCAGGACGAGGGTGGCTCGATCCGGTGAAGCGGACTTGATGTCACTCGCCATGCGCGTGCTCCCATCGAGGTGGGACCCGAACCTGGGAGTTATGTCCGGATCATCCCGAACTCAAGATAGAACCCTCGTCCGGCGCTCGCATAGTGAACGGGTCCCTATTCGGGCACAATTTCAGCCAGGACGCCCTCGGCGCTGCGGGCGGCGACCAGGCAGGCGCGCGAGGTGAACCTGTCGAAGAGCGGATGTCTGGACAACTCGCGCCATCTGCGGACAGCCGCCGTGGCCCGCGCACGCTGCACCTCCGGCGATTCTTCCGGTTCGCAGCCCAACCGGTCACTTGCCCGGATTCCGTAGCCGCCGATCAGTCTTTGCAGTTGTGCCAGGTCGTCGGGTGGCAGATCCGTGTGTACCGAACGAAGACGCCCGAGCAGGCGAAGTTCGTGAAAGCCGTGAACATCGGCAAGCAACCGTTGCGCCTCCGCCGCGATCTGATCGCCTTCCTCGCTCGGATCGGCTTCGAGGATTCTTCGCAGCGTCACCAACGCCGTGTGCGATTTGAGCTGATCTGCCCGCTGCCCGAATTGAACGTCGATCACCTGACGCAGTTCGTCCAGGCCGCTGCGCTCCAACAATTCGGCCGCCAGGGACGGTGAATCGGTCGCCCCCAACTTGATCGACGTCACGGCCAGGCGAATTCCGAAGAGCCCGAACCGATCGGCCAATTGCGCCCGCATCGCCGCATCGACCGGCAGCGGACTGTCCTGCCTGGCAAAGCGATCCGCGGAGAGCAGTGCAAGGCTCAGATCCTCGGCCGGAACCTGCGCGAGCGCCGAGAAGGCCGCGAACTCGCTCTGCCTCATCGTCCGAGCAGCGAGCGCGAGTAGACCTGCCACCGGAACCACCGACTGGCACAGGCCGGTTCGCTCCAACTCCTCGGCGAATCGCGCCGCGACGTCCTTCGCCGAAGACAACGCGTCGAGCCTGCCTGCGCCGACCTCATCGGCACGCGAGAGAACTCCGATCACTCCGAGTGGCCCGGATTCTCCGCCCACGTGATCCGCGATCTTCCCGAGGAACTGCATGTCACTGGCGTTGAGAGCCCGCAAGAGGTAGACCACTGCATCCGCGCCCGGTGCCTCACCGTCGGGAACGAGCATGTCCCAGGTGCGGGCCGAGACCTCGGTCGAGAGCGACGAGGTGCCCGGTGTGTCGATGATCGTCGTACGAGCCAATGCCGAAGACGGCCAGTCGACGTCGATGCGGTCCACCGAGTCTGCGGTGTACTCGCCCAGATCGAACGTGAGCCTGCCGTCGCGGCGCGTCACCGGCACGTTGAACTCGGCACCGTTCTCGGCCGTCGCGGTCACCTGCGGCGTCGTCCCGTTCCGATACCAGGTGACGACGCGTGTGCATTCCGTCGCGTCGGTAGGCGCTATATCCTGTCCGACAAGCGAATTGAGCAGCGTCGACTTACCCGCTTTGAGGGAGCCGGCGAGCGCCACCCGGAGTGGCTCGTCGAGCCTGGCCGCACATTCTTCCAACTGGGCGCGCGTCTGCGGCTGATCGGCGTAGGCACGTCTGGCGTGGTCGATCAGGGCGTGTGCCGACTCCACTGCGGTCACGGTGGTCGTGGCATTCATGCGTTGGTCACCTTTGCCGAGGCAGGAGCGGGAGTTTCGCCGATCAGCGTTCCGGCAACGGCGTCGAGCTCCGCGACGACGCGCATGTCGGTCTCCAGACGCTTGATCCGAGCGGCATGTTCACTCGATTCCAACTGCGCGGCTTCCTGAGTGGCGCGGAGGGATTCGTTGATCGAGCGCAACGCCTGCTCGGCGATGTCGGTGAAGTGATCACGCAACAGTCGCTGCACCAGGCGTAGGCGGTCCTTCGACTCCTTGCCCACCTGGAAGCTGACGTCGTCGGCAAACCGTCGGATAGCCGCTTTCGCCTCAGCGCGACGCTTGAGCACCTGAGCCTGCTTGTCTTCACGATAAGCCTTGGTGCCCAGCAGAACCCCGGCGCCGATGGAGATCGGGTTGACCAGAGCCATGCCCATCATCGTGGTGATCAAGCCGAACATGAGCACGCCGCCGTACGAGCCGCGCATGCCGACCAGGACTTTCTGAGTGATGCCGATTCGGCCGGATTCGAGGTCCGCCAATGCACCGACCGGTTCCAGGAAACCGTCGGTGTCGGCGACGTCGAGATGCGGGAGCGCGACGTCACCGGTCTCCGCAAAGTGCTGCGCCACAACTTCTGCCAGCCACTGTGCGCGATCATGCGCCCACACGAAGTTGTCACCGATCGCGGTGGCGATCTCCTGTTCGAGCCACTCCCCCACGACGTCCCAGTCCTTACCGGGATCGCCTTCGTCGACCGTCTCCTCGGCCTGGCGGGTCACCCGGCGCAACCGGTCCCGGAGGTCGTGATCGATGTCGGCGGCGAGGTCTGCGATGCCGTCACCGAGGCTCTGCTGCCACAGTGAGGTCTTCTTGTGCAGTTCCTCGGCCGCTGCCCGGGCACGCTGCAGTCCCGCGACCGCTGCCTGAGCGGTCGACGGATCCTTCAGCGCCGCAAGCTCACTGCCCATCTCCAACGTCAGATGCGCTGCCGCAGAACGCACATCCATCGCAACTGCGCGTCGAGTATTCGATTCGGCACGCGCAACGACGTTGTCCCGCAAGAACTGATAGAGGTCCAAAAATCCGGATTCCGCTTCGAGTTCCTTGTCCCCCAGCCTCAGCGCGTGCGAGCGCAGTACCGAGGAGATCGGAATGAGCGGCAGATCCAACCCGGCACGCTGGAGATGTCCGCGATCGGCGTCGAGGATCTGCCGCCAGTGCGGGTACAGATCGGTCTTGCTGATCAGCCCGGCTACCGCAGGACACAGATTGACGACCTGGCGGATGAATCCCAGCTCCGGTTCGGTGAACTCCTGGCTGGAGTCCGACAGAACCAACACTGCATCGGCCGCAGTGATCAATCCCAATGTTCCTGCAGCATGAGGATTTCCATGACCGCCGACACCAGGGGTGTCGATCAGAACCAAACCGTCGGCCAACAGCGGACTGGGAACACCCACTTCCACACGCAGAACCTCACGCCCTTCGGCGCGAGGCGTGGCCGGGGTGATCCCCATCAGTTCCTCGAGCGGGAGGGGCACCCGAATGGGCGCCGCACCCGGATCGGCGAGAATCAGTTCGGCGACCGCGGTCTCCGCGTACTGAACTACCGTCGCCACGGCCGTGGTCTCGTCGTCACCGACCGAGCACACGTCGATGCCTAGCAGAGAATTGACGAACTGGCTCTTGCCCTGCTTGAGGGGTCCGACCACCACGATGCGAATACGCGGGTCGTTGACTCTCACCTGAGCGTTCTCGAGTCGGCGCACCAGATCCGTGCGCCCGAAATCCTTCGCCACGACGGCTGTTCGTTCGAGCAACGACGCCGTCGACGACGCGACGCGCGCCTTCCGGCTGCTTACCTGACTCGCTGAATCACTCATGAGCTACGTTGACCCGCAATTCTTCCCGACTCGAATATCCGGCCCTGCGAACGCATAGCGCGCGCAGGGCCGGATTTGTTACATCAGGTCATTTTGACCGATTTCAGTTCCTGCGTCAGCAGATCAGGGATGCAGGTGATCGACAACCGCAACCGGGTCGATGTGATCGACCGGCGCTGCAACCGAATCCTCGGCGAAGAGCGAGTGTTCGGTATCGGCGCTCAGACCCGAAGTGGAACCCGAACCGAAAGCATCGGTCGCATCGATCGACGACCACGGGTTCAGCGCACCGGTCAACGAACTCGTCAGGTCCGACACTCCGCTCACTGCTCCACCGAGAGATCCGCCCAGGTCAGCGACTCCACCGCCGCCAACGGTACCGCCACCGTCGACTGTGCCACCGGCAGCTGCGGCTGCGTCGGCACCGATCGAACCGGTCACGTCGGTGACTGCTCCGACAGCCCCGCCGAGCGATCCGCCGAGATCGGTGACGCCGTTCAGTGCGCCGCCGAGCGACCCACCCAAACCAGCCGCAGCGTTCGTGGCCGCGTCGAGACCTGCTGTTGCGTCGAGACCTGCGGTTGCGTCCAGCGCGCCGCCCACAGTTGCTCCGAGGTCGCCGGTCACACCGCCGAGGTTCAGGCCTTCTGCCGCGATGCTTCCGAGGTCGACGGAAGGCAGTTCAGCGGAGATCGGGCCGAGGTTCACAGCGCCGAGGTCGACGGAGGGCAAGTCGGCACCGATCGAACCGGTGTCGATTCCGCCGAGGTTCAGTGCCGTGTCCAGCGCTCCACCGAGTGCACCTTCGGCACCGAGAACGCTGTCGAGAGAGCCCCCCAGCCCGAGGCCCGCGCCCAGCGCACCGTCCAGCGCGCCGGTCAGGTCCGTGCCCACGGAACCGACAGCACCCAAGCCGCCTGCACCTGCGAGGGCGGTGTCGAGAGCCGCAGCGACACCGGCTGCCAAGCCTGCTTCACCGCCCAGACCGAGTGCACCACCGAGGTCGATTCCGGTAAGTCCGCCTGCGCCCAGCGCTGCGTCGAGAGCGCCGCCGAGACCGCCCGCGAGCCCGGCATCGACGCCGAGTGCCGAACCGAGAACACCCTCGAGGGCCGTCGACAGATTCGCGCCTCCGCCCAGAGCTGCCGCGAGGTCTGCGCCGAGACCACCTTCGAGGTCGAGTGCTCCCCCGAGCAGTCCACCGAGTGCGCCACCCAGGTCGGCTCCGACCGTTCCGCCGGCACCGAGGGCGCCGGAGAGTGCCGCGCTGAGCTGCGCGCCGAGGTCTGCGCCGCCGCCGAGTACGGCGTCGAGGTCGAGTCCGCCGCCGAGACCCAGTGCTGCGTCGAGTGCGCCGCCCAATGCAGTTTCCAGACCGCCGCCGACGCCGAGTGCTCCGCCGAGGGCGCCACTCAGGGCAGCACCGAGATCGAGGCCGCCCGCGATATCGGTGAGAACGCTGACATCCGTGATCGCGCCGAGGACGCCGCCGAGCGATGCACCCAGATCGGCGCCGATCGTGCCGCCGGCTCCCAGGACGCCCGAGAGCGCGCCGGACAATGCCGTGCTGAGGTCGCCTGTCAGAGCGCCGGCAAGATCCAGGCCGCCGCCGAGTGCAAGAGCGGATTCCAGTGCGCCGGTCAGGCTCGCGCCCAGTTCGCCGCCGATGTCAAGGAGACCGCTGAGGTCTGCTGCGCCGCCGAGGAGTCCACCGAGAGCCAGGCCGAGATCGGCTCCGAGGTCACCACCGATGGCGAAGACGGGTGCGAGAGCTCCGCTGAGCCCTGCCGTCAGGTCGAGTCCGCCGACTGCGCCGATCGCGGCGTCGAGGGCTGCTCCCAGCTCCGCAGTCAGGCCGCCGGTCACACCGAGGGCGCCGCCCAGAGCCGCGCTGAGCTGTGCGCCCAGATCGAGAGCTCCTTCGAGATCGAGTGCGCCGCCCAAACCGAGACCGGCTTCGATCACAGCGCCGAAGGCTGCGCCGAGTTCGGCACTGATCTCGCCACCGATGGCAAGCGCAGCGCTGAGGGCTGCTGCGAAGTCGCCGACCAGGTCGAACTGGCCGCCGAGGGCGCCTCCGACTCCGATTCCTGCACCTGCGCCGAGACCCAGGCTGCCGCCGAGGCCACCACCGAGACCACCGGTGAGTCCACCACCGAGACCACCGCCGAGTCCGAGACCGCCGCCGATTGCACCGGCAGCGGACGCACCGGCGTTGACGATCGCGGACAGGTCGGCGCCGCCACCGGCAAAGAGTCCGGACTCGGCGACCAGCGGAGCGACCGCGACGATGTCGGCGGGGCTGACGTCGCACAGACCGGCAGCATCGAGTGCCGCGGTCGGGTTGGCGCAGTAGTTGGCAGCTGCCTCGTCGTCACGAAGTAGCCCGAGGATGAATTCGAGTACGGCGTTCGTTGCCATGGCGGGTTCTCCTGAAGTTCGTTGACCGGGTTGTTGCCGGTGGGTAGTTGCCGGTGGTCCGGAAACTGGTGCGCTGCCAGAGGTAGCGAGTGGAATCAACGCTAAGAACTTTTGCGACTGGGGCCAACGGGGAGCACCCCCCTCTTCTCCAGGGACAGGTGGGGAAGCCCCCCATTGGGCTACGCCCGGTCGGAATAGGGGATTTGCCCCGATTAGGGGATCGGTCCCCTACTTCGTCGCGACTCCTCCGATCCGGTAACGATCTAGGTCCTGAAACCGACATCGCAGACAACCGCGACAGTCCTTCTGTCGCCCACGACCAGGGGAGTTCGTTCATGGCGGCAGGGCTCGGCATCAGCATCGGTTCGGCCACTCTCGTAGCTGTCACCGACGGCTCGACCGGTGAAACGCAACAGGTCCGCCTACCCAGTGCGCTGCAATTGGAGGACGGATCCGTCATCACCGGATTTGTCGAGCGCGTCGGAGACCCGATTCCGATACTTGCCGCCGACGGTACCGAGTACCGCGGCGAGGCTCTCGCGGCGACGGCTGTCGGCGCACTGGTAGACCAGGCAGGCGGCAACGAAGGGCCAACTGTCGTCCTGGCTCACCCGGTGGGGTGGAACCGCCACACAGCACGCACCATGGAGTCCGCTCTGGACGACGCCGGGGTTCACGGGGCGACTCTCGTCGCCGAACCCGCAGCCGTCATGGCGTGGCTCGCCGCTTCCGGAACTGTCGTCAGCGACGGTCTGACCGTCGTCTACGACCTCGGTGCTCGCTCGCTCGACGTCACGATGATGTCCACGACCGACGGACGAAGCGAGATATTCGGTAAGCCGCTGCGCAGCGAGGACATCGGCGGCGACGAATTCGATCACCTCGTCACCGTTCACCTGCTCGATGCGGTTTCCGACCAGTTCGCAACCCTTGATCCCTTTGCACCCGAGACGATTGCAGCGCTGGAAACTCTGCGCGAGCATGCCCGCGCAGCCAAGGAGGAACTTTCCACCGAGACGGAAACCGTTGCCCGCGTGGCGCTTCCCGGTGCCGTCAGCGACGTTCGACTCGTTCGTTCCGAACTCGAAGATCTGATCCGGCCCGCCCTCACCGAATCGGTGGCATTGGTTCGCGAAAGCCTGCGATCTGCCGGCGTCGAGTCCAGTGACGTCAATCAGGTTGTCCTGGCCGGCGGAAGCTCGTCCATTCCCCTTGTCGCCGAACTACTGTCGGCGGAGCTTCGTGTCCCGGTGATCGCCGACGCCGATCCAGCGTCGTGCGCGGCGTCCGGCGCCGCGGCCCTCGCACTCGACGCCAGAGACTCGCAAGTGCCGGCCGCTGCCACTGCAGTGATTCCCGCCGAGCCGTCTCGCAAGCCCGCACCGGTTCCCGCCTTCTCCACTCCGTTGCTTGCCGAGCCGACCGAAGAAGAGAACACGGCGACTCGACGCTCGTCGAGGGTCGGCGTAGTTGCTGCAGTGGTGGGAGCATTCATCGTGCTCGCCGCAGGCGGGCTCGGAATCGGAACTGCCATGGACAAGATCAACGTTCCGTCCAGTTCGGCGAACACCACCAGCGAGTCCACCTCCTCGACCGCTTCGACCACCGCGGGCTCTACTCCCGGCAGCACCACGGCAGCGGAAGCGGCAGGCACCGGATCCACGACTGCGAACAACGGCACTCAAAGCAATCAGCCCGGTTCTCCTGCTGCCGCAGGCGGCTCGACGACGGCGCCGGGGGCAGTTCCGGTTGCCGGCGCACCGGCGGGATCCTCGCCCGCACCGGGCGAGACCGCTCCGTCGGCGCCTGCACCTGCCGCACCCGGCGCCCCGGCGCCCGCACCTGCTCCCGCCCCGGCACCAGCACCCGCACCCGCGCCTGGAGCCGGCGTCGGGACCGGTGTCGGTGACGCTGCGACCGGCATCGGAAACGGAGTCGGCGGTCTGGTCGACGGTGTCGGCAACGGAGTCGGCGGCGTGGTCGGAGGTCTCGGTAACGTCGTCGGTGGTGTCGGAAACGTGGTCGGTGGTGTCGTCGGCGGCGTCACCGCACCGATCCGCTGACCGGCGGTCTTTCGATGAACCGTGACAACGGCACCGAATCGTCTTTCATCGCAGGACTTTTGCGCGACGTCGACCTGACTGCATCGCCACTGCGCCTATTCGTCACCGGGACCGATGCCAGCGCTCGGCCCCAAGTGACGAGGGTTGTACGGAAGCGAATCGAATCGGGTGACAAGCCCGTGGTCACCGCAGTCACGCATGACGTCCCCGCCGACGCGATTGTGGTGATCGCGGACGCGCAAGCTCTGACCTCCGATGAAATCCGTGCCCTGAAAGAGCTTGTCCAACGTGACGACCTCGGAGTTGTCGTAGCCTCCGATCGGATCGATCCACCACTCGCACCGATCTACTCGAACATCTCGAGTTTCGGCACCGTGTTGCATCTGAACCCGTTGAACCGAAACGATATTCGGAAGATCGCGGCCGAGCGAAGAGTCTCGCTCGACGACCGCGCCGTGGTGGCGCTCGAGCATCTGTCCGGTGGTTCCTTCGGGGCGATCGAAGCGTACTTCGCCGCCGCCTCGGCAGGCCGCCTGGAAATGCCGAACGCCATACGCACACACATCCTCCACCAGGTCACCGCTCTGCATCCGATCGAGCGCGAGATCCTCGAAGTTTCACTCGCCGTCCCGGACATCGACGCCTTCGAGCTCGATCTGGGACAGGAGAAGTTCAGCCTCACAGCTGCATTCGACCGGGCACTGGCGACCGGACTGTTCGGTTCGCGATCACCACTCGTCGCGAGCGTGCTCGCCGAGTCGACGAGCACCGGGCGCATCCGCAGCGAGCTGATCAGAATCGTCGAATCACGCGCACACACGAGAACCCTCGATATCGACACAGCACGAAGACTTTTCGACTCCGGAATCCGCCACCGCGATCTCACGGGTGTACTACGAGACGCCGTCGAGGCGAGCACGCCGGCGGTCGCGGCAGATCTCTTTCGCCGCGTGAATTCGATCGAGCCTCTCGGCGTGGCCGACACGCTGCTGTACGCCCAGGTCTCGGCTCGCAGTGGTGACCTCGACACTGCCTGCCGTCTGGCCGATTCCGTCATCGCCGCACCCGATCTCGACGACGCGAGATTGGCTGCGGCGGTGCGAATCCGCGCAGCTTCGTCCGCAGCATGCGGCCAACTCGGCGCCGCTGCAGATCTCTACACCTGGCTGGGGCCAGGGCGCACCGGAAACGAATCCCCCTTCGCCGCAATCACTTTCCTCGGCATCGGCAAGGTCGATGACGCGAACGCCGCGCTCACCGGACACACAGGATCACCGTCGAGCTCGACGGTCGGCGCTACCACACTGGCCAACGGACTGATGCAATCGGTCACCGGGAGCGCGCCGAGTGCGCTCAACACGATGTCGCGCGCACTCTCGCTCCCCGGCGGAGCCGACACATCTGAATTCCAGCCTGATTCCGCCCCGGCGCTGGTAGCTCTCGCACTCCTGCACAACGGCGCCCATGAACGGGCCGCCGCTGTCGTCACGGCCGCGATCGCCGCCGACGACGCAAGCAGCCACACGTGGGCGCGACTTCACCTTCTCGGCGCCTGGATCGCGATGGTCCGCGGGCAGGACGCGATTCTCGAAGACCTACCGCAGGAGGTAGTCCGCGGCCCCCTCCGTGAGCGTGACGCACTGTTTCTGCATGCTCTGATCGTGGGTCTCGCTCGGCGTTCCGGCGATCTCGCCCAGCTGCGTCGAGCTTGGTCGGGCGCGGCAGGCACCCTCTCGTCCTGCAGCGTTGATCTGTTCAATCTGCTTCCCATCGGCGAACTGTGGCTCGCGGCAGTACGGCTCGAGGAGACCGAGCAGGTCGAGCATCTCGTCGACGACGCGCGCTCACTCCTCCGCGCGCTCGGCGAGCCGCCGCTGTGGTCGTCGCCGCTGCATTGGTACGGCGTCCAGGCGTCGATCCTCTCGCAGTCGCCGGCCGATCTCCTCCCACACGCCCATACACTCGCCGAATCAGCCAAAACTCACACTTACGCAGCCGGTTTGGCGATCGCCGGACGCCAGTGGCTCCTACTCATGCAAGGCAACGTCGACGCAGACGATGTCGAAGCCGCCGCACGAACGCTCAGTCGGATCGGACTCCCGTGGGACGCCGCTCGCCTCGCCGGCGAAGCAGCGCTGCGCACCCCGGACACCAAATCGGCCACGGCACTGCTCCACGTTGCGCGCTCGCTACGCACAACGTCGACGGCCGAGACAAGTGCAACCGATACCGCCACAAGTGCGGCGCCACCGTCGGTGTTGACCGAGCGCGAACAAGAAGTTGCCGAACTCGTCGTCGTCGGACTGACGTATCGGGAAATCGGCGAACGCCTCTACATCTCCGCTAAAACCGTCGAGCACCATGTCGCACGCATCAAGCGGCGCGTCGGGGCGCAGTCTCGTTCGGAACTGCTCACCATCCTTCGCAGCATGACACCGTCGAACAAGTAGTTAGCTGCATATTGTCCAGAGGGTTGCGTATATCCGTTTAAGTGATAGTTTTCACAGGAATCAGGACATGCCTGCCGAGCAAAGTTCGGTAACTGTGAAACGGGGATCGCTATGAAGTGGGGAGTCGGACTCGCCGTCGGCAACAAACGAAGCATTGCTGCGATCGCGAGACCTGACTCGGAGCTGGTGACCCTCGAACGCGAATCGGTTCTGCACCACGCCCCCGACGGCACCGTGCAGCTAGGCGGAACCGCGGCGGGGTCCACCGGGTTGCGCGGGTTCCTCGACAGGGTCGGCACCGACGATACCGACAACTTCTCCGAGCACATGACGCGAGGGGAGGAACTGGTAGCGACAGCAATGTATTGCCTGGTCAAGGAAGTCCGAACACTCACCGATCAGAACCTGAACATCTCTGCGGTGATCCCCGCAGGTTGGTCGAGCGATTCCGTCGACGTACTGCGCGGCGCACTCGACAGCATGAATCTCGACGGCGTCGAACTGATTTCAGAAGATGAAGCCTCTGCGGCTTGGCTCGCGGATCCTGACGCCGACGACCGTGCTGCTCGCGGAGCCGCAGCGTTGGCCGCACCCTTCTCGATCACCTCTACCTGTCCCGAACCCCAGCCAACCGATTTTGCCGAGCCAGAGGACACCCCCGAAGAGTTTCCGCCGTTCGTTCTGATCGAACCGGAGCCGGAATCCGGCGTGGAGGCACCGGTCACGAAAGAACCGAGCATCGACGGTTGGCTGAATCGCCAGTGGCGGTCGGAGCGCCGACCGATCATCGCCGCAGCAGCCGCCGCAGTCTTTCTGACGGTGTCGGGTTGCGCGGCAGCGGTCATCATCGGACACACTCCGACCATTTCAGCACCCAGGATTCTCGACGCACAATCTTCCCTGTCCCCCGGGACGGACACAGCTGCCACCCCGACGAGTTCATCCGGGACAGGCACGCAATCAGCGACCTCACCCCCACCTGAAGTACCCGCTCTCGGCGCGCAGCCGACGGCGCAGTCGTGGGCATCCGAAGCGGAATCAACCTCATCCGAATCCCAGCCCATTCCGGTGAGTCCGGGCACCGGTACAGAGAAATCCACTACGGCGAACGTCCCCGCGCAACAGGGATCGCCGATCACCATCCAGATCGATCCCCTTCGGATCGAGAACCTGCCGCCGGTCGTCGGACCGCTGGATCCGGTCGATCCGGATACCCCGGACACTCCCGCCGTGACCGCCCCCACTGATACACAGACAACGCCGACGCAGCCGTCCAACCCGACCGACACAACCGATCCGGTGGTTCCGAATCCCGACATGCCCGTCATGCCATTGGCCCCGAGACCCGGAATGCCAAGTTAGACAGAATAATTCGACTTGCCGACAACAGGCACATATTCCTCGTCGAAACTTTTCCCCTATGGTGGGTGCGGTACCTACCGGCTCGGTGCCGGGGACTTGAAGGGATTTCATGCGTAACTCGTTGGCGATCCGCACCGCTGTGGTCGGCGCCTCGGCACTACTGCTCGCAGCTCCATTCACCACGACGGCATCGGCAGAGCCCGCCTCCGACACGCATGTCGAACAGCTCGGGGCAGATCAGCTTCCGGCTGAGCTGATCGAGGCGATCACACGCGATCTGAAGATCTCCCCACAGGAGTATCTGGACCGCGCTGCCAAAGCTCAGGAACTCGGTGCATACGCCCAGGAATTCAAGTCCGAGCGCCCTGGCGACTACGCCGGCTCGTGGATGGGACTCGACGGTCAACCCGTCGTAGCCGTCACCACCACCGAAGCTGCACGCATCGCGGCCGACGACGGTTACCGCACGCACGTCGCCCCCGTCTCCGCCGACACCCTCGAGAAGACGCTGGCCGACGTCAACGGATGGATTGCCGGGCTGCCCAAGGAAATCTCACGCGCAGTCAATTCGGCGACTATCGACGTCCTGAACAACCAGGTCGTCATCGACGTCGCGAACAGCCCCGTCGGGCAGGCGCTCAATCTTCCGACCCTGCTCGAGAACACCAAGATCGTTCTCAGCCCGGATGGCGGCGGATCGGTTGATCCCGGAGCACTCGGCGGCGACACCTACATCACGTCGACAGGCCCCATTCGCGAGACACCGACCGAGAACATCTCGGTCTGCTCGTTCGGGTTCAACGCCGTCGACGATCAGAACAATGCTCTCAATATCAGTGCCGGACACTGCAATCCGGCCGAGGGTTCGAAGTCGCCCGTCTACCTGCCGAATCACGCGAACGTCGACGACAGTCAGTTGATCGGAGCATTCTCACAGTCTTCCGTCGGCAACAACGCCGGCGATCTCGATTACTCGGTCATCAAGTTCGACCAGTCCGGCATCGACGCGGGCCTCGACCGTGCTGCCGTCCGCGGTGCCAACGGGACCACCCTCGCGATCACCGGAACAGCACGTCCCGTGATCGGCGCTCCCATCTGCAAGTCCGGCCAGACGTCGTCCTTCACCTGTGGTGTCGTGGCAGCCGATCGCGTCGAAACTCAACTGGTCATGGCGGACGGTGATTCACGAACCGTTCGCGGATTCGCCGGCACCGCGTGCACCCTCGCCGGGGACAGTGGCGGCGCCATCGTCTCCGGAACCTTGGCTCTGGGCATCACCAGCGGCTCCAACAGCAGCGGAGCACCCAGTTGCAACGAAGCGAACCTGGTACTGGCGACCTCCGGTGGAACCTCGAATCTGGGTATTCCGGTCGGAGACATCCTCGACGCGGCAGATCGCGCTTCCGGTGGCGGTGTCGGTGCCGGAATCCGCGTCCGCACTGCAGGTTGACCAACCACTGATTCACGCACTGTGCCCGCCGATCCGTTTCGCGATCGGCGGGCACAGTGCTGTTGTCGGTCGGGGTCAGCGCTGTCTGCTCATGTAACGGGTGGGAATAGCGCGTTCGAACCCATATAGTCATGGTCGACTGTGATCGGCTCACCACAAGTCCGTGAGCCGTATCCGTGTGCTCCCAGGGGGGTGGTACGCGGTCAACGAAGTGGAAAGGCCCACATGCGAAGCTCCATCGCACGTCGCGCCGCAGTGTTCGGTTCGGCCGCGCTGCTGCTCCTCGGACCGATTACCGCGGTCGCGAACGCAGAACCGAACGAATCCGGGGTATCCGATCAGGCAGCCCATCTGCCCGTCGAACTCGCCGAAGCCCTACAGCACGACTTGGCGCTGACGCCCGACCAGTTCGTCTCGCGTTCCGAACTCGCGCAGAAGCTCGCGGAGTTCGCCGCCATCGCGCGCGTCCAGTTTCCCGACTCTTTTGCCGGAGTGTGGCTCGACGACCTCGGCAAGGGCATCGTCGCTCTCGCTGACGGTCGCGACAAGGATGCTGCCCGCGAGGCCGCCGAGAAGGCCGGTTTCGAGGTCAAGGACGTCGCGCAGAGCGAGCAGGCTCTGCAAGGTCAACTCTCGGCACTCAACACCTGGCTCGATTCGCAGCCTGCCGAGGTCGCAGACCTCGTGCGTGGCATCGCCGTCGACGTCGTCGGCAACGGAGTCGCCCTCACGGCCGATCCTGCCGCCGGCATCGAATTGCCTGAATTCCTGAAGCGGACCGTCGTCCATACCGCTGCTCCGCTACTGGTTCCCCCGATCGTCGCGGACCTCATCCCCGCAACCGGATCCGCAACCGGCGACGCTGCACTGGGCGGAGACGCCTTCGGCGCAACCTCCGGTAACACTGGACTGCGTTGTTCATTCGGCTTCAACGGCACCGACGGTTCAGGACGCACAGTCAACATCAGCGCCGGTCACTGCGATCCCAACCGTGCCGCTGCCGGCACCTCGAACTCCAGCCAGGTCTTCCCAATGGTGAACAACCAGACCGGGCCCCGCGTCGGGTACTTCGCCAAGAGCAGCTTCGACGGGCGCGACTACTCGATCATCAACATCGACGACAACGCGAAGTACCGCTTCGAGAACAACAGCGTGCGGGTCCCGTTCAACCGCTCGGTCAACATCACCGGTACCGCCGATCCTGTCGTGGGCGCCCCGGTCTGCAAGGCAGGATCGACCACAGGCTTCAGCTGCGGCGTCGTCACCGGCGTCAACCGCGTCGCAAAGGTTTTGGATCACACCCTCGACAACGGCTTCACCACCAACATCTGCGTCCTGCAGGGTGACAGCGGTGGCCCGATCGTCTCCGGAACGTTGGCAGTGGGCATCACGAGTGCGTCCAACGTCGCCACCTCTCCCCTGTGCGAGATCGCTCAGGCAGAGACACTGTTCGGGCAAGAAGCCCCGACCCAGTACGCGACGCCGATCAACGACATCCTCGCCGCCAACCCAGGCCTGAAGGTTCGCGACTACTGATCACACGCATTACTCGAGACAGCAAAACGGGCGCCACACCTTCTGAAGGTGTGGCGCCCGTTTCGGCGTTCGTGACGTTCTACTGGAAGAGAGTTGTTCCAGCCGGAGCGTTCAGAACCTTGATCAGGTCCAAGCCCGCGACGACGGCAGTTCCGCCGCCGGCGAGGATGGTACCGGCGACTCCACCGATACCGGCCCCTGTGACCATGCCGGGCAGGCAGCCGACGACCAGGCCGGGCAGACCCACGATGCAACCGATGACCGCCCCGACGATCGTGCCGGTGAGGCTACCGATCTGCGTGGCAAGCCCGAGCTGTGACTGGAACTTCTCGATTGCCTTCTGATCCTCGTCAGGCGAAGCAACCGGGGTGAACTCGGCAGCGACCGGCTTCGGCTTGGAGCTGGCCGGGTCCAGGTTCGGCTTGAGGGTGAGGGTCTTGCCGTCCTCACTGACGGTCTCGTCGAACGGGAACTGAACGTCGCCGAGGTTGAACGCGAGCGGAAGGCTCACGAGAGTTGCGCCCTGGCTGTTCTGCAAGTCGACGTGAGTTCCGTCGCCCGAGACCCGGAATGCTCCGGCGTCGATGGTGGTGACAACGGCCTGGTCGACGACCTCGGCGGTGTACGAAACGTCGGGTGACGTCTCCGGAGCTGCGTAAGAAGTACCTGCAGCGATGCCCGTAGCGGCAATGGTCATCGCTGCGACGGCCGCAGCTTTTCGAATGAACATTTTTGATCCTCCCCGGGATCGGGCGGGCGTCAGTCGATGACTCACACCACCCGTTTCCCCTGTGCGTGACGGGCGTAACGATAACAGCCGGTCGGTTGTTCTCACCTGCCCGGAACCCGAGTTAGGGCTGCCTGACAGATGGACACCTGACGGGCACCGCCTAACGTGACGACCAGACATGTCTGCGTCTGGCCCAGCCCGTCCGACGCAGAAGATCGATCTCTCCAGGCCACGAGCGGTTACCAGCCGGTACCTACAGGCTGGTAATGCTAGTTACTGGCGGGTAACATAACGCAGGTTAGTATCAGTGGGCTGTCCCGAGGTGGCCGACGCGTCGCCCTGAAACGAAAGGC
Source organism: Rhodococcus sp. MEB032 (assembly GCF_030208925.1). Classification (NCBI taxonomy): domain Bacteria; kingdom Bacillati; phylum Actinomycetota; class Actinomycetes; order Mycobacteriales; family Nocardiaceae; genus Rhodococcus; species Rhodococcus sp. MEB032. Next base: position 32,325 of record NZ_JARVSY010000013.1, read on the forward strand.
CGCGACATGAATGCCCTGACGATTACGTTGGGCACGATTGGTGCTCTGCTGAGCTTGGTGTGTTGGTACATCTTCCTCTCAGGCGCGCTGAGGATGTTCAACACCGTGCGCATCGGCCAGTCGGCACCCGATCGATGGCGCCCGTTCTTCCCTCGCTTCAAGCAGATGATCATCGAGTTCATCGCGCACACGCGCATGAACAAGTTCCGCAGCGTCGGCTGGGCCCACTGGCTCGTCATGGTCGGCTTCCTCGGTGGGTTCCTGCTGTGGTTCGAGGCCTACGGCCAGACGTTCAACCCCGAGTTCCACTGGCCCATCTTCGGTAACACGTGGGCGTGGCACCTGTGGGACGAGATCCTCGGCCTGGGCACCGTCATCGGTATCACCACGCTGATCGTGATCCGTCAGCTCAACCACCCGCGTCTGCCTGCACGCCTGTCCCGTTTCGGCGGCTCCAACTTCAAGGCCGCCTACGTCATCGAGGGCATCGTCCTGCTCGAGGGCCTGGGCATGATCATGGTCAAGGCAGGCAAGATCGCGACCTACGGTCACGCCAACCCGTGGACCGACTTCTTCACCATGCAGGTCGCGAAACTGCTTCCCGCCAGCCCCGTCATGATCTCGGTGTTCGCATTCGTGAAGCTGATGACCGGCATGATCTGGCTCGCGATCGTGGGCCGCAACATCACCTGGGGCGTCGCGTGGCACCGCTTCTCGGCGTTCTTCAACATCTACTTCAAGCGTGAAGACGACGGCACCGTCGCCCTCGGCGCGGCAAAGCCCATGATGTCCAAGGGCAAAGTCCTGACGATGGAGAACGTCGACCCCGACACCGACACTCTCGGCGCCGGAAACATCGAAGACTTCTCCTGGAAGGGCTGGCTGGACTTCACCACCTGCACCGAGTGCGGTCGTTGCCAGTCCCAATGTCCCGCGTGGAACACCGGAAAGCCGCTCTCGCCCAAGCTGCTCATCATGTCGCTGCGTGACCACGGCTACGCCAAGGCCCCGTACCTGCTCGCTGGTGGACGCAAGGACATGGGCGGCGACGAGATCGGTCTCGTCGACAGCGAAGGCAATGTCAAGGAAGGCGCCCTCGCAGCCATCCCCGAGGCGGCACGCCTCGAGGCCGACCGCAAGCTCGTCGGTGAAACCGTCGAAGGCGAGATGGCCCCGGTCATCGACGCCGAAACCTTGTGGAGCTGCACCAACTGCGGCGCCTGCGTCGAACAGTGCCCCGTCGACATCGAACACGTCGACCACATCATCGACATGCGTCGCTACCAGGTCCTGATCGAATCGGAGTTCCCCTCCGAGCTCGCCGGCCTGTTCAAGAACCTCGAGAACAAGGGCAATCCCTGGGGTCAGAACTCCAAGGATCGCCTCAACTGGATCAACGAGATGGACTTCGAGATCCCCGTCTTCGGCAAGGACGCCGACAGCTTCGAAGACTACGAGTACCTCTTCTGGGTCGGCTGCGCCGGCGCCTACGAAGACCGTGCCAAGAAGACCACCAAGGCTGTCGCCGAACTCCTCGCCACCGCGGGAGTGAAGTTCATGGTCCTCGGCGCCGACGAAACCTGCACCGGCGACTCCGCACGTCGTGCCGGCAACGAGTTCTTGTTCCAGCAGCTCGCGATGCAGAACATCGAGATGCTCAATTCGGTCTTCGACGGTATCGAGCAGAAGAAGCGCAAGATCGTCGTCACCTGTGCGCACTGCTTCAACGCCCTCGGCAACGAGTACCCGGAGGTGGGCGGCGACTACGAGGTCGTGCACCACACTCAGCTGCTCAACCGTCTGGTGCGCCAGAAGAAGCTGATCCCGGTTGCGTCCGTGAGCGAAGACGTCACCTACCACGACCCGTGCTTCCTCGGACGCCACAACAAGGTTTACGACGCTCCCCGTGAACTCATGGAAGCCTCAGGCTCCAAGCTCGTCGAAATGCCGCGTCACGGCGAACGTTCCATGTGCTGTGGTGCCGGTGGTGCTCGCATGTGGATGGAAGAGAACATCGGCAAGCGCATCAACGTCGACCGCGTCGACGAAGCGCTCTCCACCAACCCCAAGAAGATCGCCACGGGTTGCCCGTTCTGCCGCGTCATGCTCACCGACGGCGTCACTGCCCGCCAGGAGCAAGGCCAGGGCGAAGGCGTCGAGGTCGTCGACGTCGCGCAGCTGATGCTGAACTCCGTCACCCGCCTCGATCCCGCCCAGCTCGGCGAGAACATCAAGGTGATCCCGCGCGAGAAGGCACCGGTCGCTGCTGAGGCAAAGGCTGAGACCGTCGAGCAGGATCGGGTCGCCGAAGTCGAGGAAGCTGCCGCGACTCCGGAAGCCAAGGCTGCACCGGCAGGCAAGGGTCTGGCCATGAAGGGCCTCGCCAAAGCACCAGGTGCAAAAGCTCCCGGTGCCAAGGCACCCGGCAAGGGGCTCGGAATGGCCGGCGGGGCAAAGGCTCCCGGCGCCAAGAAAGCGGCTCCCGCCGCAAGCGCGGAAGCTCCCGCCGCCGAAGCTGCTGCACCGGCCACACCTGTGGCAAAGCCCAAGGGTCTCGGTCTTGCGGGCGGAGCCAAGGCTCCCGGCGGCAAGGGACTGCAGATGAAGGGCGCCGCCAAGGCACCCGGAGCAAAGGCCGCTGCCGCGCCGGCAGCGGAAGCTCCGGCTGCTGAGGCTGCTGCACCCGAAGCTGCTGCACCCGTCGCCAAGCCGAAGGGTCTGGGCCTGGCGTCCGGCGCCAAGGCACCCGGCGGCAAGGGACTGCAGATGAAGGGTGGGGCCAAGGCTCCTGGTGCAAAGGCTGCTCCTGCTTCTGAAGCACCTGCTGCTGCTCCGGCAGAGGCTCCGGCCGCCGAGGCGGAAGCCCCGAAGGCTCCGCCTGCTGCCAAGGCCGGCGGACTCGGATTCAAGTCGGGCGCAAAGGCTCCCGGTGCCCGGAAGGCAGCTCCCGCTGCGGCCCCGGCGCCGGCTGCAGAGGCCCCGGCTCCCGAGGCCGAACCTGTGAAGGCAGAACCCGCTGAAGCGCCTGCTGAGGCGTCCGCACCCGCGGAAGCTCCGGCGCCTGCTGCCGCGCCGCCCGCCCCCAAGGCAGGCGGACTCGGATTCAAGGCCGGCGCGAAGGCTCCTGGCCGCAAGAAGTAAGCGCACCACACGCGAATGCCCTCACCGTCACGGTGAGGGCATTCGTGTTTGTGCGGGAGCCTTTGCCGACCGAGCACCCTTTCCCTCGACCCAACACACCGTCCAGCACACGGAAACCGGTGCTCGCCCTATGCAAGTGGTGCTCACTCCCCCGCCAACTCGAGGCCGGCGTGTCAATCGGCGACAAGCATCACCGCACCGCGCGCACGCCCGACGCCCCTTTCATGCTGCCGGCCGATGACGTATCGTCCCGGAGCGATGCCGGTCGCGCCGTGCTCCGGGTGGATGAGGTACGCGGTCACTCGGGTGTCGAGCATGCCGAGTGCAAGGCCCCGAGCATCTTTCACCGGCGTCGACCACGTGCACTCCCCTTCGTCTGCAACCAGACTGTGGGGGTTCCCTCCCGCCGCACTTCGCAGCAGTTCCACGCCGGAGAGCGGCACTCTCACAGAGCGTGTCCATGGCAGGGGCGCCACGATATTTGCGAGCAGCGAAAACGGGATCACGATGAGATCGCCTTGCGCCTGGAGTCCGTCGATCACAGGAATGGACACTTCCTGGTCCAGGTAGTCGAAGACATCGAGGCCGGTGAGGGTGGTGAGAGCGGACAAGGTCATGTTCGAGTTCATAAGTATCACCCAGGGCTTGAGGATTGAGGGTTCGAGGATTGAGGGTTCGGGATTCAGGTTCGACGAACGAGACGGGAATAGTCGGTACCGGTGATGCCGTAAGTCCATCCGGCGGCATCCAAAGCGGAGGTAAACCATCCGGGTACGTGAAGGCCGTATCGACGCCGATGCCCGTCGCGTTCGAGAGAACCGTTGACCGCGAGGAGAATCCGTCCACTTCGACCCCAGCCCTCCGGCGACGCGTAGAGCTGCAGCAGGCAACCGGCGTTACCGGGATCGTCGGTTTGGTCGACCAGTGTCAGGCCCGCCAGCTCGATGTAGGAATCCCAGCCGATCCGCTCGATTGCACATCGACGGATCTCGACGTTGCGCTCGTGCGCGATGCGTTCGGCGGTGGGGTCGAGCACTACCCACTCTGGAACGATCGCTCCGTGTAGAACGAACGCCGTTGTACCGTCTACGAATTCGATTGCGGGGGAATCAGAATGATGCAAGCGCCGTGCTCCCTGCGCGCTGCCCGGAATCGGTTCGGCATGTAAGGCGGTGGGTCGTTCCGCCATGATGCACACGTCGTCGAACGCCCACCACCACCCGGTCGAGTCGGCCAGTGCGGTCTGCACGTCGAGGAGTTCACGGTCTTCCGAGCGGAAAGTCGCAAGACCGAATCGATGGAACGTGTCGTAGTACGCGATTCGATGGGCGTCCTGCTGCCCGTACCAGGTCACTTCCCCGGCCACCGGGGTCGACATCGTTCGTATCGCAGCTGCGACGCCGTCGAACAGCGTGGTGTGCAACGATTCCCAAATGGACGCCCTGATCAGGCGCTCCCCCTGCCGGCGTTCCATCTGCCAGCCAGTTCTCCGACATTCGATTCGCGCGTCCATGCGTCGGCGCGATGCCGCAAACATGCTCGCGATATACCCGGAAGCGCAGTCGAGGCCGGTGCCGTCCAATGACATCTTGGTCGACAGTCCTTCGGTGACGATCAGGTCCGAACCAGCAGACGGCGACGGGACCCAGACGAACTCCGGTTTCGGGAGCCCGGAGCGTCGATACAGTTGCGCGACAGAGGCTTCTGCGGTCTTTCGATCAGCAGGACGAGTACACAATCCGCGTTCGAGCCACACGTCGCGGATCTTTTCCAGGGCCAGACTGTCTTCATCGAAGAGATTGAAGTTCTCGGGCAATGTCGCTCGATGTGATGCCGACGAGCGAATCGGTGCGGCGCTCACGAGACGGTGGCGGTGTCCGCCTTTCCTGTAGTCATAGTTGAACAGCCTGGCACGCGAACGCTCAGGACGCAAGGGATTCCTAGAGCGCGACACCGGGAACCTGCCACCGTTTCCCATACCGAACACCCTCTCCAGCGACGCGAAACCGGTTCGAGCTGTGGACAAGTGGTGTTCACTCACGGCTATCCACACCCCCGGGGTCACGGCTTCCTTTCCAGCGCCGGGCACAGCAAGATCGATCGACATGGGGGAACAGACACATATCATCCGCAGGCCGGACCAACTGTCGATCGGTCGCACCGATGCCGAGATCCGACAGGCCTGCGCTAGTGGAACCTGGGCCAGAATCCATCGTGGTGCGTACGTGGACAGCGGCCACCTGTCCCGCCTCGACGCATACGGACGACATCGATTACGGGCAGGGGCCGTGGCCTGCGCCGCTTCACCCGGTGCCACTGTCAGCCACGTCTCGGCTGCGGTTCTGCACGGTTTCGAACTCTGGAACACTCCGCTCGAGGTCGTTCACCTGTCCCGGAACCGGCGAGGTGGTGGCCGAAAGTCCGCCCGACGTCACGTGCACTCGACATGGCTGGCGGACAACGAGATCACCGAAGTCGATGGGCTGCGCGTCACGACTCCGGCACGAACAGTTGCGGATCTCGCGAGGACACTCACTTTCGAACAGGCTCTCGTCGTGGGCAATTCAGCGTTGCACCGTTCAAGGTTGACCAAGGACGCGGTTGCAGCCTCGCTGGCACTCAGCCCGAACCATCCGCGCCATCGACATGCGCTCCACGCGCTCACCGCGATGGACTCCCGTATCGAAAGCGTCGGTGAATCACGGAGCCTCGCATTGTTCCTGCACGAACACTTACCGCTCCCCGAACCCCAGGTCGACATCCACGACGCTCGAGGGTTCGCCGGCCGCGTCGACTTCCTGTGGCGTGAGCAGCGCACCATCGGAGAGTTCGACGGCCGCATCAAGTACGGCCGACTGGTGCCCGCCGGTCGCAGCCCCGAGGACGCGCTCTGGAACGAGAAGCTCCGCGAAGACCGACTCCGTGACGCAGGGTGGGAGGTCGCGAGGTGGACGTGGGCCGACCTGTCGACCCCGTCACTGGTGGCAAGTCGGATCCTGGCGGCCTTCGCGCGCAGCCACGGGGCCGTCAGCTACTGATCGCAGGCTTCCACAGCTCGATCGTCGGAATGCCGGGTGGAGTGAATCCGAGCACCTGCCCGTAGAAGGACAGCTCGGCGTTGCGCGAGCTGATGATGGTCGACTGCTTGCGGAATCCGTGAGATTCACCCTCGTAGGCCAGGTACGCGTGCGGAATGCCCTTGGCCACCAGAGCATCCCGGAATCGCTCCGCCTGCGAGGGTGGCACGATCGGATCGTCGAGACCCTGGAGAAGCAACACCGGGCAGTTCAACCCGTCGACGTTGTTGAGTGGAGCACGTTCCGCGTACAGGTCGGCAGATTCCGGCAGCGGGCCGATCAAACCGTCGACGTAACGCGATTCGAAATCGTGAGTTTCCTGCACGAACAGGTCCAGTTCGGCCACGCCGAAATAGGAAGCACCACAAGCGAACACGTCGGACGTCGTCAGTGCGGCCAGAACGGTCCAACCACCGGCGGATCCGCCTTCGATGGCAAGGCGGGCCGGATCGGCAAGCCCCTGCTCGGCCAACCCGTTGACGGCGGTGACGACGTCCTGCACGTCGACGACACCCCACCGACCACGCAATCGATTACGGTACTCACGTCCGTAACCGGTCGACCCGCCGTAGTTCACGTCGACGACGCCGATTCCGCGGCTGGTGAAGAAGGCGTAGACGAGGTTGAGGGCCGGTGCGACGTGCGCCGTCGGCCCACCGTGAACAAACGCGACATACGGCGGTCGTTCATCGTCGAGCCCTTTGTATCGCGGACTGCGCGGCGGATACGCAACGGCGTGAACTTCTCGCCCGTGTCCGTGAGCCACGACGGCTCGCGCTTCCGGAAGGTAGGCAGACTCGGGCAATTCTTCGACCGACGAACGGATTTCGGTGAGTTCGCCGGTACCGAGGTCCAGTTCACGTAGCGCGCCCGCCAGTTTCGCGCCTCCCGAGATGAGCAGTAACCGATCGTTGCGAACTTGCATGAGGCCGATGCTGGTGACACCCGGGGTCGCGATGTCGCGCAGTTCCCCCGACGCCGGGTCGAGTACCGCCAGCGTGTCGGTTCCGACGGTGCGTGCGGTGAGAAGGTGCCCGTTGCCGAGTTCGACGAACCAGCGCCCACCGAAGCGCCACTGCGGGCCACCGAAATCCGCGTTCACCGGGCAAATCGGGCTAATCTTGCCGCCGACGCGATAGATGTTCCACCAGCCGCTGCGATCGCTGATTGCGTAGAGTTCGTCGTCGGTGATCCACTCCGGCTGCAGGACGGACTCTTCAAGTCCGCCGATCAGCACGGAATACGCCTGAGCGACGCCGTCGACGAGTGGAGCTACCCGCAGTTCGGTACCGTCCCAGGGCATTTGCGGATGGTTCCATGCGATCCAGGCGATCTTGGTTCCACTCGGCGAAAGCCTCGGTGACGAGAGGAAGTCCGAGCCGCCGACGATCGAGCGGATGTTGCCGGAACCGTCCAGCGGAATCGCGCAGATATCGCGAGTGATCGCCCCGTCCTCCGCGTGCGCTTCCCGAACCGCCCACACCTCGCCGTTCACGATCTGCAGGTCTGCGTATCGCCACGCGGCCGGCGACGCCGGTTCGGGCGTCAGAGCCCGTGGAGTGACTCCTTCGAGGATGTACACCCGTTGATCGGAGAATTCACTGAAGACCAGTTTTCCGGACTCGGTGACCGTCCAGGCGCCACCGCCGTACTCGTGAACCCTGGTACGCGCGTTCCACGGCGCGGGGAGGATGTCGACGGGTTGGTTGTCGAGACCAGATCGACGGATCGAGGTCCGACCACCCTCGGTCGGACGAAGTTCAGCCCACCAGATCTCGTCACCGACGTATCGTCCACCCTCGACAGGGTGCCCACCTGCAGCCAGATCAGCTGCTCCGATCGGAGAAGTCCACGATCCGTACGGGGCTGCAATCTGCTCGCTGGGGGTCATCGCTCGACAATAGCCAACGGGGCGTGCGACACGGTCCCCGACAATGCACTTGCACAGTGGTGGAATCATGTAACTCGTGAGCACACCAGAACCCGTCCGCCACCGTCAGCCGCAGCGCGAGCTGGAGCAGTCGTCGAAGCTCCAGAACGTCCTGTACGAAATCCGTGGACCGGTGCACGCGCATGCCGCCCGGTTGGAGGCGGAAGGACACCGGATCCTCAAGCTCAACATCGGCAACCCGGCACCGTTCGGATTCGACGCCCCCGATGTGATCATGCGGGACATGATCGCCGCCCTGCCCTATGCACAGGGCTATTCGGAGTCGAAGGGCATTCTGTCGGCGCGGCGCGCAATCGTGACGCGTTACGAGCTGGTTCCCGGCTTCCCCGAGCTCGACGTCGACGACATCTACCTCGGCAACGGTGTTTCCGAGCTGATCACGATGACCATGCAGGCCCTCCTCAACAACGGCGACGAGGTTCTGATCCCAGCACCGGACTACCCCCTGTGGACTGCGATGACGAGCTTGTCCGGAGGCACGCCCGTCCACTATCTCTGCGACGAGGCCAACGACTGGAATCCCGATATCGCCGATATCGAATCCAAGATCACCGACAAGACCAAGGCTCTCCTCGTCATCAACCCGAACAACCCCACGGGTGCGGTGTACTCGATGGAGGTTCTGCAGCAGTTGGTCGATCTGGCACGCAAGCATCAGCTTCTGCTGCTCGCCGACGAGATCTACGACAAGATCCTCTACGACGACGCCAAGCACATCTCGCTGGCAACACTTGCCCCTGATCTGCTGTGCCTGACGTTCAACGGCCTCTCGAAGGCCTACCGCGTCGCCGGCTACCGCTCCGGCTGGGTGGCGATCACGGGCCCGAAGGATCACGCGGCCGGCTTCCTCGAGGGACTCGATCTCTTGGCGTCGACCCGTCTGTGCCCCAACGTCCCCGGACAGCACGCCATTCAGGTCGCCCTCGGCGGTCACCAGAGCATCGAAGACCTGATCCTGCCCGGCGGCCGCCTGCTCGAGCAGCGCGACGTCGCTTGGGAGCGATTGAACATGATTCCGGGCGTTTCGTGTGTGAAGCCTCGCGGCGCGCTCTACGCGTTCCCTCGTCTGGATCCGAACGTCTACGAGATCCACGACGACGAGAAGTTGGTTCAGGACCTGCTTCTCCAGGAGAAGATCCTGATGGTTCAAGGCACCGGGTTCAATTGGCCGAATCACGATCACCTTCGGATCGTCACCCTTCCGTGGGCCCGAGATCTCGCCGTGGCCATTGAGCGATTCGGCAACTTCCTCACCAGTTACAAACAGTAGATTCTCACGCTGAATCCGGCTGAAATCGAGTAAACAATTCGTTGTACAAATGCCCCGTAAACGTAAAACTGCGGGGCATTTGTGCGACCTTGGTCACATTTTTCGCAAACCATGCGGTTTGATTGACTCTTTAACTATTTAGTGACCTGCCCCGATGTGAAAACGGTCCAACCGGTACGTGATTCGTTGTGAAATTGGTAGTTGGACAACGCGCCAAATCGGTTTGAAATTGGGTACATTAGTTAGCAGCACTTCGGTGCCGCGAGCACCTGGTATCCCTCCCCCCCCTGTGGATACCAGGTTGGTGGCGGGGACAACCCCCCCTGTTCCCCGCCACCCAGCTCGACCAATCCCAGTTTCACAACCCCTCATCGGTAGCACCGGTTTTCGCCGACTCTGCCTTGCGGCGACACTGCCTTTCACCGACACTGCCGTCAGAAGCTGACCATTCGCTTCGGAGCCGATAACATTGCACCGGTGCAAATCCCCAGTCCGACACTCAGTTTCCGATGAGTCACGGCCATGGCCACGGTGGCCCCATTCAGATCGGCCCCACCGCATCACGCGTCGTCATCGGGTTGCTCGTCGTCATCGGCATGGTCGTCGTCGCGGCAGCTGTCGCACTGTGGCCGGACAAGAACACCATTCCCGTCCCACTCCCCTTCCAGAATGCCGACGGCAGCTCGGTGGAAACCGAGGCGGGCACCGTCACGATGCAGGATCTCGGCGACTGCGGAAGTTCCTCCGCCGGAAGGGTATTCGTCGGTGCCCCGCAACCGCCGCCTACCTCCGCCTACCAGTGCCAGCGAAGTATCGTCGATATCGAATCCGGGCCGAATGCCGGAACGAAGACATTGCTCGAGGTCATTCCGGGCGCCGGTCAGCCGGACCTTCGCGTGGGTGACCACATTCGGCTGGTGCGTCAGACCGACCCGAACGGAAACACGCAGTACTCCTTCGAAGACTATTCGCGTGGGCTCCCGCTGGCGTTGATCGTCATCGCGTTCGCCGTCGTCATCATCGCAGTCGCACGGTGGAGAGGGCTGCGCGCACTCGTCGGCCTGGTGATCGCCTTCGGCGTAGTCGTCGGGTTTCTCCTACCCGCTCTGCTCGACGGCAAGCCTGCGATACCGGTTGCGCTGGTCGCCGGGGCGGTGATCTTGTACGCGGTTCTCTATCTGGCGCACGGGGTCTCACTCAAGACCAGTTCTGCTTTGCTCGGCACCCTTGCCGCCATGGTGCTCGCCGCGGTTCTCTCCTACCTCTGCATTGAACTGACACACCTCACCGGTTTGTCTGAAGAGCAGAACACCAATGTTCAGACCTATATCGAGCACATAGACATTACCGGCCTGCTGCTGGCGGGCTTCATCATCGGCTCGCTCGGCGTTCTCAACGACGTCACCATCACCCAGGCATCCTCGGCATTCGAGTTGGCCGAACTCGACAAGCATGCGTCTCGTCGAAAAGTCTTCAGCGGTGCGATGCGGGTCGGACGTGATCACATCGCCAGCACGGTCTACACCTTGGTTCTCGCGTACGCGGGTGGGGCGCTGCCACTGCTACTGCTCTTCAGCGTCAGCGGGCGCCCACTTCAGGACGTCCTGGTCGGCGACGCCGTCGCAATCGAGATCGTAAGGTCCGCTGTCGGCGGAATAGCCCTGGCGCTTTCGGTTCCACTCACCACTGCCATCGCCGTGATTCTCGCCCGTCCGCCCGGTAGCGCGGTCAAGGCCGGCCCCACGTCAGGTGGCCGACACTCCAAGCGTTGACACCAGCTGTTCAGCGAAGCAGACGGGAAAGTATGCTCCCACGACGCTTGAACCTGACGCAGTCACAGAGGGCGCAGTCGGTTCCCGCACGATGATGGCTGTGTGCCACCTCTGCATGACCGCATGCACATACTTCGCCCTCGCCATTAGCCACGGCGCCATCGTACTGGACTGCACAAACCCGACCAGTCGGTCGCATCAGGCAAATCGCTCGCACATGGAATTTCACAATTTGTTCGCGCTATCACCCGCCTTGAAGTGCAACGATTCTCAATAGAGCAATTTTGACCGACCCGTCGACATGCACAAGTTAACTACTGGCAAGTAGCATCGGAAGATCGACTTCCGAAAGTGGACATGACGCACTCATCACCGGTCACAACCGTGGCATCACCAGAAACGCCAGCTACAGACAAGCGCAAGTTCGAGTACGACTCGATCGCCGTGTTGATCTCGGGCGCCGTCACGGCAGTACTCGGGCTGGTGTTCTGGGCAGTCACAGCTCGGATGTATCCGGTCGACGTTGTCGGCCGGGCATCTGCGGTGATCAATTCGGCGGTGGTACTGTCCACTCTGTCTACGTTGAGCCTCGGATCGATGTACGAGCGATTCCTACCTTTGGCAGGAAGCCGTGCCGGCGCACTGGTGGCGCGCGGATATCTCCTCGTAGCGCTCCTCGCGACAATCCTCGCCACCGCACTGTTGATGTTCGGTCCACGTGAAAAACTGTTCTCCTCGGGGTGGGCCATGCTCTCGTATGTAGGGCTCGTCGTTACCCTCGCGCTGTTCGCCCTCGAAGACCAGACCACCAACGGTCTTCGAGTTGCGAGGTGGTCAGCCGCGAAGAACATCGTTCATGCCATCGCCAAACTAGCTCTTGTCGCGTCACTGGCATTCACAGCGCATGAACTTGCTGTCGTCGGAGCCTGGGGTGGGTCGGCGGCGATCGCGGCCCTGGTCCTCGGTGTTGCGATACGTCGGAAACTGCGCACGCGAGGTGAGTCCGCGGCCCAACCGGCACTTCCCCCTGCACCTGAACTGTGGTCGTACTTCGGCCACTCGTACGGCCTCATGACGCTCGGTTCCCTTGCCCCGCTTGCAGTGCCGCTCGTTGTCATTTCACTTCTCGGCGCGGAGGAGAATGCATACTTCGCGATAACCTGGGCATTGGTGAGCGCCCTGTTCGTACTCTTCTACATGCTCATGGGCCCATTCGTCTCAGAGGCGAGCGCCTTTCCGACGCAGATACAGTCACTGACCCGTCGATTCATCGCACTACTGTCCGGACTCGCCGTTCTCGGTGCAATCTTTCTCGCACTCGTGGCACCGGTTGCGCTGGGATCCGTCGGCGATCACTATCGGACAGAAGGCACGACCCTACTTCGTTTGTCTGCGATCATCATTCCGATATCCGCACTCGTCGTTCTACACAACGCACTCGCCAGGGTGTACCAAAGAATGGGCTCGGCTGTTGTTGCGCAAGTACTCAACACCATCGTGGTCATCGCCGGATCAATTGTCCTGACACCTCACATCGGCATAGCCGGTGTCGGCTGGTCCTACCTCGCGGCCGAAATTCTCTCCGCAGCAATTGTTTCGGTTCCACTGGTCGGAATGTTGCGACGCGCCGCACGTACTCCGACTCAAATCGAATCCAACGAATCGACGGTCGATCACCAGCCGGGGGCATAGACGCTCACCCAATCGATTTCGACGTTCGAGACCGCAGGCGTACCCGCAGATGGACAGGACCCCACTCCCCACGCCACTTTCCGCGCGCAGGCCCCGGACTCGGTTTGCAGTCCGAGCCACATCGGCGTCGCCGGAACCTTGGTTGCAGATTCGAACGTAGTCCACACGCGACCGTTGAGAGTGCCGCGAACAATTCCTGGCCCCCACTCCACTCCCACCGTATTCCAGTTGCTGAAGTCGCCTGTGATGTCTGCTTGCCCCTGACCGAATCCATCTGTCGGTGTATTCCAGTGTACGAACGCCGACATCGACTTCCGGTTTCCGTCAACAGTTTCCGCAATGTCGATCTCGGGTGGCCATATTTCATTCTTCGGCCACAACAGAAGATGGAAGCTGATCTCGTCGGACTTGTCTGCTCTAAATCTCATTTCCCATTTGCCATACTGCTGCGCGCGGGTGAAGTTGGAAACCCCACCCGTGAGCCATCGACCATCTACTTGTTGCGCACGAAGCTGCAGCTTGCCACCGTCGAGGCGAACCATCGACGGATCCCACCAGCTCGCCGAATTGCCACCTGGTGCACCATAGTAAGGACCCCAGTCCCCGCCCAGCGAACACCGGTCGAAGTTGTCGATGAAGATCTGGCGCCACTTCGGCCAGGTCGAAATATTCCCGACCGGAGCAGGTTTGGTACCGGAGCTCGCTACCGAAGAACACAGCGGAGCTGCGCTCACGGTTGCCTGCGGCACTATTCCCACAAGAACAGACAGAAGAAGAAGATTGAGCCAACCGAAGAACCGCTTCGAAACACGCTGCCGTGGATTTACCATCATGCCACCGTCTAGTCGCAGTGAATGTTCATCTGCTACCAGAGCATAACGCACCAATTGGGACTAAAGGTATAAATTTTCAGCGACAATTAATCCACAGCTACTACCGACGTGGAGTCAGTTCGATCAGTTCGAGATCAGTACTTCGCGCAGACTCGACAGCCGCCAGAGCCGCGAAATCGGGCGAGTAGACGCTGACCCAATCGATATCGATGTCAGCGATTGCCGGCGACCCCGAAACCGGGCAATCCCCCGTTCCCCACTCCCTCTGCTTGTCACATGCCCCGGCTTGCGCCTGAATCCCCAACCACATGGAAGTCGATGGAACAAAAGATGATTCGAATTCAGCCCACTCACTATCGTCGACAAGGTATCGAACAATTCCCGGGCCCCACTCCACACCGACGGTATGCCATTCGTCGAATCGACCAGTTGTGTCCGCTTGTGCGAAGTGATGCTCACCTTCGTCGGACCAATGAATGAAAGATGACATCGACTCACGTCGACCCGACACACTTTCCGCGATGTCGATCTCTGGCGGCCATACCTCGTCTCGCGGCCACAGCAACACATGATAGCTGATCTCGTCCGATACCCCCGCCCGCAGACGAACCATCCATTTCCCATAAGTTTGCGACACTGCACTGTTAGAAACACCGCCAGTGACCCACTGGTCGCCATCCTGCTGCGCACGCAGGCGCAAAACCCCCTCGGTGACACTGACTTGCTCAGGCTCCCACCAACTGTGAGGATCACCCCCAGGTTGGCCGCTGTACGCCCCCCACATTTCTCCCAACTCGCAGCGATCGAAGTTGTCCACGAATACTTGCGTCCACCCGCGCAGATCCCCTGTCGGCGCATTCGTGGTGCCTGGCGCGCTCGGTCCTTCTTCACATGCGTCGGTTGGCACGTCACCCGTGACCGAACACCCCACTGACAAGCACAAAGCGACAACTCCACCGAGGGCCGCTATTTTGTTGAACAACAATGTGTTTCACTCCTGACTCGAGATCAGCGCGATCTGGTCGAATCGTAAGAACACCACGGCGACTGCACACAGGACCAGGACGACCCCGAGAACGGTAAGAGCTCTCGCAGCCTTCCCACGGCCGATGGTGCCGAGGTCCGGCACCTGCCGTTCCCGCGTCACCGTAATCAGAGTGAGCACAACGAACAACAATCCGAAGATGCATGCTCCCAACAGATTTGTCATCGCTGTTCCAGGTCGATCTCGGGGGCACCAGCGCGACGCAGCACGGTGACATCGGCATTCTCGACGACGATCTCGAAATTGCCGGACGCGAGCATATCGGCGATGGCATCGTCGAACATTCCCGCAGGGTATCCGTATTGAAGGGATATCTGGGAGGAAGCCTGCTGCGCAACGAATACGTAGTCCGGATCTCGATCAGCGACACATGTATCGAAGTTGTCCAGGCAATCGATCGAATCAACTTGAGAAACCGTCACTCCGGTGAGAATTCGCGGGGAGACCAGTTGCGCGGACGGTCCCCACGCCATGATCGTGGCACCGTCCGGTACTGACGCGAGGAGTGCATCACCAATCCGGATCTGATAAGGCGACGAGTGCTCGAATGAGGTGTTCAACCCTCGAGTAGCGGTGAGAATGACGGAGAGAACGAGAATCGACAGCGACGCCATGACAACACGCGGTATACGCCCGCCACGCCGTCGTCTCGAATTCATCAGAACGTTCCGAAGCGCAGCGGCACTACGCACAATTGTCACGGCGCCAAGTGGAGCCAGGATCGGAGCTGCCATGACAAAACACCGAATGACCACTTCGCCGCCGTAACTCTGTACTACCACCAATCCGAAGGGAACCACACACAGCACTCCCGACATCAACCACGTCTTTCGTCCACGTGTCAGAACCCAGCCGAGGAACCCGAGCAATCCCATGAAACCTGTAGCTGCGAGCCGCAGATATTGCATTGCTTGGTAGGTCGGCCCGGAGCCGATGCGTTTGCTGACACCGCCTTGCACCGCGCCGCTCACCTGCCCGACATCCGACAGCAACGCCTGAAGGTGGCCTTTCCAGTAGTCGACTGCGCCGTAGCTGAACCAGACGAGAAAGAGCGCGCCGGCGGCCACCCACAACAACCGATAGCGAGTCGATCCCGTCAGCGTGAACATCAACAGTGCACCGACCATCACCATCGGCGTCAACTGGTGTGTCACAACCATCGCCGCCAGAATCACAACCAGAATCGCCTCTACGGCGAGGGTCTGCGCCGAACTCTGTCCAGGCACACGCCCCGGAGTGCGACGAGATGCGCCGACAGTTCTCGCCACCAACCCTCCCTCGACCACGGGGAGTGGAGCACGACGCAGTTGCCACAAGAGCACTGCAATCACGCTGGTGTAGAACATCATTGCGGTTGGTTGTGGCGCAAAGTAGTCCTGTTGGTACCAGTTGAAAAGCAAATAGACAAACACGCCCAGCCATGCCACACGTCGACTCCGTGATATCGACAACCCGATCGAGTAGATCGGCAACGCGATCATCGCGTTGAAGAACACGGGTGCCCAGATGAAAATGGCGGTGAAATCGGTAATCCCGTAGGCGGTACTCATTTGGGCGCTCCCGGAGAAGAATCCAGCCCAACTGAAGCGCGCGTCGGAGGGTGGTGGAAGTTCTCCGAAATGGACGAGTATCTCGATGAGACCACGATGTACGTAAGCTGTGGGGATTGATGTCACCCCGTCTGCAAGGCTTACCAGCAAAGTCGTGAATGTGATCAAAGTCAGTGCTGCGACAGTCAGCACTACTGCGTCGAGTCTGCGCGAAGTCAGTGCGATCCCGGCTACGAGTGAGACCAGGAAAAGCGCAACGTAGTACGCCCACCCGATTTCTGGAATGATTCCTGCGGCGCCTGCGGCAGCGGTGTCCAGAGTTCGAACTGCCACCGCGAAGAAGAGCACTGCAACCGTGATCGTCACACCGGCGAGCATTCGCCGACGCCCTACCCGCGGCGGTCCGATCTCTCGATAGGGCATAACCTTCCACGCCACCGCACAGGAGAGGAGGGACAGCCCGCACAGCACTGTCTGAATCAAGGTCGGATGAAATGCGCCGATAACGAACTGAGACTGCGCAACAATGATGTTGACCGAGAGTGAGAGGCTTATCCCCACTGCCGTCGTGATCACTGGATCCGGAATGCGAACCATGAGTGCAATAGGCACACCAGGAACCAGAACCGTCGTCGCGACCCCGATCAACACGCGCAGTGAGAATGGAACTCCCTCCCCTCCATCGCGGCGAACAAGCAACGCGAGAATCAGCGCGGTACAGGTCAATACAGCGATTGCGATGAGGACGACATGATCGAGTCCCAGTTGTGCGGTGCGAGTGGTTCCGCCGTCATCGAGGTCACCTCGATGACGACCTCGCTTCGTTTCCGCGTCCCCCTTAGTCGACGCCTGTCCGACGATCATCGGGACAACTGATCCGCCTGCGCCCGCCTACGACGCAGGCGTAGCTTGCTGGAAGCGTACAGATAGGGGCCGGCCAGATACCCGGCCAGTTCCACTCGCTTGAGATCGCCGGGCATCGTTGTACTTCTGTCACCGAAACGCGCAGTGTCGGGAACGAGAAGCATGCGCACACCTCGGGGCACGACCTTCAACAAACCCAGAGCAGTCCGGTCGCCGCCCGAAATGATCTTGACCAAAACCGCGGACATTCCCGTTCCGTAGCCGTACATCTGGTCCCGCAACTCCGCGACACTCGCGCGGTGATGGTGTCCTACTGTTGCCTCGGGGGCGTAAACCAGCGTCGCTCCAGCAAGAACTACCCGCCGAAACAGGTCGAGGTCTTCGCCTCCGAGCGTCGGTGTTCCGGGTCCGAGTGCCTCGTCGAACCCGCCGAGACGTCGGATGCTTTCGGTGCGGAAGGCCATGTTGTTGCCGCTACCGAGTTCGCCTGCCGTGTAGGGGAAAAGCGGTGAAGTCCCCCGCTGACCCAATCCGATCGAAGCAATTTTCGGCGTCTCCATCGCCCACAAGGTCGTGGTATCGCCCTTGTCGAATATGCCCACTTCCTCGAACCACCGTTGTTCGGCGGTGTCGATGCCAATTCCCACAACGCGACCGGTCACCGCAGCAACCTCGTGGGAGGCGTCGAGCACGAAGACGTCCAAAATCTTCTCGATCCACAATGGGTCGGGCTCCGCGTCGTCGTCGGTGAAGGCCACGATTCGCCCGTTCGCGTGGTGAAGTCCGAGATTACGCGCGGCAGAAGCACCTTTGACTGGTTGTCTCAGTATCACGCAACGCTCGTCGTCCATCGCCGACAGGACCTGGTCCACGCGATCGGTATCAGGTTTGTTGTCGACCACCAGAATTTGCAGATTGTGGTGGCTCTGACCCAACAGAGCGTCCAGTGTCCGAGCGAGCGAATCACGGCCGACGGTGGCCACGACCACAGACACCAGTTCATCGGCGTTTATGTCGTCGCAGTCGTCAACCAGGTGCTCTCCACCGAATACGGTTCTCGCCGAAAGGAACCCGAGCAAGGTGGCAAGGAACCCGAAAATCAGAGCTGCCGCGCGGGCTGGCGCGAAGCGATCGCCTCGAATCGAATCCTTGGCTGCGGTGAAGATTCCACTGCTCAAGACACCGACGACGTACGCCCGTTCGTTGGACAACCCGTCCGCGCTCCCCACCGCTTGGGTGAGAATTCGCTTGGACCGACCTTCGTAGAAACAACGTCGACGAAAATAGCGAAACTGCTGGCGGTCGGCAGGAACAAAATGATCGACTGCGAAATCACAGACTCGCAGTATCTTGGCAGTGCGATCCCGCTGGCGGATCTTGATTCCCATCAGCGTCTCCTCACAACCGACCGGCAACGTGCCGACCCGCCCGAGTTCGCTCGAGAACCCGCCGATGGACTCGAGCGCGGTGCGCCGAACCGCCATACATGCGCCGATCGGATTGCGAATCTGTTCTCCGTCTGGTGGGAGGCCGCGGTAGTCGCAGCCGACGACCCAGCCGTATTCCTCCGGAAACCACCGAGCCTTAGACCCCTCGTACCGTGCGTGCACTGCCCCTCCGACTGCCGCAATCGTGGGATCTGCACTCATCGTTGCTCGGATCGCGTCGATCCCGCCAGTTCGGAGGATCGCATCGTCGTCGAGAAATGCCACCAGATGACCGTTGCCTGCACTGATTCCGCAGTTTCTCGCGCCGGACAAGCCCTGCTCGGCAGTGTTGGGCACCACCCGGACCCCCGTTGGTACGTGTGCACGAACATGAGCAAGCATGGACTCGTTGTGATCGATGACAACAACGACCTCGTCGCCTGGGCCGTTTGCCTGGACAGTGGCGGCATCAACCGCAGCGAGCAGCATCTCGAGCCGACTCATGCTGTACGCGCAGATCACCACGGATACCGAACATGTTGTCTTGTCGAGGAATTCGACCTTCGAAACCGGCGACGAAGACATGATCACCCCTGCCCGTTCGAATCGAACCTCGATATTCGCCTCCGCCGTCCTGCGTCACGGAGCAGAGCTCTGTACGTGGTGGCGAACGAATCTGCTCGTCGCTCGATGGACAGGTCGTCTCTGGACCGGCCCAACGCCTCGGCGGCGATTCGGGTGCATAGTGCGGGATCGCCGAGAAGCCGTTGTGCGGCAACGGTCAAAGAATCGACGTCCCCTGTCCGGAAGACCACGCCGGTCCTGTTGTCGTGAACGAAGTCGCGCAATCCTCCACTGTCACTGGCTATCACCGGGACTCCGGAGGCTTGAGCTTCCAACGCGATCAGCCCGAAAGGCTCGTCGTGAGACGGGCACGCGAGGACGTCGACGGCACGCAGAATCGACGGAATGTCATTTCTGGGCGACAGGAACCGATGGGCGCCCGGCATCGATGCCCGCGCCAAGGTGTGCAACGCGTCGACAAATGCAGCGTCATTCTTGGCCGGTGCGCCGACAACAGCCAGATGTACGTCAACTCCCGATCGACGCAACGACCCCAGTGCCTCGATCAACTCGCCGATGCCCTTCTCTCTGTCCAACCTCCCCACCACCGCCACGAGCAATGCTCGGGGATCTGCTGACAGCTCGGCGCGAATCGATGGATCGGCCACTCCCGGACTAAATCGAACAGAGTCGACACCTTGATGGACGACCCGGGTCTTCCTCCGTGCCAGCGGGCCCAACTGCTCGAATACAGCCTCGCTCACGGCGACTGCTGCGTTTGCGGTGGACACCGCGCTACTCATCACCAGCCGCCCACCACCTGGGGGCACGATGTCGTGCAACTCGAGCAACGACGGCCTTCCTGCTAGTCGCGCGGCGAGCACGACGTCCACGTGAGTCATCAAGTCGTTCGAATGGACGACATCGAAGGAACGAACCTTCCCGATCAAAGCCTTGACCGCGCGCATACTTTTCGGGACTTGCGAGAAAAAGTCATACTTGGAGTTGAAGCCTTCCCCGCTTGTCGGACGCAATCCAACTCGTTTGGGAATTTCCAGCGGAACATATTCAAGGTTCGATTCTGTCCACCAGCGCCGGGTCGGGGTATCTCCGGACGGGCCTGCCAGCGACAATTGAATACCTTCCGAGGCAAGAACGAGAGCTAGATTTCGGAAGCTGTGATCGGTTCCGCCGACATTCTCCGAAAGCGTCACTCCAAGCACTTTGATAACCTCGCTACGCGTCACTGAATTAGCATACCAAGAAAGAATCACGCGCCATGAGGACACAATTTCCGAAATGTCGCATATCTCCCCACTTTCTACTATTAGAAAGGCCTCACCGTGCGAAATGAGATTCAGCCCACGCGCTACAAAGTTACCGATCTCGACGTTGCCATGGTTGAAAACTGGACATTAGTCGCAATGGGGCCAATCGACCATGGAGGTGTGGAAGGAGTTCGCGCTGCGCTCCGCACGATCGCGTCCGCGGGCCCACACGCGCGAGTCGGACTGATCCCGAGCAGTCGAACTCGGAATTGGGTGTTCGAACCGGACTCACTGCAGCGCGGCGTGCACGAAATCCCTGCTGTTCACACACAAGACCTACCTGCCACCCTCGCCGCTGCGGTCCGCCTGGCCGACGTGTCGCTGCCTATTGCGGTGACGGTCTGCGGCCGATACCTGATCGTGCGACTTGCACACGGAGTGGGAGACGGCCAGACCACAGTCAATCTCACGCGCGCGCTCGCTGACCCTGCGACGCGTACCGGCAAAGTCCCACAATGGTGCACTGCGCTACAACCGACACGATTCCCTCTGACGGCTGCCTCCTGGAATCTTTATGCGTCGAGCCCCGGCAAGCTTCTCCGCAGCGTGACCGCAGGGAGACCGAAAGAGGTTTCTTCACAACCAATTACAGCGAAGTGGCAACCTTCCCATCACGTCGGATTCGCAACATCGTCACCCCCTGCGCTTGGCGATCTCGCGGCTTGGAGGAAAGCAAACGCCGTTCCCGCGTCGTTGTCGTCGATCTTCTTCGCCTCCATAGTGCGCGCACTTCGAGAGGAAGGTATCAAGGTGGACAACACCGTGAAGGTCCTGTTCGACGCCAGGCGGTACCTCCCCGAGAACCACCGGACGCTCTCCAACTTCGCGGCAGGCCTGGACTTGTCATTCGACGATGCGGGCTCACCTGCATCCGTCGGGGACGGTATCTCCGCTGCGGCCGATTCGGGTCGACCGCTGCTCAATCTCGCCGCCACTTCAGTAAAGTCCCGACTCGGTCGCATTACGCGCAGGCCGGTGGGAGACGCTGTGACGAGCGCTCCGGCACACCCTCGTGCGCGCATCGCTTACAGCGATATGTCAGGCGCTCCGCAGTTCAAGAATTTTCCATTGACCGGCACCCCGAAAGAATCTGTCTATATCGCGACCTTGTTACCTGAAAGTCCCGAACATATCGTGATTGCAGTCGGACGACTGGGAACCTTGAACAATGTCTCGTTTTCGTTTCACGACAATGTATTCGACGCCGAAAGAATCGGATCCGCATTCGAGAATGCATGCAAAAATCCACTGAAGTTCTTCAGAGAAGGAATCGCTGAATGATCCACTTGGACTACAACGAAGAATTCGTCGCAAACAAAGGAAACGGCAAATCCTCGCACATTATCGAGCTGTTCGCCAGATACGCGTGGATTTCGACATTCCTGTTTTTTGTGTGTGAATTCTTGACCGCGTGGAGCTGGCGAGGAAACTACTCGCGCCGCAATCAATTCGTAAGCGAACTAGGTGTTCGTGTCTGCGACAGTCGTGCGGGCGTGTGCAGTTGGTACTGGTTGATGAACATTTCTTTCGTGACCACTGCACTGGGAATATCTGTCGGCACACTATTGTGGTGGAAGTCGCGAGTCGTATCGCCTACAGAAGGCTCCTTTCTACTCGTGTCGGCAAGCGGTTTGATCCTGATCGCCGTGTCGTCCCTCGACCGCGGATCGATCCTCCATGGAATCGGTGCAAACATGTATTTCGTCTTGGCCAACACCGCCGTGATCATGATCGCGACCTCGTCCCGGACGCTCCGCAGACCGTCGGCAGCAAAATGGGTCGCCCTCGCAGCCGGAGTACTCGGACTGAGCGCCTACTTCATCCACACAGTCGGCGGTCTCGGCATGCTCGGGCTGGGCACGATCCAAAGGTTCACGGTGTACCCCTCACTGATCGGCCTGATCGCGCTGGCGACGGTCCTGGGCTCCGAACCGGCAACCAGACGCGAACAGGAACCGATTTAATGTGCGCTCCAACCTGCTTCAGCTGACGATCGACTCAGGCAACGTCAATTTTTGCGGGTCGAGAGGGATGGAACGACGCGAGGTGGCGCCCCTGCGCGCGCTGCGTCGGCGGCGCCACTCCATCCCGATGATACGCAGCACGCGCATTCCGTCAGAGAAGGCATTGAGGTTGCTGACACCGTGAATTCGATCGGCCTCGAAGCTTCCGACTTCCGCAATTCCCAATCCGGCGGCAGCTACACGAACATTGATCAACGTCTCGATCTCGAATCCGTCACCCCACTGAGCTGCAGCAATGCCTGTATCCGGGAGCTGCATGACGTCGAGTGCATTGCGCCAGAACGCGTTGTACCCATAGCAAAGGTCTGTGAAATGCGTACGAAAGAGGATATTCACCAGGGAATTCAGGCCGTAGTTGCCTAGCCGCCGCAACTTTGTGATGTCCGAACTTCCACCCCCTGCGATAAATCGCGAACCCTTGGCGAAGTCGGCCCCATCCACGAGTGCCTGCACGAAGAGCGGAATCTCGCCGGGGTTGGTGGACCCGTCGGCATCGATCATGACAATTATGTCGCCGGTCGCCGCCTCGAACCCGCATGCGAGGGCGTTTCCTTTTCCTTTGCGCGTTTGTGTGATCACCGTGGCGTCGGGCCACAACATCGTGGCGACCTCGACGGTGTCGTCAACCGAATTTCCATCGACGAACACGATCTCGTCGATTCCCTTCGGCATCTGAGCAGCCACGTGAGGCAGATTCTTCGCCTCGTTCATCGCCGGCACGATCACCGTGACACGGGGGCGCATCGTCGCCGAACGCATACGCTCGTCTGCCGCAGGGGCGTCGTTGTCCATGATGTGCTTCCTTCGGTCGTGTGCCTCACAGTGATGCTCAATCGATACAGATTCATCGAATCGCTACCAATCAGCAAATCGAAACCTACACGAATCTGCGCCGAATGCACGGGATAGTCATCCGTCTGAGCGCAAACCATGACCTCGTTTGTATAAGCCAAATCGTCGCAAGATACTGTTCGCAAGGCGAATAATTACAGCTCAAAGGGGGAATTGCCTGAATTTTTGGGCGAAAAGAGACCAACAACCCGGTTATTGGAACACGAAAGCAAAGAAATTCGGCACCAAAGTAAAGTAGCCAGAAATTTGCTCATCCAGCCTTCGGGAACCCTGTGAAGTCGATCACCGGACCTGCTTTGCGAAGGCCGCGCCGCCCGTCAGGAACAGCCCAACCGGCCCCAGAGTCCACGAATCGGCGACTCAAGGTCCAGGAATCAACTGCTCAGAGTCCGGGAATCGGTGGGAGGACCGGCAACAGAATCGGCGGAAGCCCCGGGATGTAGATCGCCGGCGGTGGCGGCGCGGGCGCGGGCGCGGGAGGCACGTAAGTGTCCTGCACGACTGGCGGAGCCTCGACGACCGGAGGGGCTTCCTCCGTCGTCGTCGGGGGCGGGGTCGTTGTGGTCGTAGGCGGCGGAGTAGTCGTGGTCGTCGGTGCCGTCGTGGTCACCTCGGTTGCCACGGGTCCGGCGTCCTCGGAATCAAAGACCTTTCCTCCGTAGCCCAATCCCAGCCCCACGATCACGATCGCCGCGATCACACCGGCGCCGAGGCCCGCGAACCGTAGCGGGTTTCTCGGCTCTTTGGATGTCGATTCAACGGGTTGTGTCCCGGCGAGCCAGGACGGGTGTGCGGTTCCTGCCCCGGGTCCCTCGCCTTCGTACATCGCCGAGTACGCCTGGGCGTCAACCATCACGGCCTCGGTGTCTGCGTCACGTTCTGTGCCGAATCCGTCCGTGGCCGGGTCGCTGTCGGCGACCACGAGATCTGCGGCCGGATCGAATCGTTGCTCGTGTCGGTTCGGTCGCGGCTGAGGCAGTTCCGCCGCGTAAGGGCTCGGCACCTGTTCCTGCGGAACGGACTTCGTACCGGAAGCGGCTTCGGACAAGGCATTCGGCCGCTCCGATTCCGCGAGCGTTGCGACCCCTCCGTGGCTGAACGCCTGAACCGGAACGGGTACCTCCGCCGGGGTGTGGATCGGATACGGCGCAAAGATCGGCGCTACAGCCGGAACTTGAACCGGGGCAGATACCGCGCGCGCCGATGGCGTCATCGACGACTCCGCGATCAGCGCAGCGCCTTGAGCAGTCACGAGTTCCGGCTGCTCGGGCGCGATGAGGGGGCACTCCAGCCACGCGGCGAGGGTCGCCCGCACGATCGGAATGCGTGCACCGCCACCGATCAGGAGAATCGCGTCGGGGTTACGGCCGGACGTTGCGATGACCTCTCGTATCTCGCGTGCGAAGGCCTCCACCGACGTGACGACCAACGAATCGAAAACTTCCCGCGACAGCAGGAGAAGCCCGCCGGGGCCGGGCAGGCACACCGCACTTCGTGAGGACAGCTGTTCCTTCGCGAGTCGGCATCGCGCCTGCAGTTCGGCATCGCCGCCCGGGTCGGCCGGCGTAGCTATACGGCGACGCACGGTCTGATCCGAGTAGACGAGCTCGTCGAAGTGATCTCCACTGACCCGCGTCGACCGGGCGGTGACGACGGTAGACCGCATCTGCCTGTCCACGATGCTGATCGTCGATCCAGAACTACCGATGTCGACGACGACGAGTGTGCTCTGGTCGGTCAACGCACCGGACTCCTCGAGCATTCGAAGCGTCGCGACTACTTCGGGAACCAGCTCGAAGTTGTCGATGCCTTTCTGTTCGAACGCTGCTTGGAGTGCTCCGGCCTGTGCTTGATCCCGGTAGGCGACGACCGTATTGCTGCCGAGGTCGGCATTCTCGGTCAAGGCCACGCCGGTTGCCTCCGCTGCGACTTCCTCCGGAATCTCGCGGCCTCGATCGACCGCTCTGGATCGGAACACCGGACCACTGTGGTCGGGCGTCCCCGGGCGCGCCAAACGCACAGCGCTGGCTCCCACCGTCACACCCAAAACCAAGTTCATGATCCACCTTCGTCGACCGTCGACGGGTTCCGTCACCAGACCCCGTCATTCCCCGGCCGGAAGTCTACCCACTGGGCATGGTCTGCGAGGTTCGCGCATCTCACCTAAGGCCTTCTCGCAGCTATTTTTTCGCTACCTGGACGTTCGACCTACCGCCCCAATCCGCGATAGTTCCAACCGGCGGCGCGCCACAGGTCCGGATCGAGGCAATTTCTGGCGTCAACGATCACCCGCCGCCGAACGAGCGGTTCCAAATCGCCGGGCACGAGTGAGGCGAACTCGTCCCATTCAGTGGCGATCAAGACCACATCAGCATTCCTGCAAGCTTCTGACGTGGAGGTTGCGTAGTGAAGGGTGGGAAACAGTCGGCGAGAATTATCCATTGCCTTCGGATCGAAAACGGTGACCGCCGCCCCGTGCAACTGCATCATTCCTGCAACGTTGAGCGCAGGCGAATCGCGCACATCGTCGGATTCGGGTTTGAACGCGCCTCCCAGCACCGACACGTTAGCTCCCAGCAAACTGCCATCGCAGGCTGCCGTCACCAGTTCCACAGCTTTTGTCCGTCGTCGCATGTTTATGCTGTCGACCTCGCGGAGGAAGTACAGCGCCTGGTCGACACCCAACTCCCCGGCGCGTGCCATGAACGCCCGAATGTCCTTCGGCAGGCAACCACCGCCGAACCCCAAGCCCGCATTGAGGAATCGCCTACCGATCCGAGCGTCGTACCCGAGAGCGTCGGCCAACATCGTGACGTCGGCCCCGGTCGCCTCGCACACCTCCGCAATCGCATTGATGAAGGACACCTTGGTCGCGAGAAACGCATTCGCAGATCCTTTGACCAACTCGGACGTCGCCAGATCGGTCACGAGGAAGGGCACCCCTGCGTCCAGTATCTCGGCATACACCTCGCGAAGAAGGCCTTCGGCGTTTCCCGGCCGGTCACGATCGATCCCCAGAACCAACCGGTCAGGGCTCAAGGTGTCCGCGATCGCGTGTCCTTCACGCAGGAACTCCGGATTCCAGGCCACCTCTACCGAGCCACCCGCCGGCGCAGTCGCTCGGAGCCGCTCGCCGAGAGCCGCTGCCGTGCCTACCGGCACCGTCGACTTCCCGACTATCAGCGAAGGCTTTCGCAACAACGGCGCCAACATGTCGATCACCGAATGAACATGACTCAGATCTGCGGCGTACTCCCCCTTCTTCTGAGGCGTCCCCACACCGACGAAATGGATGTCCGCAAAATCCGCGGCATCGGAGTAGGAAGTCGTGAACTGCAGCCGACCCGACGCCAGATTCTTCTCCAGCATGTCGGTCAGACCCGGCTCGAAGAACGGGACCTCCCCACGAGACAACTTGTCGACCTTGGACTGGTCGATGTCGACTCCCAGCACGTCGTGGCCAAGTTCGGCCATACACACTGCGTGGGTCGCCCCCAGGTATCCCGTTCCGAACACGGTCATCTTCATGTGTTGTTGGTATGCGTCCGAACTTTCCGAAACGCGTACGCCAGGTGGGCGCGAAACCAACATCGGGCGTACGACGAGTGCGTCGCGTGTGCAACCTATGCTTCTGCCATGCACGTTCTCTTCGTTTGTACGGGAAACATCTGCCGATCACCCACGGGCGAACGCCTTGCACGTGCTTATGCCGCCGAAGCCGGGGTCACCGGATTCACCGCGTCGAGTGCCGGAACCCGGGCGATGGTCGGACACCCGATCGAGCCAACTGCTGCGAGGGTTCTCGCGGGGCTCGGCGGCGACCCCACGGAGTTTCAAGCCCGACGCATGACAACAGCGCTGGCCTCGGACGCCGACCTCATTCTCACGATGACCGAAAGTCAGCGAGACAAAGTCCTGGCGATGGCTCCGGCGCGGCTCAAGCGCACGTTCACACTTCGAGAAGCCGCACGGTTGGGCTCGCTCGCAGATGCAGGAACTGTCGAGGACCTCGCCGCCGCCAGACCCCGATTTCGTGCCACCGAACCCGAGGACGTCATGGATCCGATGGGTAAGGAAGAGAACGTGTTTCACGAGATCGGACTTGAGATCGCCGATCTCCTCGGCCCGCTGCTCAGCCGACTTCGCTTCGGTGAGCGTTGAGCGCGGGCACCGCGGTCAACTGCGGTAGCGACTTGTCCGACTCGTAGTAGTAGCTGTACTCGTACGCATTGCGTCCGCGAGACGGCGTCATCGTGATGACCGTGCCCAGGACGTGCGCACCCACACTCTGTAGGTTTCCGACCGCGCGCGCCAGTTGATCGCACTTCGTGGAGCCGTGTCGGGCGATCACAAGTGCACCGTCCGACATCGCGGCCAGGACCGCGGCATCCGTGACGGGTAGCAACGGCGAGGCGTCGATGATGACGTAGTCGTATCGCGCCCGCAGTTCCTCGAGAACATGTTTGGCCGTGTCCGTGCCGAGTAGTTCGCTCGGGTTCGGCGGGATCGGTCCGGAGGCGAGCACTGTCAGCCCGTCGAACTCAGTCGGCTGAAGCACATCGTCCAGCGTCGCTTGACCGGAGAGCACCGAACTGACGCCGACACTTCCAAGCAATCCCAAATACTTCGACACTCGCGGCTTCCGGAGGTCGCCTTCCATCAGGCACACTGATTTGCCGGCCTCCGCCAAGACGAGAGCGATGTTCACGGCCGTGGTCGTCTTACCTTCGGAGGGAAGCGAACTCGTGACGACGATGACACGCGGTGGATGGTCCACCTCGAGGAACTGAAGGTTGGTGCGCAACTCACGGAAGGCTTCGGCACTCACGGAACTTCCGTCACTGAAAGCGATCGCGTGATTGACTTCGACGTCCTTGTCGAACGGGATCGTGCCCACCATCGCCGAACCCGCGATCTCTTCTACAGTTCGACGATCTTTCACCGTGTTGTCGAGTCGATCACGAATCAACGCAAGCGCGATCCCCACAACCAGTCCCGCCACTGCGCCGAGCGCGAGGTTGCGCGAAGTCTTGGGTGACACCGGAACAGTCGGCTGTTGAGCCTGCTGTTCGACGACCACACGTGCAGGCGGTGTTCCGCCGTTCTCGGGTGTCTCCAGTTCCTTTGCCAATGCCACGAATTCGGATGAGAGAGTGTTCGCGATCTCGCGTGCGAGTTCCGGTGACCCGTCCTTGACTGCGAGGTCGATCAACACAGTGTCGGGCGCCGACGTCGCAGTGACCTTGGAGGCCAACTCGTCAGCCGACATCCCGCCGACCACCCTCGGTCCCAGTTCGTCGATCGTCCGCTGTGCGAGTGTTCGGCCGGTCAGGAGTTTTGTATAGGACAGAACTCGCTGCTGTGAAAGTTGACTGCCCTGCAGTGCCTCGTTGACCGAGGTACCCGCCGACGTCGAAACGAACAGCCTCGTCGAGGCCTGGTAAACGGGCGTCGAAAGAAGAGAAGCGCCAAGGGCTCCGAGGATTCCGAGCACGGTTACAGCAGCGACGATTCGCCATCTGGCTTGCAATATCTTCAGGTAGTCGACAATTTCCATCTTGATGTCTCCTTCGGCTCACGCATGTCCACTGCGGGTCTGAGCGGTCTTTGCCGGTCGGACCGCGAGGGCGAACCGGGCTTTATCAATTTCGATATAGATCAGCTGCGACGGACGAGACGTCCTGTGCTCACGGGCGTCCCAGTCCGCGGTAGTTCCAACCTGCGCCTCGCCAGTCGTCGGGGGAAAGGCAATTGCGCCCGTCGACGATCACTTTGTTGCGAACCACCGAATCGAGATCGGACGGCTGCAACTTCAAGAATTCGAGCCACTCGGTCAATACCAGGACGACATCGGCACCTTCGCAGGCCTCCAATGCATTTGCCGAGTAGGTCAGCGTCGGGAACAGCGCGCGCGAATTGTCCATGGCCTTTGGGTCGTACACGTTCACTGCAGCACCTTGGAGCTGAATCTGACCCGCGACGTTGAGCGCCGGCGAATCACGAACGTCGTCCGAGTCCGGTTTGAACGCGGCACCCAGAACTGCGACTCTCGCACCGAGAAGCGATCCGCATGCCTCCCGCGCCAGTTCGACCATGCGTGTACGTCTGCGCATATTGATGTTGTCGACTTCGCGCAGGAACGTCAGTGCTTGATCGGCACCGAGTTCACCGGCGCGAGCCATGAAGGCGCGGATGTCCTTCGGCAAACACCCTCCGCCGAAACCAATTCCCGCGTTGAGGAATCGACGTCCGATCCGAACGTCGTGCCCGATCGCGTCGGCAAGCACTGTGACGTCGGCGCCAGCGGCCTCGCACACTTCGGAGATGGCGTTGATGAACGAGATCTTGGTGGCCAGGAAAGCGTTCGCTGACGCTTTCACCAACTCCGCCGTCGCAAGGTCCGTGACGAGAAACGGAATCTCCGCATCGATGAGCTCTGCATAAACTTCGCGCGCAACAGATTCCGCTCGACCGCGGACATTTCGATCGACTCCGAGCACAAGTCGGTCCGGGTGCAACGTGTCCTGGACGGCAAATCCTTCACGCAGAAACTCGGGATTCCACGCGACTTCGACGCTGTCACCGATCGGTGCCAGTTCCCGCGCGCGCTTACCGAGCCGTTCCGCGGTTCCCACCGGTACCGTGGACTTGCCGAAGATGACCGCGGGCTTGGTGAGCAGCGGCGCCAAAGTCTCGATCACGGCATCCACGTAGACCATGTCCGCGGCGAACTCACCCTTCTTCTGCGGCGTCCCGACCCCGAGGAAGAACACGTCCGCAAATTCTGCGGCTTCCTCGTACGACGACGTGAACTTCAGTCGCCCTCGATCGATGTTGTTTCGTAGGACCTCGCCCAACCCTGGCTCGTAGAACGGAACTTCACCTGCTGCCAGTTTCTCCAGCTTTGCCGCATCGACATCCACTCCGAGGACCTCGTGACCGAGTTCGGCCATACAGGCCGCGTGTGTCGCGCCCAGGTATCCCGTGCCGAATACTGCTATGCGAGTGCTCATGTTGCTCGATCTGCTTTCTCGAGAGTGTGCGAAGTGTGTTGATGGGAAAAGTGATTCAGGTACGTACGGCACCGATGTTGTCGCGGTACCACGAGATCGTCGACGCGATTCCTTCGCGCAATCCGATTGTCGGCCGCCATCCGAGTTTCCGAATCATGCTCACGTCCAGCAGTTTCTGCATCGTTCCGTCCGGCTTCGAGGTGTCCCACCGCGTCTCTCCGGTGTATCCGACCTCCGTGGCGACTATCGAAGCGATCTCACGAATTGTGTGGTCCTCGCCGGTTCCGACGTTGACATGCGATGCACCGTCGTAGTTGTCGAGCAGATGCAGACACGCCGACGCCAAGTCGTCGACATGCAGGAATTCACGTCGCGGATTGCCACTCCCCCAGTTGACAACCGACTGGACTGCCGACGACTGCGCCTCGTCGTAACGCCGAACGAGGGCGGGAAGTACGTGCGATCCGTGCGGCGAAAAATTGTCTCCCGGGCCGTACAGGTTGGTGGGCATAGCTGAGATCCAGGGGCGACCATGCTGCCGCCTGGCAGCTTGAACATGGAGTATTCCCGCGATCTTTGCTATTGCATAGGCGTCGTTGGTCGGCTCGAGATGCCCGGTGAGCAGGCATTCCTCCTTGATCGGTTGCGGTGCCAATTTCGGGTAGATGCACGATGATCCGAGGAACAGGAGACGCTCGACGCCGTGTGCGAGGGCAGCGTCGAGCACGTTCACCTGGATGCGCAGATTCTCCGACAGGAAGTCGACGAGGAAAGTGCTGTTCGCCGCAATCCCCCCAACTTTTGCTGCTGCGAGGATCACGTTGGTCGGCTTTTCGCGGGCGAAGAAATCGAAAGCAGCTTCCCGGTCACGTAGATCGAGTTCGGCCGACGTCTTTCCGAGCAACCTGGTGAAGCCCGCAGATTCCAGGTGTCGCCACACCGAAGAGCCGACCAGACCTCGGTGGCCGGCCACGTAGAACGGTGCGCCTCGATCGAGTGGTCGCGCTGCGAATGAATCACTCATCGCGTCGCCGACCAGTCGGGAAGTGCCGGAGTGTCGATCCACGGTCGCCCTTCGTGTTCGAGCGCTTCGATGTCTGCCTCGACCATGATCCGGGCCAGTTCGGGTGTGTGCACGCCGGCCTTCCAACCGAGTTTGCGCTCGGCATGACTCGGATCCCCGATCAGTGCGTCCACCTCGGTCGGCCGAAGATACCGTTCGTCGAATCGAACGTGGTTTTCCCAGTTCAGACCTGCATGTTCGAACGCGACGGTCAGGAAGTCGCGCACCGAGTAGTTGCCACCGGTGGCGAGCACAAAATCCTCAGGCTCGTCGACCTGCAGCATGCGCCACATTCCCTCCACGTACTCCGGCGCATATCCCCAGTCGCGAATCGCATCGAGATTGCCCATGTACAGATGATCCTCGATACCTGCCTGGATGCGTGCGACCGCGCGCGTGATCTTCCGCGTCACGAATGTCTCACCACGCCTCGGGGATTCGTGATTGAACAGAATTCCGTTCACAGCGAAGATCCCGTATGCCTCACGATAGTTCTTGGTGATCCAGTACGAGTACACCTTCGCCGCACCGTAGGGCGAACGTGGGTAGAACGGTGTCTCCTCGTTCTGCGGTGGCGGTGTGGCACCGAACATCTCGGAACTCGACGCCTGGTAGAACCGGCAGTCGAGTCCGGCCATCCGAACCGCTTCGAGTAGTCGGATCGACCCGACGCCAGTGGTGTTCCCGGTGTGTTCGGGTTCGTCGAAGCTGACCCTGACGTGAGACTGCGCAGCGAGGTTGTACACCTCGTCCGGCTTGATCTGCGCGAGTAGTGTCACCAGGCGCGCTCCGTCACTGAGGTCACCGTAGTGAAGAAAAAGTCGAGCATCCGCATCGTGCGGGTCAACGTAGATGTGGTTTATCCTCGAAGTGTTGAACGTCGAAGATCGACGGATCAGTCCGTGAACCTCGTAGCCTTTGGAGAGCAGCAACTCGGCAAGGTAAGAGCCGTCCTGCCCCGTGATTCCGGTAATCAGTGCGCGTTTCATCCTGCGTTCCTTCCGTTGCGGGACAGCCCGCCTGATAGTTGCGAAACCACGGTCGTGGTCCGTAGTCCTCCGAATCGCTCGGCAGTCTTGATCTCGCTCATGCGCGTCCCCCCAAACGGCCGAAGACTTTTCGTATGTCACGTGATGCCAGCCGTATGAATGTCGAGTTACCGAACAGGTAGCGCCGCCACAGACGTTTGGGTTCGGATACAAGTCGATACAACCACTCGAAACCCGAGTTCTGGACGAAAGATGGTGCCTCCGAAACAGTTCCGGCCAAGAAGTCGAAGGCCGCGCCGACACCGACGGCCACGTAGTCGGTTCGATCCGCTATCGCCTTCGTGACAAAGTCCTGCTTCGGCGCACCCAGACCGACCCACACGATGTCCGGTGACGTCGGATCGATCTTCGTGATGATGTCGTCGACGAACTCCTTGCTGAACGCGGCAAACGGCGGGGCATATGTGCCGGCCACCTTGATTCCCGGGTATAACTCCTCGACTCGATCCGTCAAGAGATTCAACGTCTCTTCTGTCGTGCCGACAAAATGGTGACGAAGGCTGTAGCGGCGTCCCTTGTCCAGGGTGGCCTCGAAGAACGACGGACCCCGGACTGGTCGAACACCGACGTGATCGGCGGTGCCGCCGATCAGGCGCATCACCCAGCTGACCGGGGTTCCGTCTGCGAAGTTCACACCGGGACCCTTCAAAACCGCGGAGTAGTCGCGATCACTGTGCGCCGCCGACACGCAGTAGGAATTCGACAACCTCACGGAGACTCCGGTTCCGGCTCCCTCTCGTCTGTCGTTGACCACCCAATCGGTAGCTCTCTCGAGATTTGTCGCGGCAAACGGAATGCCACCCACCTCGATGACCTCGAACGGACTGCTCATCTGTCTCACCACTTTTCCGAGTTCGTTTGTCGACGTTCATTGCACTGGCCGTAGCTGCGCGACAAGACCGATGTCAACCGGGACCGAGTCCAATCACGTTGCGGTTCAAAGAGAGAAAGCTCGGTCTCGACAATCGATCGAGCGATACGAGAGGAGAGAGTCGACGCCGGAGCAACCTGGATCGTCACGGCGTTCCTACCTGCCAGTGTCGGCACACCGCCGAGATCCAAACAGACCACCGGCAGGCCCACCGCAGCCGCTTCGGCCGCCACCCAGCCGCCCGAATCGTGCATGCTCGGGAAGAGCAGAGCGGAGGAGGCCCCCATCTCGCTTACCACTTCCGATCTGTCGCGCCATCCGCGAAGCGTGACCTGACCGCGCCGATACGGAAGCGACTTCTCGATCCGCCCGCGGGCGGGTCCGTCCCCGACAAAGGTCATGGACCAATCGGTGCCCAGCTGCTCGAGCGCATCCAGAATCAGGTCGATTCCTTTGTATTGCAACAGTCTTCCTACGAACAAGAGTCTTCGTTTCGGTCTGGGTACCGCTTGCTTCTCGATTCCGTCGTAGTCCAGAACACAATTGGGTTGGACGACGACATTGCGTGCCCGCGGTGCGCCTCGTCCGCTGTCGGAGTTCATCGCGATGAAAGTGTCGACTCGTCCGGACATGAAGATGTGTGTCAGTGACCGAACGGCTTTCGTGGAGCAGGTCCGAACTGCCGTGGTTGCCAGGTACCGCATACCGATGCGCCTGGCGAGCGGCATCGGCGGGTAGGTGTTGCCCCCGGCAGGCCCCCATACCAGTCGTACTCCGCCGGCTCCACCGAACAGCACCGGTGGGGGCAACCAGTCGGAGGCGAACGTTGCATGATGCAGGACGTCGAAGTTTGCCGCTTCACGCCGAACGAACAGTGAGGTGTGCCAGAGCCATCGGAGGTATCGACCGTACGATCCGGCTTCTTCCGCGGGCAAAGTCGCTATTCGCACGACACGAACTTCGCAACCGAGCTGTTCACACTCTGATTCCAATTCGGGAGCCTCACCGGAGCGAGTCACCACCGTGATCGACTCACACAGTTCGGAAGCTGCCGAGAGAAGCGCCCAACCCGCACCGGATTCACTCCCCTGATTCGGATCGCAGGCGTATGCCGTCATCAACAACCGTGTCATCGCGCTACCACCAGCCTCTGTGCGCGCGGCGTCCGAGAATCGCTGCGGCTGAATCGCTCTGAGAACCAACCGATGTTGCGTGCACCGTTGTCGAGAACCACGCGCTTGATCCGTGGACTGATCAAGGCAACGGGGATCAACGTCGCCGACGCGAGGACGAGCAGAGCGCGTTTGGCACTCTGAGCCGCCAACAGTGGCAGCTCGAGCTGTCCCTGACAGACCGCGAGGATTCGTCCGTTGTTGACATACCGGGCGAAGAGCCAGGAATCCCGACGCCGATCCTCGCCTACCGGTTCGTACGCAAGCGCCTCGTCGCACCACACCAACCGGACACCGCCGGCGCTCATCCTGAGCGTGAACTCGGTGTCCTCGCCGCCAGGTAGATCCCAGTCGTCACTGAAGTTCAAGCCGTTCAAAGCCTTCAGGTCCAACAACAGATTTCCAGCGCCTGCAGACGCAACCGGGGTGCCGGTCGAATGGCGAACGCGAGTGTGCAATGGAAGTTCCGAGGCAGGCAGACCCACCGGAATCACAGGACCGGCCACAGCACCTGCGTCGAAATCTGCGGCGCAGGTGAGGAGATTCGACAGCCAGTCGACATCGACGTACTCGTCGTCGTCGACGAAGACGATGTAACGACGATCTCGTGCACGGGCGAGATCGACCAGCGCACGTCGCGCCGGAGATACCCCGCCGAATCCGAGATGCAGTCGTTCGATCCCGTCGGCAACATACGTCGGCGTGGTGGATTCCGGATCGTTGTCGCCTACTACGACCTGGGCGGAGGCACCGGAAGCCTGGATCGATGCCCGGACGCTGTCGATGCAGACAGCCAGTTCCGATTCACGACGGAAGGTCAGAATCGCCACTACGACGCCGCTGGGATTCTTCATGAGAGGTCAACTTTCGGTCGGGCGTCACGGTTCATCGAAACCAGCAGTGCGACGCTCGCGCTGACGCACGCCGACGCGGCCAATGCTCCTGCGACGGGTACGGCGCTGTCGGTCAGTCCCGCCCCGAGAACGATCAGAAACTGCAGAGGTAACAGCAAGGCGCGAAATCTGTTGAGGTTTCCCGTCTTGTCCACGACGCGGATCGACGTGCCGACTCCCAGCAGAATCCCGTTGAACGCCACCGCCAACCCGCACAGCAGAATGACCGGTATCAAGTTCGGAAAGTGCGACCCGACCAGATGATCCATCAATCGCACTCCCGAGAATCGAATCTCGAGCGTGAGACAGATCAGCGAAACGCAGATGATCGAAACCCAGAAGATCTGCAAGCCCACTCGGCGGCCGAGTGCCATGCACTCGCTCGGGCTCATCGCTTCGACACCACTGCCGAACTTACGCATCAGAATTGGCGAGATGCCCGCGAACATCAAGGACAGCGGACCGAGCAGTGTCTGGGCAGTTCTGATCTCACCGATCATCGAGATCGACGCCACCACAGTGAGTATCAAGAACATCGCCTGCTGCGCAGCTGATCCCATCAATATCTCGATCGCAAACGGCACGGATCTATATCGGTGAGTGCGCGAGTACCTGATCGACGGTACCGGCGGTACCAGACGCATGGATGCGTGACCGAGAGCGAGCGCGACGAAGACACCGACCGTATAGGTCACGAGTGCAAGTGTCAGATTCTCGACCAGGAAAGCTGCAATAAGGACGAACGAGAGTGTCACGATCTGTATCGACACAGAGATCCAACTCGCACCGTCGTGCATCAGCATCGTGCGTATCACGTCCAACACCACGAAACCAGCTGCAGCCAAGGCGTATACCGTGAGATTCATCGAGTCCGAGCCGGCGATCACGAACAGTGCCCACACCGATGTCACCGATACCGCCGCCAGCACGATCGTGGGCGCCAACGCCGGTCCACGCTCGTCGGACCCCGCCCCTCGCGACAGCCAGACGTCGACGCCGATCGCTCTCCCCAGTGCCAGTGCCAACAGACCCGCCGATTGAATCACGGCAACCTGGCCGACTTCGATCGGACCACCGAGTCGTGCCACCGAGGTGAGAACGACAAAAGTGAGGACGCTCGAAAGCCCTTGATCGGCCATGAATGTCACATGCCGAGTGCGATCTTTCACGATCTCACCTCGTCGATGAGCTCACGCATCGACGTCGCCGCTTTGCGCGATGTGAAGCGATTCGAGTAGTGACGATAAGCAGATCTGCGTATCGCCGATCGATCGTCCGCTCCGAAGATTCGATCGAGGGCCTCGCGTATCGACGACTCTTCCAAGGTATGGAGAGGCGTTCCGCCCGGTCCGACGATGTCCGCGAGTGCACCGTTGGTTGCGTAGATCACCGGGGTGCCAACCGACATCGATTCGATCGCAACGCGTCCGAACGGTTCTGCCCATTGAGACGGCACCACGGACGCCGCACTGTCGCGAAGTATCTCGATCACATCTTCGTGCGAAGTGAATCCGGCCAGCGTGACGTTGTCGAGAGCTGCGCTTATGCTGGAGATCTCGCCGTACTGCGGTCCGTCACCGAGAACTGTGAGCGAGGGACTTCCAGCGCCCTGCGGCCAGTTGCGCACCAAATCCAGGACGCCCTTCTCCGGTGTCAGTCGGCTGACGCACACAACCGAATCAGTGCTCCGAAACTCGGGTTCATTTTCTTCGAATCCGAAGTTCGGACGAACCACGACGCGGCCAGAACTGATCAGTCGTCCTTCGACCAGACGTGCTGTCATCGCGCTCGTTGCGACGAACCTGTGCTGCTTCCACCCAAAGACGCTCAGCTTGACCGCCGTAGCGCTCAGGTAGCAGACAAGGCTCTGCAGTCGGCTGTTTCCGTAGCATCCGTTGCGGACACAACTCGTGAAGTATTTGGTGGAACCGCATTCGGTGCACGTGCCATCTGCGCGCAACTTGGCTGACGGTGTGGCGAGGCGATAGTTCCGAACCGCCTGCAATGTAGGAATTGCGGCGGCTCTTGAGGCCACGAGCAACGAAGCCGAGAACGCCGGCCAGAGATTGTTCACGTAGATGACGTCGGGGCGCTCCGAACGGATGATGCGCAACGCATCGACGAGTACGCGAGGACTGAACACTGCGGTGACTGCCGCCCACGGTCCCCGGGAGATCTTGGAATTCTCGGTGGTGCACTGAACCGTCTCGTATCCGATCGATTTCAGGAGCTTGGATTCGTTGGCGAAGCTCTGCTCCTCACCACCCGGATTCCGATAGATCGCATGGAACATCAAGGCTTTCGGCGGCGTGAATCCACCGGTGGACGTCGGGTTCACTTCAGGCTTCGAACGCGCTACATCGAACGACTTGTACATCTCAGTGACCTCCTCTTCGCTCCGGAGCGAACCTGTACGCGTCGTTCTTGTCGGCACGAACCCCACGGATCGACAACTCGGCGTTGCCCGCACTGTGAGAGCGGTGGGTCGAGGGTCCGTACGGCGCCAGGAAGACCCATGCGATCAGCCACATGGCGCCGAAGAAGAGCGTCGACTCCGTCAAGTCCATCGAGAAGACGAGAACCATGATCGCGACGACGGCGATGTACTCCGTTCTGCTGCGGGCTCGCCCGAGCGCCGTGCTCAGAAGCAGGTAATAGCCGGCCAACAGCAGCAGGAATCCGATCCAACCGATCTGCAGCCGAATGTCGAGCATTCCGTTGTGTGCGCTGGTCGCCGGAAAGGACAGCTTTGACCGAATCATCTGCCCCACTGCACTGTCCGGCGCCCACACCGAGCCGAAGCCCCATCCGAGCAGAGGCCGCTGTTCGGCGTAGTAGTCGGATACCGTCCAGAGATGTAACCGGCCGGTCAGCGTGACATCTCGCGAGAGTAGCGCCGCGACATCGGGTCCGAGCACCTTCATCGCGCCGGACACCCCGAGGTACAGGCCGATGATCACAGTCGAGGCGAGGTGAGCGTTCGGTGTCCGTCGAAAGCACCTCAGAGCAAGCATTGTCGCCAGCGCAATCCCCGCAGCGACGAGACCGGTCTGGCTCCGGGCCTCGAACAACACGATGCCGGCGACAGCCAGCGCCGCCACCCACGGAATACGCTTGCCGTCGGGAAGCATGAGCATGACACCGACAAGTACAACTTCGATGGCAGCCATTCGTCCCAAAGTGTTCTTGTGCGTGAAGATTCCGCGATAAGCAACGGCGCGGGTGTCCACGTCGATGCCAGTCGAAGGATCGAGGAACACGACCATCAGCGACAGCACGAGAAGTACCAGCAAGGTGAGGGCAACAGTCCGCACTCGCACCGCGAAGGTCAACTCACGGGCGACGATGATTCCCGTGATCGCCAGGCACACGACGACGATGCCGGCGACGGCGGAGTTCCGGGGCAGTGTCGACCAGTACCAGCTGGTTGCCGGGACGCCGGCCGAGATCATAAGCGTGAAGACAGGCCACGTCGTATTGCGTGAGTATCGCCGGTCGAGGAAGTAGACCAACGCAAGTGTCGCCGAAAGAACGGCCGAACCGTGTACGAGCAACGATCCGAGCGCTGTCCTCTGCGTGTACGCCTGAAAGGCTCCGCTCGCGCCGATGACCGCGATCACCAATGCCGTTCGCAAGATCAGCGGATTGTTCGGTGCCTCATTTTCGCAAGGCGCCGGTACCGCCTTCTTGTCAGTAGGCGCCATCACTTCCCACCACCGCCTTGAGCGTCTTCGCGACGATCATGACGTCACCCATCATCGACCAGTTGTCGACGTAGGAAAGATCCAGGCGGACAGTGTCTTCCCACGAAAGATCAGAACGTCCGCTGACCTGCCACAGGCCGGTGACACCGGGCTTGACCAGTAGCCGACGACTGACCGCACCGTCGTACATCTCGACCTCGCGCCGAAGCGGTGGCCGCGGGCCTACAACGCTCATCTCACGCCGGAGGACATTGACGAACTGGGGCAACTCGTCGATCGAGTATCGGCGCATGAATCGACCGACCGTCGTCACACGCGGATCGTCTCGCATCTTGAAAAGCACTCCGGCG
Organism: Rhodococcus sp. MEB032; assembly: GCF_030208925.1. Classification (NCBI taxonomy): domain Bacteria; kingdom Bacillati; phylum Actinomycetota; class Actinomycetes; order Mycobacteriales; family Nocardiaceae; genus Rhodococcus; species Rhodococcus sp. MEB032. The sequence continues at coordinate 71,830 of NZ_JARVSY010000013.1, forward strand.
CCTTCGTTCTCCTTCATCAGCGCCGTGACCTGTGAATCCGCATTCTGGACCATCGAGCGGAACTTGAGCATGGGGAACGGCTGGCCGTCCAACCCCATCCGCTCGGACTTGTACAGAACGGGCCCCTTGCTCGTGAGCTTGACGGCGATCGCAGCCGCCAGTAGCACCGGACTGATCACGGCGAGTACCACGGTTGAGAAGACGATGTCGAAGGTCGTCTTCGTGAACTTCTGCGCGCCGTGATAGCGCGGACGCTCGACATGGATCAGCGGAAATCCAGCGACCGGGCGCATCGAGAGCCTCGGCCCGGACACATCCAGAATCCCTGGTGCAACAACAAGGTCCACATGATCGCGCTCGAGATCCCAGGCCAACGTGCGCAGCCTTTCCGGTCCGAACCGCTCCGACGCCGTCACTGCCACCGTGTCGGCACCGACCTGTTCGATCGCGTCGGTGACACTGTGCTCGTCTCCGAGCACCGGAATGTCCCGACCGTTCACTGTGACAACTTCGCCCACGTCTCCTCCGTAGCCGGGTACGCAGACTCCGACAACTCGGTATCCATGGGCATCGTCGCGCTCGAGGTTGCGTGCAAGATCGACAACCGCCCCTCGCACACCGACCACAAGTACGGCAGTTCGAAATTCACCTCGGGCTCGCTCACGAGCAATCACCCGTCGCCAGATCCAACGACTCGCGATCAAGGCGGTCAATCCCATCGGAAACGCCACGGCAAGGTACAGGCGCGCGATCTCCAGGTGAAGGAGAAGGCTGGCGATCGCAATCAGTCCGAACAGGCGGAGCGTTCCGACAGCGATCAATCGGTACTCTTCAGGGCCGCTTCCGATCACGCGAGGAGATCTGGTCCGAAATACCCTCAGTACGGCAAACCAGCCGATAATCAGGGCGAAAGACAGTGCGGTGTAGCTGAAATGGCCGAATGCTTCACCGTCGACGACATCCGCGTCGCTACCGAATCGCCACCATTGAGCCAGAAACACAACTGCCGCAACGATGATCGTGTCGGTGATCGCCAGACGACGAAGATACGCAGATTGCCATTTCCTGCGTGCGGAAACTCCACCGGCCCTCTCCGGCGTTACTCGTCGGTGTTGTTGTGGCCGCTCTTTCGTGGGCGCGGCCATCTCGAGAACCGTCATGTGTTCAGAAACCTTTCCCCATGCACAGAATTCGGCCTGAAGATGTTCACCGGCCGAGGTCCATCGGACCGCCTTGCCGATTCCCGAAACTTCGACAGCGAAGCAACTGCTCCGCATTGCTGCGTTCAGTGCGTATGGTCGCATTACGTGCGCCTTGCAGTTAACCCGGCGACTATTGTCAGGCCTCGGCCCAACTGTCGATTATTGCGGCATTGCCGCAGCTCACACCCCGTGATTGAAGCAGAGTCCACTAACAACCCAAACACAGGACGATCGGCGATTTCTCCTCGCCCGCTGACGTCACCGGCCTCGATATTGCCAGGACTCACATCTTGGCAACTCTTCGGCTAGCTGGTCAGTACCAGTGAGGAGTTTGCCACATTCCGGACAGCGTGGCAATAGCGCTTTCCGAAGTTCTTCCCGACGCCAGCATTGACGTCAGTTATTCACCCTCCGACAAGAAGGAGTGAACATTGCTCACCATTACCATTGCGTACCTATAGTTTTCATCGCCTAGCCCATTTGGGCTCCGCGTTTGGACGGAAACCAGCACGCGGTTGGTAAACACTCTGCAATCCATACTTTGATGCGCTCAGCATCCACTCAGCCCTGGACGATTGTTCGGCACTTCGCCTCTGGGCGTCTTACCTACTCCTGGCAGGCATTGCGCGAACCTACGATCGGGCGACACCGAGAATTCAGACATGCAAAAGGAGGAGTGTGAACCGCCAGCGATCGCCGGTGATGTCCTGAAATAGTTGCAGCACAGCCCAATTAGGGACATGCGAGTTGCGCAGCCGCTCGGCTGCAAAGCGGGGCGACTGCTACCGATGGCGATGGCTATGGCCATGGCAAACGTGTGTGGCCGTGTAGGGTCAACGGACGCTCGACACGCTCGTTCGCACCCAGTAGCGGAGCGTGTCTCTCGAACAACCGACATTGCGGGACAACTGATCAGCTGGGCGCACGCTCTCGAGTAAACCCCCGCACGCTTCGATTGCCTTACGCGAAACCGGGTTCCTTTCGTCGCAGGTAACCAGGACGCGACTGAGCCCCACCGGGTCGCCGACATACGCGAGCGCCTCACCCAGAGCAGTCGACGCTATCCCTTTCCGGCCCTCCGACCGACGGACCCGTGGCCGATATGACCACCGACATCGGCCAAGAACTCGTTCATGCTGAGTCGCAGCTGGCCGACAACCCCCGCACCCGCTGTCCAAATCCATCGAGGGATGCCAGATCGACATCTAGGCGTTGCGAAACTCTCGAGGCCGAATCGGGCTGGTCCGCCTGCGGTCCGCCACACTCGCTACGCGATTCCGACCAAGACGCCCAAGGCCCCGTCGGGCGCAACCAGATCGACAGTCATAGAGGCACTGGTCAAGCAGGGACAGCTCAGACCGCAGCGTCACATCCCGCATGCCCGTGCCTACCCAATTACTGCGACGGCCGATGAACCCGTATTCCGCACTGCGCGTCGCAGACTCAGAGGACCCGACTAGAGAATTGCGTCCGATTCACCACACAGAGAAGGGCCCTCGAGCATTGCTCGAGGGCCCTGTGAGGCGTCGGGATTTACCGTACGACCAGGTCAGATGACTGTCGACGTGACCTTTCGTTCGCCGACTGGATTGCTGTCCACGGACCCTTCCACGGCCACGTCAGCGACAACCGGATCGGAATCGTAGTAGTACTTGTACTCGTAGACACCACGACCGTTCAGCGGGGTCATCGTGATGACAGTACCGAGAATCGTCGCGCCCACACTGTGGAGATTGCCGACCGCCCTGCTCAGCTGTTCCCTCTTCGTCGTGCCGTGACGAGCAATCACTAGCGCACCGTCCGCCAGCGCTGAAAGAACTGCAGCATCCGTAACCGGAAGCAACGGCGAGGCGTCGATGATGACGTAGTCGAACCTTCTGCGGAGATCGGTAAAGACCGCATGGGCAGTGTCAGTGCCCAGAAGTTCGCTCGGGTTCGGGGGAATCGGACCTGAGGCAAGAACCGTCAGGTCAGCATTGCTCGTGACTTGAAGTACGTCGTCGAGATCTGCTTGCCCGGCCAGGACCGAGCTCAGACCAACGCTTCCGATAAGTCCCAGATACTTCGAAACGCGAGGCTTACGGAGGTCACCTTCGACGAGACACACCTTCTTGCCTGCCTCGGCCAACACGAGTGCGATGTTCACCGCAGTCGTGGTCTTTCCCTCGGAGGGAAGAGAACTCGTAACGACGATGACACTCGGTGGGCGATCCACGGCCAGGAACTGCAGATTGGTTCGCAGCTCGCGGTACGCCTCGGCACTTGCGGAGTTGCCCTCGTGGAAGTTGATCGCTTGATGAACTTCGCGTTCCTTGTCGAACGGAATTGTTCCCACCATCGCCGCGCCGGCGATGTCTTCGACCACCTTGCGCTCTTTGACGGTGTTGTCCAGGCGATCACGCACCACAGCCAACCCGATCCCCAGCAGAAGCCCGATCGCGGCACCGAGCGCCACGTTCCGCGAAGTCTTCGGCGACACCGGTTCCGCGGGAGTTTGTGCTCGCTGTTCGACAACGACGCGCGCAGGTGCTGTGCCACCATTTGCGGGCGTACCCAGATCTTTGACCATCACGACAAACTCGTCCGAGAGCGCATTTGCGATTTCACGTGCCAGTTCAGGCGACGCATCTTGCACGCTCAAATCGAGCAGTACTGTATCCGGCGCCGATGTGGCGGTCACCTTGGACGAAATCTCCGCAGCGGAAAGCCCGCCGAGTCGATCGGGCCCGACTGAATCGATCGTTCTCTGTGCCAGTGTCTCGCCGGTAAGGAGCTTGGCGTAGGAAGTGACCAACTGCTGTGAGAGCTGGTTACCTTGGTAAGCCTCGTTCACGGTTGTTCCGGTAGAAGTCGACACGAACAGGCGCGTGGAAGCCTGGTAGATCGGCGTGGCAATCAACGAGGCGCCCAATGCGCCCAAGATCACGACCACAGTGACGACAGCGACTATCTTCCACCGTGCCTGCAAAATCTTCAGGTAGTCCCGTACATCCATCGTCGAATCTCCTTCGGCTCGAACACGTATCACGTCTTCGAGTAGTAATCGACAGCCGCTGTCGAGCCGCTGCACTCAATGCAGGCTGAACGAGGCAGCCAATCTTCTATCGCGTGTCCCTGCGTCACAGCGCGAGGTATTTGCCGAAACAGCCAGGGGGGAGAGGCCTTCACGGCATCTCACACATCTCACTTCCTGGCCGATGCATGATCGGGAAGTGGCGAACACGCGACACTGACAAACCCGCGACACTGACATCGGGCCCACTCACACATCGCGCAGAGCAGACACAACGTGCAGCCAGGCTGAACTCTACTGCGTCATTGGTCTTTTCACCACCGCAACGGAGCCTCGAAACTTCCTAGACATCGTCAGTCGACTGTGCCGACCATGAAAGGGTCACATACCACAGCGGGCCGTAGGACCAACGTCCGTCGACGACCAACTACGCAACTTGCCGACGGAAGTTGATGCATACCAACCGAACAAGGCAACATGCCCCTCACCCTGTGATGCACGAGCGGCTATCCCAGCATCTCCCCCGGCCACAGCTCGCTCGCTGACGGACTTTGGTCCCGGGCACACGGCCACTTCCCCTCGATGCCTACAACACCCACCCTCCGTGAAGGTTTCACCGGTTTACGGCCTTCCGAGACCTCGGTAGGTCCACCCTGCGTCGCGCCAGGTGGTCGGTTCCAGACAGTTGCGTCCGTCGATGATGACCTTCTTGCGGACGACAGGTTCGAGGTCCGACGGCAACAACTTTCGAAACTCGGCCCACTCGGTCAGAACCAAGACGACATCAGCGCCTGCACACGCTTCAAGTGCGCTCGAAGTGTAAGTGAGGGTGGGGAACAACGCCTTCGAGTTTCCCATCGCCTTCGGGTCATAGACATTGACGGCAGCGCCTTGCAGCTGAATCTGCCCGGCAACGTTCAGCGCAGGTGAGTCGCGCACGTCGTCGGAGTCAGGCTTGAAGGCTGCACCGAGAACCGCCACATTGGCTCCGAGTAGAGAACCACACGCTTCTCGAGCCAGTTCGACCATCCGAGTACGACGACGCATGTTGATATTGTCGACTTCGCGTAGGAATGTGAGTGCTTGATCTGCTCCCAGCTCACCAGCACGTGCCATGAAAGCACGGATGTCCTTCGGTAAGCAGCCCCCACCGAAACCGATTCCGGCGTTGAGGAATCGCCTACCAATTCTCTCGTCATGGCCGATGGCATCGGCAAGAACGGTCACATCCGCACCTGAAGCCTCGCACACCTCCGAGATCGCATTGATGAACGAGATCTTCGTTGCCAGAAATGCATTGGCTGATGCTTTGACCAACTCCGAAGTCGCAAGGTCGGTCACAACAAAGGGAATACCTTCGTTCAAGAGTTGCTCGTACACTTCACGCGCAATCGATTCCGCACGTCCGGGTCGATTGCGGTCGACCCCGAGCACAAGCCGGTCCGGGTGAAGCGTGTCTTTCACCGCGTAGCCTTCCCGGAGAAATTCCGGGTTCCACGCCACCTCCACGTCTTGTCCGGCAGGCGCCAGTTCCCGTGCCCGCGCACCCAATCGCTCTGCTGTACCGACTGGCACAGTTGATTTCCCGAAGATTACGGTCGGCCTGGTCAAGAGGGGTGCGAGTGTCTCGATCACCGAATCGACAAATCGCATGTCGGCCGCGAACTCACCCTTCTTCTGCGGCGTACCGACGCCGAGGAAGTGGATGTCGGCGAACTCTGCGGCCTCCTCGTAGGAAGCCGTGAATCGAAGACGTCCCGCGGCTATGTTGCGGCGCAGTACTTCCTCGAGTCCCGGTTCGTAGAAAGGAACCTCCCCAGCTTCGAGCATAGCGAGCTTGTTCGGATCAACATCCACCCCGAGAACCTCGTGACCCAACTCGGCCATGCAAGCTGCGTGTGTCGCCCCGAGGTAGCCTGTGCCGAATACCGCAATACGAGAAGTCATAACGATGTCTGCCTGTCGAAGTCGAGTTTACGTCGAATAATGCTGTAGTACTTCATGTCCTGATCGAATCGACGTTCTGTCGATACCACTCCACGGTCGATGCGATCCCCGCACGAAGATCAATCTTGGGCTGCCACCCCAAATCTCGAAGCTTCCCGATGTCAAGCAACTTCCGCGGCGTCCCGTCAGGTTTCGAATGATCCCATTCGATCTCGCCGTCGAACCCGATCTCGTCCGCCACGATCGCAGAGATCTCCGCGATGCTCTGGTCCTCGCCTGTACCAACATTGACGTGTTCTGCTCCGTCATAGTGGTCGAGCAAATGAAGGCAGGCATCCGCCATGTCGTCGACGTGGAGAAACTCTCGCCTCGGCGTCCCGCTGCCCCAGTTCACGACTGAAGCAGCTCCATCACGGCGCGCGTCGTCGAAGCGTCTGATGAGGGCTGGCAGCACATGAGAGCCCTTGGCAGAGAAGTTGTCACCCGGGCCGTAGAGATTGGTCGGCATCGCGGCGATCCACGGACGCCCGAACTGCTTTCGAACAGCCTGTACCTGCAGGATTCCCGCGATCTTGGCGATGGCATATGCATCGTTCGTCGGTTCCAAATGACCGGTCAGCAAATATTCTTCGCGAATCGGTTGAGGAGCGAATTTCGGGTAGATGCAGGATGATCCGAGGAACAGCAGGCGATCTACGTCGAACTCGGCCGCCGCGTCCATCACGTTCACCTGGATGCGAAGGTTGTCGGAGATGAAGTCCACCGGCAGTGTGCTGTTCGCCAGTATCCCGCCCACCTTGGCTGCCGCGAGGACCACGTTCTTCGGCCTCTCGGCGGCGAAGAACTCGAACACGGCACCGCGGTCGCGAAGATCGAGTTCGGCGGACGTGCGACCGACAAGGCGATTGAAACCGTCGGCCTCCAAACGACGCCAGATCGCTGAACCCACGAGTCCACGATGGCCCGCGACGTACACCGCATCGTTCCGATCGAGGGACTTCTGCGCGTACTCCCCCGTCATCGGGCATGCTCCCAATCCACCAGGTTCGGGCGGTCGATCCAGGGCTTGCCCTCACACTTCAGAGCCTCGATGTCCGCATCGACCATGATTCGAGCCAGCTCGGGGGTATGTACAGTCGCCTTCCAGCCGAGCTTCTGCTCCGCCTTACCTGCATCTCCGATCAACGCGTCTACTTCCGTCGGCCGCAGATAGCGCTCGTCGAAGCGCACATGATCTTCCCAGTTCAGACCCGCGTGCTCGAAGGCCACCGTCAGGAAATCCTTGACCGAGTAGTTACCGCCTGTCGCGAGCACGTAATCGTCCGGCTCGTCGGCCTGAAGCATCCTCCACATTCCCTCCACGTACTCCGGCGCGTAGCCCCAGTCGCGGATTGCATCGAGATTACCCATGTACAAATCGTTTTCCAGGCCGGCCTTGATCCGCGCCACCGCTCGCGTGATCTTGCGAGTTACGAATGTTTCGCCTCGCCGCGGAGATTCGTGGTTGAACAGAATTCCGTTCACGGCAAAGATCCCGTACGCCTCGCGGTAGTTCTTGGTGATCCAGTACGAGTACACCTTCGCCGCACCGTACGGCGATCGCGGATAGAAGGGAGTCTGCTCGTCCTGCGGAGGCGGTGTCGCACCGAACATCTCGGAGCTGGACGCCTGGTAGAACCTGCATTCGAGACCAGCCATCCGGACTGCTTCGAGCAGCCTGATCGACCCGATTCCCGTCGTGTCACCGGTATGTTCGGGCTCGTCGAAACTTACCCGTACATGGGACTGCGCTGCGAGGTTGTAGACCTCGTCCGGGCGTATCTGTGCGAGAAGAGTGACCAAACGCGCCCCGTCGCTGAGATCTCCGTAATGAAGGAACAGTTTTGCATCCGGCGTGTGGGGATCCACATACATGTGATCGATTCGAGCTGTATTGAACGTGGACGATCTACGAATAAGTCCGTGGACCTCGTATCCCTTGCCCAGCAACAACTCCGCGAGATAGGAGCCGTCTTGACCGGTGATGCCTGTGATCAGTGCCTTCTTCATTTCTCTCCTTCATGTATGTGCGACTTCACGATTTTCGGGCAGCTATTCACACGGTCACGCCTGCCTCCACCGCCTTCTCCATGCTTGAAATTCGCCGAACCGAAATATAGATACACGGAATAACCTGGAGTACAACCATTCCTGCGGATAGTCCCAAGTAGAGTGCGGCGGCTCCGAGTTCAGGAATCAGGGATATTGCCAATACCATTCCGACGAGGCCGCTCAGCCAGACACAGAGGACTTGCAACCATAGTCCTCGCGGGTCCATGAGGAACATCGCCGCCGGCTGATGCACCGAAACAACAAGGATGTAAACACTTCCGGCCAAAACGGTTGCCAGCGGGACGACAAGACTTCCACCCGAGACAAACCGAATTCCGGGATAGCTGATGACGACCAGAGCAAGCGCAAATACGGCGCCCACAGTGCCGAGAAGTACTATATGCTGGGCGAATTCACGCACCCGAAGTGTCCCGATTCGGTATCGCTCGCGATATCTTGACCACAAGTTCTGGCCCATCACTCCCAAGATAGCCAGCAGGGGTCCAGCGAATTGCGCCACCACCGAATATTGTGCGACGTCTTCGACCGTTCCAAAAGTGGAGATCAGCAACCTATGGCTCTGGAACCCGACAACCATGCCGATCGATATGAGAAAAAACGGAACCGCCGTTTCAGCTATGCGAACTCGCACCGGGCTTGTAAGACGCCAGCCGATCAACGAACCCTCATCGCCGGAAATCGATCGAAGCGCGAGAGCAAGGGTAAGAAATCCGACGGCGAGGTAGCCTGCGCACGGTGCCAGAACAAACAGGTAGGCCGGCGCCTGAGTAGTCCAACAAACCCCTATCACGATCAGTTGAATGATCGGACCGATCAACGCTGCGGTAACGACAACGCGCATCTTTCCGCAACCCTGCAGGATGCGTGACCCCAAACCCAATGGAATACCAACTGCCGCAGATACAATCACTACTGTGGCCAGCGCCGACGCATGATCCATCTCACCGACTGCGCCTAGAACTGGCACCCACAGCCCCATCTGATAGAACAGGAACGCGAGGCTTGCGACAGCGAGGGATACCAGAACGGTGACCAGACTCGCCCGCCGAAAATGGGATTGGAACGACATCCGATCGAGTGCACCACTTCGGTAATCTGCTGTCGCGTTCACCATGGTCGCGCCGATACCGAAGTCCGCGAAGGGAAGTAGATTCAACATGGACGCCATCAGCGCATAGAAGGCGTAGTACTCGACGCCGTAGTCCCGAGACAGAATTGCTATTACGGCGAAGTTCGCGCAAGCGCCGGCCAGCAGACCTACCAGTCGAAAGAACCCGGTCCCGCCCAGGTCGATCGACTTCGCCGACCTCACGTATGAGCTGACCACTGTGTTCACCCTCGTGTCTCCGAGGTTCCAGCGCCAGACACGATTGTGGACTGCTTCAGACCGCTGTCGCCGATCCGAGCGAGTACCTTGTAGCACGCGGCAACTGCTACCTTCACGCAACCCCGCCAGTACAAACCTTGCGCGAACGACGCTCGTCCCATGCGTGCGTTCGCAGCTGCGGCAACCGCCGATGCGCTCATCAGCCGAACTGGGATCCCCAGATGTCGCGCGTAGTGCCCCCTGATCGATTCCTTGCACAACAGCGATTTCTCAGGAGAACCAATGGATTTGCCTGCGTACATCGAATACACGAGGGAAACGGTGTTGTGTTGAACGACTCGGCCGACGACGGATAGACGAATGAACATTTCGTAGTCGTCGGCGTAACGCTCGACGATCTCCGGTACGTCCAGCGCAATCGCTGCTTCGTAATCGGCACGCCGAACCAGCGCCGCTCCCGGTGGAAACGGACCATACCCTTGTGTCAACAGGGTTCGAGTATTGATCTCGGAGTACGACTGATTGTTCAACCGACTACGCCCACGTGGGAGACTCGCCATCACACGTCCAGCGACGACTGCGCAGTCCGCCTGCGCAGAGAGAATACCCAAGGACTCGTGAATGCCGGGTGCGACCAGAAGATCATCCGCGTCCAGGAACACGATGTACGGTGCCGTGACGAGCGTGGCCCCCCGTCGTCTCGCGAGGTATGCACCCGCATTTGGCTGCGTCAGGACACGTATATCGTGGGCGCGACATAACGCGGCGGTACTGTCTGTGGATCCGTCGTCCACCACGATGACTTCCGAAGCGCCCGCATTGTGCGCGCTCTCGATTGACGCCAAAAGTGTGGCTTCCGCGTTGAAAGCTGGTATGACAACTGCGAATTCCGCACTTGATTGCGTTGTGGGTTCCAAATAGTCATCGGACACGAGGAGTCACCCCTGCTAGAACTCGTCTTTGAACACGGTCGGTTTTTGCGAGAAGCGCAACCCCCAAGGACACCGCATAATCGAGCCACTGCGCCCTGAAGACTGTGATTCCGGTCAGGGCGCGTGATCGCCGCATGTCCCGGTAATGATCCATCATGCCCCGCACCGAACCAGCGCCGGCCGAATCAAAGTCACAGAAGAACTCGGTCCACACGCGCGGTTGCGATCGGACCGCCATCTTCAACAGATACAGTTGGTCGGCACTGAGTCCGAATTCGGTATCGTAACCGCCGATCTCAACATGCAGCGACTTCTCGATCACACATGCTTGATGGGGAATGATGTTTCCACCTAGCGCGAATCGGGACAGACTGAACGGGATACGGCCACCGATTCCGATGGAACTTCCGGAGTCGTGGATGTTGCTCAGCCCGTAACCCCACCGCCAAGAGACGCCCCCTCCTTGATGATCTCGAGAGACTCTCTCCAGAACGTCACATGAATGGAACACGTCGGACGAGTGCATGAACCACAGCAACTCGCCACTCGCCAGTTCCGCACCGATGTTCATTGCGTCATAGCGACCGCTGTCGAGGCCTGTGTTCCACACTAACGAATCACCCAACGAATCAAGGTATTCGACAGTTCCATCCGTCGAACCACCATCGATCACGATGTGTTCGACTCCCTGTGCACTCTGAGCCCGGACGCTCTCGATCGTGCGGACCAGCCCCGAAAGATCGTTCCTGGTGATGGTAATGACGGTGACCGATGAAGTCATCGAGAATCCCCTATCGCGAATGCATAGGCGTCGATGAGTGCTGTACGCGAACTCATGACGTCCACTGTTCGGTTGAAATATTGTGTCTTGGCTTGAACAGTCGTTCGGTAGTCCAGGCAGTCGAAGTAATGTGTGACGGCCATTGACAGAGACTCCGCAGTATTGCCAGCGACTGGATAGCCAAGCGAGACCATACTTTTGATGTCACGACTGATCACCGAGACACCGACCGCGGCGGCTTCCGCAGCGGAAATCGGAGCGCCCTCCCAGGCCGCGGTATGGAGATACAGCGAACTGGCGCGCACTTCATCCAGCACCTGTTCAGCTGGAATCCAGCCCGTCACCCGAACCCCGGATTCCACGAGACTTTCTTTCAACCCGGCTTCGCCGTCTCCTACCCACACGAACTCGAACCTGCTCGACAACCTTGCTGCAATATCGGCGAACAGTTGGGGATCCTTTTGGGGAAATATCCTTCCCACCATCACTACTCGGCTTCTTTCAGCCGATGCTTCCGCTGTCCGAGGGCGGCTTGCGCGCAAATATGCGCCGTGATCGGTCGGGGATACATTGCCGACCACGATGGAGGTGGAGGAGTTCGACAACTCCGTAGTCAACTCGGCTTCTCGTCCACTCACGGCAACAACGCACTGACGCCGAATCGAGAGTAGCCCACGCTCAACGGACTTGTAGAGTACCCGCGCCAGGGGACTGACGTCGGTGCGCTCGAATGCGTAACAGTGTGGGGTGTATACGATTCCAGCTCGGTGCCCCGGGATGATCCGGGCGAGACCGGCAAGACTGGAATGCAGGTGGAGAACATCGAAATCTCCCCGGCGCACCATACGAATCGCGGACAGCAAAAGTGCGGCCAAACTTCCAGGTACCAATGTCACGCTGAGTTCGGAGGGGAAATTGTATGTGCTCTGCCCGACCCGTTCGCGAGCAATCACGCAGTGATGCATTTCTGGCGTCAACGCCTGATAGTTCAAGATCGCGGTGCTTACACCTCCTCCGAGCGCTTCCGTGACATGCAGAACTTTCATCGCGCACCATCCCTCGTCAGGCCGGCATCAACATGTGAGCTTCGAATATCTTCCATCGCAAGGTCTTCCGTCTCCGAAGTATCAACTGATCTTTTCCGCATACCCGAGGAGCACAAGAGAAGAATGAGAGGGCACAGGAAGGGAAGCAGACCGGTTCGATACGGCTGGATGGGCGCCTCCAGAAATCCCACAGCGACCGTAGTTACGATCAGCGCCCATGCCAAGTATCGATTTTCCACGTCAGTGGTCAGCAACGCCCAGGCCGCAGCGACGACAAGCACGGCAATTCCGAGAAACCCGACGGCAACGCCGAGTTCTAACCAAATGTTGTGCGCGGCATAGTTGGAGGAGAAGCGATACGCGTTATGCTCCGTCCAATAGTTCGCGCCGTGACCAACATTCGGACTCTCCGAAATCAGCTCCTTCGCCCTCATCCACAAAGCACCGCGATAGGTGTAATCGCGGAGCCCGTAAACTCGGAACACTGGCACAAGAGAAATCACCAACGCAACCATCGCAGCTGCCAGAGCTACAACCCGCGACATGCGGTTTCCGATACCGAGGACTACGAGGTAGCCGAGAACCAGACCGATCATCGCTGTTCGACTGCCAGAAATTTCGATCACGATGAGGCTCGCCAGTCCAACCGCCGCAACTGTGATCCAGTGTTGCCGATACACGGCAACGACGCTCAGCAGTGCGACACACAGCCCCAGGAAGTTGCCATTGCCTGTGATCGATGACGTGAGCACTTGGCCCGCCACAGTGCACTTGTCCAACCGACAGGTCTCGACCACAGCCTCAGGCCAGACGACGAAAACCACAGCCATGCTCAGACAAAGCGCAAGCAGACCCTGGTAACAAAGACGGGGCCAGTTCAGTACGTCAACCGAGAGCGCGCGGCACCACAGGAGCGTAGGCACAATCATGAATATCGCTCCGACGACACCGATGTCCACGACCCCGAAGATGAGGATCGGCATGATCGCCACCGCCATGACCAGTATCGCGGGGATATAGGGGAATGAATCTCGGGACCCGAGAGAGGCGATGAAAATCGCGATTCCGATGACAATCGAAGGCACGTAGGAGATCACGAAGACCGCGGAGCCAGAAACTGGAAGGTATAGGGCAAGGACGCTACCTAACACCGCCTTGAAAAGGACCGGCCATACCACCGATACCCAAAACCAGATCCCGATCAGCCCGCTTCTGGTACCTGTTGAGGTTTGACGGCGGGTTGGCAACACCGTGACCCCACGTACACGTGCGATCAGCAAGAGAAAAACACTGGCAAACAACAGGAACGAGAGGTTCATGTCATTGGCCAGCCGTCGGCAGGTGGCATGGCACAGCCAGGGAGCCGAGTAGGCGTTCCCTCTGGGATGCGACGGCCTCGATGCGTGAATCGATCAGGCGCCAGTAAGTGGCTGGATCGTCTCGAATCGATTCCACCGCGTCGAGAACGCGAGTTGCCGAAGTCCGTCGGGCATCGAGAACGTACTGTTCCAACCCCAGATCATGAAATGCTCCCCATGATTTTCGTTCGTAGCCCAGGTGCACACTCGGCTTTCCGGCGAGCAATGCAGACAACGATCCGTGCAGGCGTGTACTGACAACGACGCGATTCTCCGCGCTCTCCAGATAGTGCTGCAATGGCTTTGGGGTTCCCGAGGAGTATTTGACGGTGAGTGGAGTGTCATTGTTTCCGCCACCGGTGGACTGAATCGCCCATACAACATGATCTGACCGAGCCAAGTCGGACAGAGTGTTCTCGTAGGATCCAGGGCGGGACAGCTCACGTGCCACGACTACCGGGCCATGCGTGATCTCGATAGTACGAGGTGTACGGACCTCCGCCATCTTGAGAACCGCCAGATCCGAGATTCGTTCGACATTGGTCAGGTCGGCGAACAATTCCCGTGATCGATCGTCACGAACGAGCACCTGATCCATCGCCTTCAGCGAACTCGCGATACGCCGACGGAGAATGTTCGGGAACGGACCGATACTCTGCGGCAGATAGATCTTACGCGCACGACTTCGTGCGGCAAGATCGAGTTGACCGAAATGCGCCCCCGCAGTTTTCAGGGCCTCGGAAACGGACGAACCCCGAAGGTATCCGCCCCCGACAGCGACTATCAAATCCGCTTGCTCGAACAGTATCCTGACAGGTGCCGGCCCGCCGGTGACGGTACTGGCCAGCATGGAAACACGTACGGATGCCTTCTTTTTCGGGTTCGGAATCCATGCCGACGTCCACTGATGAAACTTGACATGATCCGCCATCGGATGGTGACGGAACGATTCGGCATCAGTGGCAATCACGTCGACGACAGAATCCGGCCACACCGATCTCAGCAATTCGAGTGTTTCCTCCACCAGCAACCGGTCGCCGGAGTTTTGAGCACTGTATGCGTGAATGACCAGGATGCGCGGGTGGTCACGACTGTATTCGGGCAACGATCTCACTCCTGGTCGTCATGGTTCGGGACGCCTGCAAACCCATTGAATAGGCGAAATCTCGGTACTCGTCACTCGATACGACGCCGAGGGCGGACCGAAGGCTGGCCGCGCCGGTAAATGTGAGCACCGGCCCGGAGGTTCGCAGATCCTCGAATGCAGGTAGATCGGCAGCAACAACCGGCCGGCCGCGCGCCCACGCCTCCCATACGAACACAGGGTTGAGTTCGTTTCGGCTGGGCATAAATGCCGCGTCTGACCAATCCAGATAGGGCACAACGTCATCGACGCGTCCTACTAGTTCCACCGTATGCGAAGAAGACTTCGTACTGCCGAACCGCCGTTTCAGGTCTTCTTCTTCCGGTCCTGATCCCAAGATCTTTATTTCACACGGAATCTCGATATCTGACAGCAGTTCGGGAATACGATCGAAGCCCTTCTGCTTGGATAGACGGCCACAGGCCAGGAGCCGTAGCGGTGCCCCCGAAGATTCACGACGAATGGTTTCTCTCGAGTCAACTCGGATCAAGTTCGGCTCGTAAACAAGCCGAGCGTGCGGTCCGTAACGTCGCTGACGAATCTGACTCACGGCTGATTCCGAAGGCGCGGTGATCAGCTTTGCGTGCCGAAGTGCTTTGCGAACGAGCATGTTCTCGGCCAGGGAGAGAACGCCAGTTTCATCCGCACTCGGCAACTGATGGAAGGTCGCAATCAGCTCACCCGGAAGACGTTTGAGCAAACTCGAAACGCCGAGTGCGACATGGCTACCCCTCATCAGTGAATAGACCACATCCGAATGCTGTAGATGTGTTGCTATGGCTCGACTGGCTCCGACCAGTCCGCCAGGACTCCTTGGATAGTCGAGCATGACGAACTCGTCTGCGAGGTCCGCAACCTCGTTGAAGTCTCGGCATCCTGCAAACAAAGTGACCACGGTCGTATGTGTGTCGGTAAGCCCGCGCAATAACCCGCACAATGATTTCTGTGCACCCCCACCTTCCAACCAGGGCGCCACAACAAGCAACGACTTCAACTTTGGCGGTTCCGACACAAACTTCTCCTGGTCAATTTGCTCCATCACTTCCCAACATCGCCTTGAGCACCTTCGCGACGATCGTGTTCTCGCTCGTCATCGACCAGTTGTCGACGTACGAAAGATCAAGGGGAGCTATGCCTTTCCACCGAGAACATCACGAACTGAAGTCGGTCCCGAATCCGCATTCACGTCTCAGTACGCACCGTCGCTGGCCAACACCGCTTTCAACGTTTTGCCGACGATCAATACATCACCCATCAGCGACCAGTTGTCGACGTACGAAAGGTCCAGTCGTACAGTCTCTTCCCAAGAAAGGTCCGATCGTCCACTGACCTGCCACAATCCTGTAATCCCCGGCTTGACAAGAAGTCGGCGACTGACAGTTCCGTCGTAGGCCTCGACCTCGCGGCGAAGCGGAGGCCTGGGGCCGACCACGCTCATCTCGCGCCGAAGAACATTGACGAACTGTGGCAGCTCGTCAATCGAGTAACGGCGCAAGAAGCGCCCGACCGGTGTAACGCGCGGGTCGTCGCGCATCTTGAAGAGCACACCGGCGCCGTCGTTCTGGGCCATCAACGACTCCACCTGTGAGTCTGCGTTCTGGACCATCGAACGGAACTTCAGCATCGGGAATGGTTTGCCGTCCAGTCCCATTCGCTCCGCTCGATACAACACCGGGCCCGGGCTCGAGAGCTTGACCGCCAGTGCCGCGGCCAGGAGAACAGGTGCAATTGCTGCCAGTAACAATGACGCGAAAATTACGTCGAACGACGATTTCGCAAAGCGTTGCGCACCATGATATTTCGGTCGCTCGACGCGTATCAAAGGCTGACCGGCCACCGGCCGCATCGACAGGCGCGGCCCCGACACGTCGACGATACTTGGCGCAACGACCAGATCTACGTCCCGCGATTCCAGATCCCAGGCAAGTGCACGGATGCCATCCGAGCCGAGATGTTCGGTTGCCGTCACGGCAACGGTATCTGCGCCGACCAGTTCCAGCGCTTCGACTACCGATGTCTCACCACCGAGGAGCGGTATGTCACGCCCGTCGACTGCGATGGACTCGTCCGCGCGCCGAAGGAACCCCGGCACACACACTCCCACCACACGGAAACCGTCTGCGCTACCCCGCTCGAAGTTTCGTGCAAGTTCAGCGCCGGCATCCTTGCTGCCCACCACCAGTACCGATGTGAGGCACTCCCCGCGAGTACGCCTTCGCACGATCACCCCACGCCAGAGCCAACGGCTCACCAGTAGCGCGAGAAGGCCGACAGGGAACGCGAATGCGAGGTAGAGCCGGGCGATATCGAGACGAAGCAGAAGGCTTACTATCGCAATGACGCCGAACAATCTCATCGCGGACACCAGGATTCGCCGATACTCCTCAGGACCGCTTCCGATCACACTCGCAGATCTGGTCCTGAATATCTGCAACGTCGCCAGCCACGCGATCACCACGCCGATCGACAAACCGGTGTAGCTGAACTGCCCGAGCTCACGAGCGTCGACGGCGGTCGGCGCGGCGCCGAATCGAAGCCACTGCGCAGCCGAAACCGCCGCTACGACAATCAGCGAATCCGTCACTGCCAGAGCACGTATGTATCGATGCTGCCACGCAGCACGCGAGGAAAACTCCGCACGGGAGTCCGGCACGATGCGCGGACGCCGATACCCGAGCGACGGCGCCATGGACATGTCCAATGCCGACATCTGACCAACCTTCCCGTTTGCGAGCCCCCAGGCCCCGACCGTTCTTCGGAATTTCCCGTTTGCACCCGAATGCTTCAGGCACAGCTAAAGATGGAGAAGAGCAAATGTTCCGCTTAGGTATCGGCAACATTGCAACTCGATAATCCGGAGGCATTGCACGTGCCGCGTGAGTACTATGAGAACATCTCCAAGGCCGGAGTTCAATTCGAATAATGTTGCAGGTCAAGACTCTAACCGGCAATTTTTCTTCCCAGCACACACCCAAAGAATGTTGGACGATCGTTCACGTTCAATCGTCGCAATGTCACGGTGCCATTTACGCTGTAGTTACCCTTTAGTAGCTATAGTTCAGCTATTGAGTGAATCCGCGGAATCGTCGAGGGCTTAGGTCCCGACGACTGCAATAGCTCACAAAGCGGACATTGCCTCTCACTGCTGACCACAGTTCTTTCGCATGGGTAACTGGACCCGAATCCACGCAACCGAGAACCGTCCCTGCACGCCGGGGACCTATGTCCCCGTAGGTCGAATCCGCCGGACCTGATTGAACTTTCTGCAATCCGCAAGTGAATTGCCCTTCGATATGGAGTAATTCGGCAGACCCGAAATCTCGTCATGCCATCCGGCCAACCCAGACCCGCACTGGGTACCGAAAAAAAGATTTCAAACTTCCCACTATGTGAGATGTGAGCATGTGGGACGTTCCGGCCGGCCTGCTCGGAGACTGGCGCTTCGACGTGGCGAGGGCGATATGTCTCGATCAAGTAATGTCTGCATATGGCGCCGGACCGATGGCGATGGTCGGCAGTCCCCAGCGGTGCGCAGCCTCGAATCGCACGCAGATGTCGGGTAGCAAGCGAATGGAACTGGAAATGTTGAAGATTCGTGAGATCCGCTCCGAGTCCGGGATCATTCCTCGACTCGCAGTGCGGTGGTTGATGATCGCGCTCGCCACGATCTTTGCATTTTGGCCCACCTGGACCAAGCTTTGGCAGAGCACGGCCAGCGGAACTGCCATCGGCTACGTCTTCGCTCTACCGCTCTTGTGCCTGGTTGCAGCCGTCGGAACAGACTTGAGGCGCGGCCCGGAGCTTCCGATTCACGACCGTGAGACCGACAAGATAGTCGGCTGCATCGGTCTCTTCGTCGCGTTGGGACTTCAAGCGCTCCTGCTACCGCGTTTCGCCGAGACCTACGAACTGATGCATATCGACGTCATTGCAGCGTGGGTATTCGTCTGGAGCGCAGCGGTTCTGATGTTCGGCCTCCGTCCGGTCAATCGGTACTGGGCAATCTGGGTGGTCCCGATCATCTTGGCGCCGCTGCATTACCGCGCCATCGCAACCGAATTGGGCGGGACTCGTTTCGACTACAGCGTCCTCATGGTGCTTGTCGCGTCTGCCGCGACCACGATCGCCGTCAGTAGAACGTGGAGGCGAGGGGCGATCGCCTTCGTCGCCGCAACGCTGCTCGGTGTGGTGATTCTCTACTTCACGATTCAGAAGTATCCCACTGCTCCGCTTTTCGCCGTGCAGTTGTTTCCCGCACTCGGAACCGCAATCGTCGTCGGCGGCGCCTTCTATCTGTACGAACGCCGGGGTAAGTCGCTCAAACCGTTCGACCGACCACTCCGAAAGCCTTCGACAGCCACAAGCAATTGGACCATCCTCGCGGTGTTTGCCGCCGCAGTGCTGATGTTCTTCACACCGTTGCCATCGACAAGTTTGACCGTCAACGTCGGTCCGCCCCCGGCTACTGCGGATCCTCGACTTGTCGTTCCACTGGGCTGGCATCAGATTGGAGCATCCGAATACGACTGGCCCCGTCGCTACTTCGGCAGCACCTCCGAGCTGAGTCGTCAGACCATTCGGGCCGACACTCCGAATCCCGCTTGGGACTCACAGATGCGGCCTCGCACGGTACAGATTGACGTCGTCCAGGTCCGTCGACCCTCCACGCTCGCCGTGTATCCCAGCAAGACCACCTACGACCTGGAGAACGCGAGAGTCAGCCCGACGGTCACGCTGGAGCTGCCGCACGGGATCGTCGCCGAGATGTACACGATCGTCGACGACGCTCTCCTTCTCACATGGAGCAATCTCAATTTCGTCTGGACGCGGGGCGACGGAGCCGCGCAACGAGTCAGCCTGATCAGCGTCGACAATCACGAACCCGACGCCTACTTCCCCGAACCGAAGCCGTCGATGGCGTCCAACGGTAGCAATACCCTCGCCGTTCTACTGCGTGGTGAAACCTCGACCGAAGACACCGAATCCGAGTACAAGGACCTGGACATGCTCGAAGCACTCGCTCGACTACTCGTGGAGGCTCAGACGTGGTGAACGCAAACCGAAGCCAGTCCAACAGTGTCGTGGTCAGCGGTGACCCGGATACAGCGGAGTACCGCGAGGCCGCCCTGCACGATGCAGTGAACGGTCTACGCGAGCGCCATCCGATCTCATCCGCCTCCGTGGCCTTCTATCCGTGGCAGCGAAATACGTTGTTGGCAGGCTTTGCGCTGGTCGTCGTCAGCCTCGTGTTCTTCCTCGTCCCGACTCTCATCGCGCTGACATTGATCTGCACCATTGGATACATCTGGGCGATGGTCGACCGTCTGATCTTGTTCACGAGGGGTCTCGATGCGTCCTCGATCATGACGATCAGTGACGAAGAGGCACTTGCTCTTTCATACGACGACCTTCCCACCTATACCATTCTGGTCCCCGCATACAACGAGCCTGAAGTCGTCGGCGACCTCATCGCAGCCATGCGAGCGATCGAGTATCCGGCAGACAAGATGCAAGTCCTTCTCCTACTGGAGGAAGACGACGCCGTCACTATCGAAGCTGCACTTGCCGCCGGTGTGGACGAGGTCGTCAGCATTCTGAAGGTGCCCGCGGCCGATCCACGAACCAAACCGAAAGCATGCAACTACGGTCTGCATTTCTCGACGGGCGAGATCGTCACGATCTACGACGCCGAGGATTCCCCCGACCCACTCCAATTACGTCGAGTAGTCGCAACTTTCGCGAAACTTCCCGAGAACACTGCTTGTGTTCAGGCCAAACTTGCATTCCACAACGGAACTCAGAACCTGTTGACCGCGTGGTTCACCGCCGATTACGCGCTGTGGTTCAGCTTCATCCTTCCTGGATTGATGCGGAGCAATTCACCGATTCCTCTCGGCGGCACCTCGAATCACCTACGCCGTAGCGTCCTCGACGAGATCGGGGCGTGGGATCCTTTCAATGTCACGGAGGATGCGGACCTCGGCGTGCGGATTGCAGAGAGCGGATATCGCACCGCGGTCTTGAATTCCACCACGCTCGAAGAAGCCAACAGTGACACGATCAACTGGATCAGACAGCGCTCGCGTTGGTACAAGGGCTATTTGCAGACGTGGCTCGTCCACATGCGCCAACCCGTCAAATTATGGCGAGGATTGGGTCCGATCGGCTTTCTCCGATTCACGATTCTCATGGCCGGCACACCTTTGGTCGCCACTTTGAACATGGTGTTCTGGCTCATCAGTCTGGACTGGATTCTCGGACAACCTGAAGTGATCCACCAGGTCTTCCCCAACTATGTCTATTTCCCCGCGTTGATCTCTCTGGCATTCGGTAATGCCGCTGTTCTCTACATGAACCTCGTGGCGTGCCGAGAAACGCGAAACGCGATGCTCCTCCTCGCCTGTCTGACTGCTCCGTTGTATTGGGTGCTGATGAGCATCGCGGCGATCAAGGGGACCTACCAATTGATTCGCAACCCGTCCTACTGGGAAAAAACCTTCCACGGTCTGAACACGTGACAACGCAACCCTCACGTTCTACACAGGTGTGAGTTATGTCTACTGATCCGCCTCACCCACAATTTCACCCGATTTCGGGTTTCACCGGAAAACGCACAGCTAGATGGTTGCGGTAAACACACAATCCAGTCACAAAACTTAACTACCGGTACGCGAGAACTGCGGTGATTGGTTGCCGAATGATCACAGATCAGCCGTCGAGCGCCTTACGTGTCGAGACGGCGCTGGCTTACCGCGCAGCACTCAGGCACTATGACCGGTATGAGCGGTTTTTCGGAATGGGTGAAGCATCAACTGGAACTTCGCCAAGAAACTGACGTAGCCGATGCTGCGCGTGCGCTGGGAATACGCCCCTCCGAACTCGGTCGGTGGCTGTCCGCGAAACGCCCCCCCACGCAGGACACGATCAGAACTGCTTGCCGCGTCTTCGACGTCCACGTCCAGGAAATTCTTGTCGCGGCGGGCTACATGACACCTGACGAGTCGGGTCTGGACGACAAGCCGATTTCGCTGTCGTCGCTCAGCACGCAAGATCTCCTCGATGAGCTGGCGAGACGCTCCGCGTCGCATAGCCTTGCAAGTCAGTAGGTCAGCTGCGGATCCGGCTGATCCAATCGTTCCTTGAGCCAGACTCGCAACTCCGGTCCGTACTCGGTGCGACTGAGCGCATGGTCGAGAGATGCTCGCAGAAAGCCTCCCGGGTTACCAAGATCGTGGCGGGTTCCGTGATGGACGACGACGTGAACCGGATGCCCCTCCGCGATCAACAGCGCTATCGCATCCGTCAGTTGTAGTTCGCCACCCTGCCCGGGTGAGATTCGTCTGAGCGCGTCGAACACGGCGCGATCGAGAAGGTATCGTCCGGCCGCGGCGAGAGTGGACGGAGCATCCTCAGGAGCCGGCTTCTCGACCATGCCGATGACGGCAAGCACATCGGGATCGCTGCCCTCCACAGGTGTTTGGACGTCGAATACTCCGTAGGCCCCAACACGATCGGGCGCGACGTCGAACGCGCACAGCACAGAACCACCACGCTCGGCACGTACCTTCGCCATCGCGTCGAGAATGCCGCAGGGGTGGACCAGATCGTCGGGAAGCAGCACCGCGAACGAGTCCTCGTCCGCATCCAGCACCGATTCGACCAGACCGACAGCGTGTCCCAATCCCAGCGGAGACTCTTGCACAACCGGCTCCACCGAGATCAGGCCCGGAGCCCGACGCACACGTTCGAGTAGATGGTGCTTCCCGCTGGCGGCGAGCTTGCCCTCGAGCACCAGGTCCTCGACGAAATGCCCGACGACCGATGCCTTGCCCGGCGCAGTGACGATCACCAGACGTTCCGCGCCTGCTTGCGCCGCTTCGCTGGCGACCAGCTCGATCCCGGGTGTATCGACCACGGGGAGCAACTCTTTCGGAACCGTCTTGGTGGCCGGGAGGAAACGAGTCCCCATTCCGGCAGCCGGAACCACAGCAGTCTTGAAAGGCCGTTCAGCGCACCCAGTCATCGTTCACCTCTCCGCTCACGCGATGTTTCACACACTTACCGTTACGCGCATGCAGCGGTCGTCCCCTCATTTCGACGACCGAAGCTCACACCGCATGTACAGCCTGCGCACAAGGTCTACCGGGCGGCCGATGCCGCCGCAAGTTGACTCGAACTCGGAATTCGTTGCGCGCGAGAGCTACACACCACCCCTCGATGTCACTTCCACGAGGGGCGCGCCGCACTCCGCGCACTACCCGTTACCGCGGCGAACGGTTGTGATCGTATTTCGACGTTGACCACGGCGGGACGTAGCAACTGACCAAAGAGACAGGTACGACACAACTTCCGAACTCAGCGCCTCAACCGGACCGTCCCCAGCCGACCCGGACGTAGGTCCTGGAGGCGTCGCATCGATGGTCCCGTGCGACTTCACCAGCCTTCAAGTTCGGTTATCCACAGGTGAATGCCACTGAATACCATTGAATACGAACGAAATACGATCATCACGCCGCAACACCAGGTTCAGGTTGTTATCAAATCGTGACCATACTCCCGCTGGGCGGAACTCCCAGTGGACTACTCGCAGTGTCCTAACTTGCCAGTGAAGCAATCACGTCGAAGAGTGGATCGTCAGGCCCGATATCCATCGTGCATTCGTTCGGCCGTGGATCCGGCACGAATGCCCACAGGAGAGCTCCGGCCGTACCGGCCACCTTCTGCCCCGTCAGCTTCGTCTCGATATTCGTGGCTCTGGTCGCCAGTGATTCACAACTGCCTGCCAATTCGCCTGTCTCGGCGACCAACAACGGCTTCCCGACGTTCGCGGCCTGTTCGATGCGACGCGCCAGTCCGTTCCACTGGTCGCCCGGAAGCGGAACCCCGTCTGCTCCGTAGTCGTGATACTGCAGAACGTCGACGAAGTCGGACTCGCTCACGTACTGGTAGTCGTCACCCGCAGTGCCGCACTGACCGCCCCCGACGTATCCGGCCGTGATCAGGATGTTCGGATCGATCGCCCGAAGTTCGGCGCCTGCCGTGTCGAAGAACTCCCGCAACACCTGCGCGGAATCAGACGGGCACGTTCTTGTCCACCAATTGCAGGCGGCATCGGTACACAGGCTCGGTTCCGGCTCCCCCACCAATTCCCACGCCGCGACGGAAGGCTCGTTCTTCCAACGGTCGACGGCGGTGTGCATCCAGTCCTGGAAGCTCATGGTGGCTCGACCTGGGATCAGGTTCGCGACCTTCCACTCGTCGGTGTACCAGTCCCTGGATTTGAACAGCCCGTCATCACACCCGCTGTCCTGGGGTGAGAGCACCGGAATCGTGAACTGATTGTGTCGCGCCGCAGCGTCGAACACCGCGTCCATCGGGCCGAAATCCATCTCCCCGGACACCTTGTTCACCGCGAGCGCCTGGAACGCGTTGAAACGCGTGACGGAGTTCGGTGGCAGAGAACCGAAGTAGGCATCGAGATCGACCATGGCGCCACAGCCGAAGTTCACCGACCAATCAGTGGCCAGTTGATAAGCATTCAGCCCGGTAGGCCACCATGGCTGTCCGTCGAGCGTCAGTCCGCTCGACGACACTCCCACCCGAACCGTCTTGGGCGAATCGGCAACCACCGGCGTCGTGAACATTCCTGTCACCACCGCGACGGTTGCAAAGCTGACTACAGCGGCAGCGATACGGCGACGCACTGTGCCAGGCACACGCGGACGCACTTCTTCAGAAGACATCTACAACCATCCACGTCATACGGACAATCCTCCCACACGAATTGCCTCATCGACCCGTTTGCCGTTCACCGGTGACGCGATACAAACGCCAGGCCGAAGGGTCCATGCCGCCGTCGTTGGGAACCTCGAGTACCAGCGCTCCCACACCGCCGGCCCCGGTGTCGTACATCGTCGGATAGCGCCGATTGACCGCGTCCGACACACCGCGACCGGTGTTCGGCACCGACAGGATGTATTCGACGTGATGTTCGGCGGGGTTGTTCAGTACGCGCACGAAGTCCGCATCGGAAGGCACGACGAATTGCCGAGGGTTGTTCGACGACGCCACGACGGCATAGCTCTGCACGGTGTCGAGCAGAACCGACCCCTCCGGCAGAGCCAAGTCGTCCAGGTATCTGGCGATGCGACGCTCGGCCGCAAACGTGCGCAGATTCGTCTGCTCCTCCAGGTTCTGCCGGCCCGGAATGATCGCACTGGCAATGGAATGCTCGAGCACTGCGATCCGCGCATTACCCATCGCGACAAACGTGACCAGCGTCGACCCGACCAGCAAGCACAGAGAGATCACAAGGGGCAGAGAGGGTCCCGACTGCTCGGGGTACGTCGATACCGAGCGTGACGCAGCAGCCCCCGGTCGACGCGTGACGACCGGCGCTCCGCGAGGTGCGATCAGGACGACCAACACGAAACACAGCGGAATGATCGAAATGTAGAAGCGCAGAAGGGGAAACGTCGATCCCATCACGTAGAGCAAGGTTTGGGCACCGAGGATGGCGCCGAACAACACAAGAGGCACGACCACTTCGGTGTCGCGCCGCCGAAGTGCGTAGATGATTGCAAGGACCGCGAGCACCGGGAGCGCCGGGCCGAGTACGGCCATTTCGGTAATCGAGAACGCAAGACGGGCGATCGGTGAGTCGGTTCCGGCACCAGCCTGCTCCAGGATGGAACTGTTCCCGTAGACCGACGAGAACTGTTGGAACGCTTGACCTGTGATGAGCCAACTGGCAAACGACCACAAGGCGAAGGCAAGGAATCCCGGCATCAGCACTACGGCACCGTCGAGGGCTGCTGCCCAGAGCCGCAAGCCAGGCCCCGCGCCCTCGCCGCGCTCCTCAGCAGTCGGACGGAAACGAAGCCAACTCACCACGGTCACCAGCACCACCGCGACGAACAGCGGGGCCAATGCGTCGTATCTGGTGAGGTACGCCAGAGCGAAAGCGAGGCCGGCACCGATGAGGTCGTGTACGTCGTCGCTTCGCATCCACCGAATCAATCGACGTGTCGCCCACAGAACGAAGAAGAGGAACGGAGCTTCGCTCATTCCGCTCGCCGCGTACATGACGATCATCGGGTTGACAGCGAACAGCACGGTCAGGACGACGGTGACCCATCGCGCACACCCACGGTCGCGGCTGATCCCACGTACCTGAATCACAGCACCAGCCATGAAGGCCGCGGACATCACGACCGCAGTGATGTTCCACCGCAGCAGATCCGGCCACCAATGACCCATCAGGCCCATCGGAATCTGGACTGCCGCCGTCAACGGGGTGAACACGAACCCGATCGCCGCGAAGTGCGGATCACGGCTGAGCAGCATCGCCGACACCGCGGCGACGCGGCTGAGCGAATCGGTGAAGATGAACCCGATACCCGCGTTCATCCACACGCCCAACGCGGTGTAGATCGCGAAGAGCGCGACGAACATCCGCCATGGCTTGCGGCCCGGTAGATCGTGGACCGCGACGGACAGGGCCGGGCGATCGGTGACGGTCACTGTCCGCGACGCCGAGCCACGAGCACACCACCGACGGCAACAGCGATCAGAACCACGGTCCCGAATCCGATCCAGCCGATCGTGACCGCGCTCAGTCCGGTCTCCTCTTCGGCCGAGGTCGCGGTGCCCAACGGGGCGACGTTGACTCCGACATCGAAGGGCTCACTTCCCCGAGGCGCGACCAGGAGATCGCCGGTCAGTTCTGCGAACCGGTCCTTCCCACCTTCCAACCAGTTGAGCAGACCGTCGGCATCGGCCGCATCACCCTCAGAGGTCAGCGCCACCACTTCGTTGTGCGAACCCGAAACCACCTGCAAGGCACCGTATTGTCCACCGAATTCCAGACCCTGCAAGCGCAGGAGCCCTTGATCTGCTGTGTCCATGGGTAGAGCCACCGGAGTGGGAAGCTTCCCGTCCGCCGCGATCAACAACGCCGGCAGCGAACTGGTCGCCGCGTCGCCGAACGGGAGCACACGCGGTTGCAGCGGCAGATAGCTCAACCGCTGCATCGCCACAACGAGGCGCTGCGCGCGAACGAGATCTGCGAAATCACCGTGACTCAAACCGACATCGAGTGTGGGCAGCATCGACTGCGGTAATGCCTGGAATCCTCCAGGCGTCGGCGGGAATCCGGTAGTGGACGTGATGGTGCTTGCCGGATCGACAGTGAGCGAAGACGGGCTACTGGTGCCGCATTGGAAGTCGCCGGTCACATCCATCGAGACTTCGAAGGTCAGGTCGCGACGCAGGAGTTCGTTCGGAACATCGACGCCGATGTCGAAGCGCCCTGTCTCGTTCACCGTCTGCGAAGCAAGCCGTGAGTCCCCCAGCGAAATCGACAGTTCTCCGTTGCGTGAATTCGGCAGCGGTACATAGGAACCGATCATTCGGATCGACACGTCCTTCATCGGACGCCCCAGTTGCGACTGGCTGAACGGGACGTCGACCTCGATGTGATTGAGACCGGAAGCCGTCAACGTTCCGAGCTTCAGCTCACCGACGGTGATGGCGTCCTGGGAAATCTGGGCAACTGTGTTGTCCGGTGACGCGAGCGCCCTGCTCGCCGCCCAGTAGCCGTCGAAGTTCGCCGCCAACAGACTGACCTGAGGAACGAGGGTCTTGTCGTCCCCTGAAATTCGCAGCACTGGTGCACCATTCGGAGCAGCCGCGAGATCGATGCCGGCGTCCCCACTGTTGCCGAGTACTACAGCTCTCTCGAACAGTCCCGGCTCAGCGGACGGCAGACTCTGGCCGTTCGGCAGTTGTTCCACCACCACGGCGTCAGGCTGACTTCCGTACTTGTTGACAATCGCTGCACTCAGCTGCAGAGCCGCACTCTGCTGTGACCGTGACGAACCATCCGTGACGTAGATGGTTGCCTTCCTCAAAATCGGCGGAAAGAAGGTTGCAACAGTCGTGGGCTGCTGCTCGGCACCGTCGTAGGCGACAAAGGCATCCCGGAGCGCAAGGGGCTGGTATCTCGTTCGGTCGTAGCAGCGGTCGTCGACGGGAACGAGGTGAGCGATCATCGACACGGTCACGCTCCGGTCGACCACTTCGAGACCTTGCAACGGAACCGAAATCGGTAGGCCGGTTCCGGCCTGCCCGGCGTCGAAGTCGACGCGGCTCACCAATCTGCCGTCGGCAGTCACTTCGAGCCAACCCCTACTGAAGTCGGTCGGGGCGGTCAGGATTCCGGTCACGGCTGTTGCGGTGAGTCCGTCCGGCACCGGCACGGTCACCAAGACGGGTGCATCATCGGAGGAGAACACGATGTCTGTTCCTCGTCCGAGTTCGGTGAAGGAGATCGGAGTTGTGGCTGCGGCGGCCACCGAAGTATCTGCGTCGTCCTCGAAATCCTGGGCGGAGGCGACACTGCCGAGCGGAAGCAACAAAGTGACCGCGACAGCCACCGGCATTGCCAGCGCGCGCGTCAGCCAGGTTCGAGAGTGGCCCATCAGCGTGTCTCCTCGACATTTCTTGTTTCCGCGCAATCACCAAACACAAATCACGAGTAGCAATCTCGCCAGTTCGCGACGGTCGCAGGTCCGATCGCACCGTTACGGACGAACAAACCATAACGACCAATTTATGCGTTTGGCTAATTATCCCGGCGGGCGAGACTTTTGTTACGGCATGTCACATGATTAGCAATCACCACCACTGGGAAGTCGAAAGACGCCACTGAAAAGCCCGTCAATACGCCTGAACGTCCGTCCAGTCCGGGCGCTTCACGGGCGGAGAATTCTCAGATAAAGGAAGCTGTGACGATC
Source organism: Rhodococcus sp. MEB032 (assembly GCF_030208925.1). NCBI lineage: Bacteria > Bacillati > Actinomycetota > Actinomycetes > Mycobacteriales > Nocardiaceae > Rhodococcus > Rhodococcus sp. MEB032. The sequence continues at coordinate 100,488 of NZ_JARVSY010000013.1, forward strand.
AATTCGATCATCCCCGCCGGCAAGAGTGCGATCGGGAAGCTGGTCGGTGCGCCGTTCCACTTCGCATCATCGCTGCGCATGGCCAGGGTTTTTCACCCTCACGGGATCGAACTGAAGGGAACATTGAAGCCGGCCACCCCATGGTGGCCGGTATCGGAGTCGTCGACGATTACCGTCACCGCTCGAATGTCGAAAGCCCTCGGAACACCCGGAGACCTACCCGACGTACTCGGCCTGGCGCTTCGGTTGCACGATGTCGGCGCAGATGAAAACCCGTGGGACATTCTTCTCGCAACATCAGGACTTTCTACCTTCTCGAAAATGTTTCCAGCTCCGGCTTTCTCGTGGAACGGCGCGAGATACAGCACACTGGTTCCTTACTCACGCGCGGGCGGTGCCGCGGCGTGGCTGATCGTGACACCGCGCGGTGTCCATCCGGCCGGCACTTCTTTGTCTGCATTGAAAGCTGCGGTCGATCATTCCCCGCTGCACTTCTCCGTGTACCTCGCGAGGATTCAACTTCAGTTGATACCGATCGGACATCTCTGCCTCGACGAAGTCGAGGACCACCCGGATTGCCTCCAGCCGTCCTTCGATCCGATTCTGAACACACCGGCCCACATGCGCATGCTTCCGGAGTGGCTCGCAGAAACGCGCAAGTTCGCGTATCGCGGTAGCCGCAACGGCCGGGGAGGCACACAAAAGCGCGGTTGACCGGACGTGCCGATCAACCGCGCTGAAGCTCACTCAGCTTGTGAACTTGTCCTTGATATCCGAGACCTTGTCACTGACAGTGTCTCCGGCCTTCTTGACCTTCGCCTCGCCCTGATCGGCAACACCCTCGGCAGCCAGATCATCGTTGCCCGTGGCGTTTCCGAACTTTTCCTTCGCCTCGCCGATGAGATCCTCAGCGCGGTGCTTTGCCTTGTCGATGAAGTCAGACATGTATTTCTCCTTCTTGGATTCGGTCGTGCGTTCAGCCGTGGAATTCGGTCGTGGATTCAGTCGAACTCGAACTGCGTGGACAAATGCGTGTCAACGTTTTCCGGTGACTGCCTTGACCAGGAACAGCAAGATGACAGCGCCGAGGAGGCAAGTGAGGAAGCTGAAGATCCAGCCCGCGCCCTCGACATCGACCCCGAAGACTCGAAGCAGGAAACCACCGATCAGACCGCCGATCACACCGACAACGATGTTGAGGAAGATCCCCTGCTGCGCATCGGTTTTCATGATCTTACTGCCGATCCAACCCGCCAGTCCACCGATGATGATCCAGGCGATGATACCGAGAGGAAGCATTTGAACTCCTTAGAGTAAAGAGGGGCGGCGCAATGAGAGACTGCCGGTAAAGGGAGAGTTCCGAGCGATCGGCCCGCGCAACTAGACCGTGATCGCGGGTTGTGTTTGCACACAACCGGACTCTCCGCCGCACGACGCGGGGGATCGTGCACTCAGTAGCAGCCACATTGTCTGCTTACCTTTCTATCAGGTGTTCACGACAGAACCAAAATGACTGGCGATTCACCACATACGAGAAACGACACTCACCGACGCGCACATGATCAGCGTCACTACGATCGCGATCGCCATCGAGGTCACGGTCGCAAGGAGCAACGTGACACACAGTGCCACAGCAACATCCATGACTCTGCGCACGATCGGGAGGTCTACCAATACCCGGTCACCGGGAGGCTCAAACCTCGATTGATCAGAGAGTTCTCGGCTCATCGCGTTTCGCGCTTTCCACGGCGATGTGAGTTCTGGTCGCGACGGATGGATCACCGACCATCGACTCGACTTGATCCACCGTATCGGTGACGCGAGAAATCAACTCGGACAACGTTTCCGATCCGGATACGACGCTACGTCTCAATGTCACTCGCAAATCGATCGTGCGAACTCCACGATCGAGCAACGCTTTTCCTCGGACACGCGACACTTCGTCGAAGTCCTCCAGTGATGCGGTCGCTCCTTCCGCCACTGCACCCAGATCCGCGGTGATGGAATTGTGCGAGTTCGACCCAGGGACCGTGACCTCCTTCACCCGACGCAGCGGCACATGCGCGATCAACCACCGCAACGCGAGGAGGACTAGCAGTACTCCCCCAGCTCCGACAGCCCATGGCCACCACGAGTGATCGACAAGATCTTCAGCCCACGGGATCTCGATACGCGCCGGGAAATCCTTGATCACGTCGCGATTCCACAGGATCGCTGCAACTCCCAGCGCTATCGCAAGCATCCCTACGACGCATGTCGCCATACGATCCATCGCCGTCGCCGTCCGAGTCATGACAGCGATCCCGTCTGGATACGAACCTTGATTCGCGGCGATGGTGACAGCGACCCGGCCAAGTCCCCCAGCACCGCACGGATTTCCGATTCAGCGGTGGCGGCTCCATCGGGCGTGACCGAGGCCTTCACTTCCAGCTTGCGCCGGGTCGCGTGTGACGAAGCGGATCGAACCTGGGCCAGTGACTCGACGCGAACAGACGCTATCGCCGCTACATCGGCGGGATCGATCCACGTATTCGCGACTCCGACCAAGGCATTGGCAGTCTTTCGTCGCGGTTTGAGTCCGAGGATGACGAACCACAGGCCGAGAACGACGGCTGCGATCCCCGCCGGCAACATCCAACCCTGGTACGCGAGCCCGTCCACATATGCGGCAGCACTTGGTATCCACTGCGACCCGGTGATCACGCCGGTATCCACCAGCGCGTCGCGGACGCCGACCACGCCGAGCGCAAGTAGCGCCGCGGCGATGAGGAATCCCGTGACGGCCGATCCGGGCACCGCAAGGGGAACAGGAGCAGCAGCCCTCGAGGCAGTGGGTGGTGCGACCTTGTCGGCGGTCATCGCACTTTCCTTCCCGCGTCACGCTTGGTCGATGCCGGGAGAACGCTCACGATCGCCACGTCCACGCCGTCTACGTCCAGGCCCGATACAGACTGCAACTGGGTTGTCACGTTCTCTCGCACCGCGGTACCGATGACCGACAAGGATCCGGGCCACTCGATCGCGATGTCCACCTTGGCCCGTACCCGCTTGCCGGATACCAGCACTCGCGCCCTCGGCAATTCACGCCCGGTCAGTTTGTCCATGCCGCCGGCGTGATGACGCACCCCCGGGGTCCCGCGCGTCGCCTCGAGAACCAACTTCTGCGCGACTCTGTCTCGAATCGTCAGCGTTCCACGATCGCCCGGCTCACCAAGCACAGACGACTCCGGTCGAGCTGTCTCAGCCACGTCCGCGACCCTTCAGCATCACACCGAGATCGAACTCGCCGTCACGCTGACCACCGACGAGGTATCCGATCACACCGAGAACCAGAGCGATGAGGAATCCGGTGAAACCGCCTGCAGCAGCTGCGACTCCGAGAAGTAGTCCTGCCAGTAGGCCGACAGTCGAGGTGGTCATGTGAATCCTCCGTTGTGGATGATGTTCGATGGTGCGAGTCAGATCTCGGTGTAGGTCTTGGCACCCGGAAACCGAGCGCGCAAACGCGTGTACTGGGTCCGAGCGGGTTTCGCTATCTGCCGCATCGTGCCGCGCAGTGTCCTGCGCACACCCACACCGATCGGGGACGCGAAGTCCCGGTCGACGCGTTCGAGCGCTCGATTGAGCGCGTCAGCAGATCCGCCCACGTCGGGGTGGTAGCTCCTGATCGCCTCTCGGCGTGCGGATCGGCGATCAGGAACTGAACCCCGAGAGTGCTCAGGCATCGTGCGCACGACCGACTACGTCTTCCACTGTCACGTTCACGGGGCCTGTAACGAGTCCTGAAACCGCTTGGCGGATACGTAAAGCCGTATCTCGAACGGCGGCGTCGGCGAAGATGCACACATGGATGTCTGTCGACGACTCCGTCACCCGCACGCCGACGACGCGGCGACCGGGGAGGTACGTGCCAACCTCGCCGAACATTCCGGCATGAAGCGAGGCGACCCCAGGTATCCCCGTCACAGCCGCCGCGATGGTGTCGGCGATTTCGGAACTCACTGCACCCGTGCAGTCTTGGGCTCGCCGGTTTCGTCGTCACTGCCCTCGTCGAGGTGAACGTCGTGAACCGTGATGTTCACCTCGGTCACTTCGAGACCCGTCATCCGTTCGAGCGCCGCAATGACGTTGCGGCGAATGCCGGTGGCCAGATCGGCGAGCGATACGCCGTACTCGGCCACGATGTCGATGTCGACCGCTGCCTGCTTTTCGCCGACCTCGACCGATACTCCCTGGGAGTGGTTGACACTCGCGCCGGGGATCCGCTCGCGCAGTGCCCCGACAACCCGCGACGCTCCGCCGCCGACGTCGTACACACCGCTCACCTCTCGCGTGGCGATGCCGGCAATCTTCGAGACAACGGTGTCGGCGATCGACGTCTTTCCTTGCGAACTCACGAGAGCCGAGTCGTTCGATGATGCAACATCCTTCGTAGATGCTGTCGCAACCTGCGTGCTGACCATTGTCATCTCCTCCTGTTGATCGATCTACCTGTGTAGTCGTCACTCGAAGGCAAAACCGAATGCCCCAGTCAGGTGACGTGCATCACTGACACTTGTTAGTTACTGTCCGTAACATTCAACGCCCCGGCCGGGCGAACAATCTTCGAACGCAGCCGAGTTTTCCGCATTTCCGCGAGAGGAGCGACTGTGGCGTTACCGCATACACAGGGGCTCACCGAAGCACCTGACGGTTTGGACACCGCGACAGTGAACGCTGCGATACTCGGCGACCGAGAAGCATTCGAGTCACTGGTGCACTACTACGGACCTGCACTTCACCGCTATGCGCGTCGCATGCTCGCAGACGAAGGTGACATTCTCGAGGTAGTCCAGGACACCTTCGTGGCCGCCTGGCGTCGACTCGATTCGTTTCGTGGCGAATCGTCGATGCGAACATGGCTTTTCGCGATCTGTTCCCGAAAGATCGTGGACAGCTATCGAATCAAGAGAGCTCAACCGATCGACGACAGATTGCTCGATCCTCTCGTGCCGTCTCCCGAGGCCGGCCCGTTCGACACGACCTCGAACTCCGCGTTCCTCGAGGCACTGGAAGAAGCGTTGGGTGAACTGCCTTATCGCCAGCGTGCGGCATGGACGCTGCGAGAGGTGGAGATGCTCACGTTCGTTCAAATCGGCAAGATTCTAAGACTCACCCCGGATGCGGTGCGCGGGCATCACCATCGTGCACGGGCTAACCTGAGTGAACGAATGACGAGGTGGCGATGACTGAATCACGAACCGACGCATTGATGGCGCACGCATCCGACGTCCTGCGGAACGCTCCCGAGCCGGGCTGGGATCGAATCAGCGACAAGGTGATCCGGGCGCTACGGTCGACCTCGGCGTCCGGTTGGCCGCTCGACGCACACGCGTCGGAAGGTCCACGTCTAGGCACTGTGTCGGTGAGCGATCACGTACTCCGCACCCACTTGGCCGCCGAGATACGTTCTCGGCACCACTGCTCGCCGAGCAGCATCGAGTTCTTCGTCGACGGCCACGAAATACGTTCATTACGTATCGAACTGGCAGCGCCATACGGAGTGGATCTGGCCGAACTGTCGGACCGGGTTCGGTTCACCGTCGTGGACGTCGTTCACCTGATCCTCGGCGACACGGACCCACCGGTCTCTGCAGAGAGCATCCACGTCGCCGTAGTCGACATCGTCGATGATCTACCTGCCGAAGGGAACACCAAAAGCCACTCCGAACACTAGGTGTTTGTTCGGCAAGTGTTTGGGAACCCGGCACTCATGACCACTCCCCCACCACCGGATCCGGGCCCCGCCCCCGACCCGGGGCCGCCGACACCACCGGCGCCGACACCACCCGATCCGATGAATCCGCCGCCCGTGCCACCGACTCCGACGCCACCGAACCCGTACCCTCCGGATCCGATCCCGCAGATCTGACGTCGGCTGCCCCGAACTTCGGAGTTCAACCGCCGAGTTCGGCGATCATCTCGCTCAACGATTCTGCGGCGATACGTAGTTCACCTTCGTCGGGGTTGTCGGGTGAGGACGGTAGACGTTCGGCCAACTGCTCGCGAGTGACAAGCGAGATACCCTCGAGACCGAACCCTTCTTCATCGGGGACGTAGATCTCGATCTCGCCCCCGACCGCTACCAGTTCCGAATGGGGGCCACTGCCCAGCAGTGCACGCAGGTGTTCGGTCGTCACGGTCATATGGTTCACGTGAAATCTCCTGCTTCGGTGACAGCTGACTTTGCCGGTATGGACTCGACGTGACGTACTGGCTCGACGTGACGCACTACCCCCTACTGAGTACCCCTCGCGGGTGAGCAGGAAACGACAAGTACATGAACAACGACTTCCCGAAGGAAACGCACACCATGAGTGAACAGAATTCCACCGACCGCACGGATCAGACGGACGAGCCGCAGACCACCGGCACCGACCACGGTCCGGGAACCGGCTCCGACACCGCACCCAAGGACGTTCAGACCGATCCGTCGGGCGAACGTACGTGGGCCGACGAGGGCGGAGCCTCGAGCACCGGCCCGGCGACTGACACCGACTGATCCCGGAAGGTCTGAACCATCGGGACCAAGGTCCCGTGGGCCGACGCTCACGGGACCTTGAAATCCGTACGGATCTAACGCTTTTCACCTGGGTTTTCGCGATGCGGTAAGGTAGGCACTCAGCACGGTTGAGTACCCAGCCGTTGAAGACGAGCACGGTTCGTGCGTTGCTTCCCGTGCCGTTTCCCGGTTTCGAACGAAACCGTTTCGAACCAGACCGTTCGAACGAACCGTTTCGAGCAATCCGTCAGGAGTTTCGATGAACGAGTTTTCGAGAACTACAGATGAGCGTACGGACAGTCCCCCCACCTTCACGACGACCTGTGCCGAAAACATTCAGTCGCTCGTGGTCAGCGGCGAGATCGACGTCCGGTCCCGAGCTGATTTCGCTGCCTGCGTCGACGACCTGATCGGTGAGCGACACCCGTTCGTACTCGACTGCTCGGACGTCCAGTTCATCTCCGTCGGAGGTCTTTCCATCATCGAGACTCTGTCGGCCAAGGCACGGAGGCTCGGCGTGCCGTGGACGCTCGTCGCAGCGCACCCTGTCAGGCGTCCGCTGTCTCTTCTGAAGATGGACACCGACATCGTGTACACCGACTCGACAGCCGATGCAGTCGCGTACCTGTCCTCGACCTCCGTCCTGGACGAGACCCTGGCGGAGCCGATGTCGGCGTGAGTACCGATCTCGAAAAGCTCTCCGAATTCGTCGTCGTCGCAAACCGACTGCCGGTCGATCTCGAAACCGACGAAGACGGAAGCAAGAACTGGAAGCGAAGTCCGGGTGGGCTCGTCACTGCGCTCGAACCCATCCTGCGACAGCGGGATGGCGCCTGGGTCGGCTGGCCGGGGGTCGCGGACGAGAAGGTCGATCCGATAGTGGTTGACGGCCTTCGTCTGTTTCCCGTCGAGCTGACCTCTCAGGACCTCGCCGAGTACTACGAGGGGTTCTCCAACGACACGTTGTGGCCGCTCTACCACGACGTTCTGGTGGCTCCGACGTTCGAGCGGTCGTGGTGGCACACCTACGTCGCAGTCAACCAGCGGTTCGCCGAGGAAACCGCGCGTTGCGCCGCGGACGGAGCGACTGTCTGGGTGCAGGACTATCAGTTGCAACTTGTGCCGGCGATGCTGCGCGAGCTGCGGCCAGATCTGACGATCGGGTTCTTTCTTCATATCCCGTTCCCTCCGGTCGAGCTCTTCATGCAGCTTCCGTGGCGCAAGGAGATCGTCAGGGGAATGCTGGGCGCCGATCTGATCGGCTTCCACTTACCTGGTGGCGCAAACAATTTCCTGTTCTTGGCCCGCAAACTTCTCGGCCTCAAGACGACGACCGCGGGCGTCGGTGTTCGAAGTGCGCTCGGGCATGTGGATTTCGATTCTCGCGTCGTCAAGGTGGGCGCCTTTCCCATCTCCGTCGATTCTGCCGAACTCGAGCGCCAGTCGAAAAGCGATTCGGTCCTGCGTCGCGCGCGCGAGTTGAAGGAAGAGCTGGGAAATCCCGAGAAAATCTTGCTGGGAGTCGACCGGCTGGACTACACCAAGGGTATCGACCTGCGGCTTCAAGCCTTGAAGGAACTCCTCGACGAGGATCGTCTGGATCCGGAGAAGTACACGATGGTGCAGCTCGCGACGCCCAGTCGTGAACGCGTGCAGCACTATATCGACCTGCGTTGCGTCATCGAAGAGCAGGTGGGCCGCATCAACGGTGACCACAGTCAGATCGGCCGCCCCGTCGTTCACTACCTGTATCAGCCGGTCGACCGTGAAGAACTGATCGCACTGTTCGTCGCTGCCGACGTCATGCTCGTGACGCCGATGCGCGACGGGATGAATCTGGTGGCCAAGGAGTACGTGGCCTGTCGTGGCGACCTCGGAGGTGCTCTCGTTCTCAGCGAGTTCACCGGTGCCGCAATGGAATTACGACAGTCATACCTGGTCAACCCGCACGATTTGGACGGCGTGAAGAATACGATCCTGACCGCGGTTCATCAGGATCCGAAGGAAGGCCGTCGCCGTATGGCTGCGCTGCATCGACAGGTCATGACACACGATGTGCATCAGTGGGCCGAGTCGTTCCTGACTGCGCTTGCCCCACCCGGACCGCTTCCGGACGATCAGTTCGTCACGGAGCGTGAGTCGAACTTTGCGCGCAACAACTGACCCTCACGGGCTTGCGTCAGTGCGCTCGGAGACTCGAGCTAGGATTGGTTTCAGTTCATCGTCAAGCAGCGGCTGCGAACTGATTTCCTCGACATAGCCGTGCAATGCTGCATCGGCCCAGAAAGACAGGCCGACCATGCCCCTCACGATGAAGTACTCCGAAACCTACAACGACGCTCTCATTGCGCTCGCTGCCGCTACTCATCGGCCGGCCAACGTGGTGAACCTGTTCGGCGAGTACGCCATTCGTGTTGACCTCGAATACAACCGGTTCCTTCTGGCGACCAATACCGCGGCTGGACTCTCCGATCGACCCGACAACGGAGAATCGTGGCTGGTGCGGTTCTTCCAATCCGAGAACACCGACACTCCGGATCGCCTCCTCGCGGAAGCGTCGCATCAATGGTTGGTCGATGCTTTGGACGCCGCGCTCGAACAGATCGCAGCGGCAGGGAACAAAATCTCCGCCGACGCGGACTTCGGCGACCCTACCCGCACCGAAACTCCATCCTGAACGGCATCGTCTCGAGCAGCACCACTAGTCCCCCTCGGCGGTCAACTGGCTGATTCGAGCCGCTAAGACTGCATTCTCGGCCTCGAGGGACAGAATCAGACGAATACCGACGAGATTGACTCCGTCGTCGATCAGCGCGGTGATTCGTCCGAGCGTATCCAGGTCGGCCTCGCTGTACCGGCGCGTACCGCCATCGGTGCGGGTTGGTGTGAGCAAGCCCCTTCGCTCGTAAAGGCGCAGCGTCTGAGGTCCTACCCCGGACAGTTCAGACATCACTGAGATCCCGTACACGCCGCGCAGCGCCCGGGTCTGGGATTCCGACGTCACTGGAACCTCCTAGTTCGGTGTGGGCTGTCTCAATCGGCGTCACCCGACCTTAGCACCATCACGCAGTGAATCTGACGCCCAGGACATAGATTCAAGCGTGTCCAGGACCACTGACAACAAGAATCGTCCAGCAGAAAAGGCGTGAAATGGCAGATCAAAGCCGATTTCGGCAAGATTGCACAATGCGCTTTCCTTCGCCCGCGAATCGAAGTAGCCTTGCCAATTATCTACATCGGCTGATATAGATTTTGTAGCACCTGAAAGCGTCATAACTGGAGCTCGAAGGCGCAGAACACCCAGACGTCGGAGCCGGTGGTTCAGCCGACTCCCTCACGGCACACTCTTCACCGGGAGCAAGATGACGACGATCGACATCCCGCCCACACAGGGCGAGAGCACCACCGGCATCGGAATCACTGTCGCAAGTGCGACTTTGACAACCGAAGAGGTCAAGCGCCGAATCGCGATGATGTACGGCGACCCGGTGACAGAGGAGCCAGTAGCACTCGCGCACTGAACCTGACCGACACGCGATCCGATTGACGATGGCGCGAGACCGCCCCACTGGAGGGCGATCCCCATCAAGACGAGAGGAAAACATATGTCCGAGTTCACCGTACCGGGACTGAGCAGCGCAGACGGTTCGTCCGTCGCCGATATTCTGCAGGAACGCCTCAGCGCCTACAACGATCTTCACCTCACGCTCAAGCACGTTCACTGGAACGTCGTGGGCCCCAACTTCATCGGCGTGCACGAGATGATCGACCCTCAGGTGGAGTTGGTTCGCGGCTACGCCGACGATGTGGCCGAACGTATCGCGGCACTGGGTAACTCACCCAAGGGCACCGCGGGAGCAATCGAGCGCGATCGAACGTGGGACGACTACTCCGTCGGCCGCGACGACGCTCGTGCGCACCTCGCTGCGCTCGACCTCGTCTACACCGGGATCATCACCGACAGTCGCACCGCAATCGACAGCGTCGGCAAGATCGATCCGATCACCGAGGACATGTTGATCGGCCAGACGGCGCAGTTGGAAAAGTTCCAGTGGTTCGTTCGTGCTCACCTCGAGAACTCGGGTGGCAGCCTCGTACACGAAGGCGCGTCCACCGAGCAGGATGCCGCAAATGAGGCGCGTCAGAACTGACGCACCGTCCGCGGTTTCGGCCGATCGGGGGTCGGCCGAAATCGCACTCCCCACAACAGGAAAGGGCAAGAGCATGTCTGCGGACTCGCGCGGCACGTCGACACAAACACGTCGCGAGTATCAGATGTTCGTGTTGCAGCAGCGTTTGTTGTTCGGATCGATCGTGGCAGGCACCGCCCTTGGAGTTCTCGCGATCACCTACTTCTGAAATATCATCTGAAATATCAGGGGCCGCAACCGTCGAAGACAGGACAGAAACGACACAATCATGAGTTCGAGCACTCTCCGCTCGATCGTTCGTAGCGATCGATTTGCGGCAAGCAGTTCTTCTCTTCTGCTCGTGGACAGCGATTTTCGTATCCAGGGCGCAAACGACGAATACCTTGCCGTATCCGGTCGCAGCCTCGATCAATTGCACCGAGTGGAAGTGTTCGAAGCCTTCCCCGACAATCCCGACGACTCGTTTGCCGATGGAATCTTCTCGTTGACAGCGTCATTCGAGCGCACGATGCGGTCCCGAACTCGGGACGCACTGCCGACTCAGCGTTACGACGTGCGCGACGAGCGCGGGAGCGGGATGTTTGTCACCCGCTATTGGAATACGGTGAATTCCGCCGTCACCGATGATGACGGCAGGGTCATCGGTGTGCTTCATCGTGTATACGAGGTTCAACGACCGCTGGCTCAGCAGTCCAGTTCGGCGTCAGACGTCCTCACCCGCCTTCGCGCGGAAAATGACGAACTGAGAAGAGCTTTGGATTCTCGGCCCTTGATCGAGCAGGCCAAGGGATTACTGATGGCCGAGCGTGAGTGCTCGGCCGACCAAGCCTTCGACTTTCTGGTCCAGATGTCGCAGGAATGGAACGTCAAGGTGCGCGACATCGCCGGTGGTCTTGTCGCCGCAGCAGAACGACGTGCCGTGGATCGAAAGAATTCCTGACGACCGGGATTCAAAAGTTGTACGGCTGGGTAATGACCGACCAGAGGTACCCCCGAAATCTTCCCCCTCGAGGGAGGAGCCTCGAAGGTCCCGCCGGTTCAGGCCGGCGGGACCGAGCTTTGCCTTAACACCCGACCTGGATCCGCGATCCGAGTCGAGTTCGTCACGCAGCGAAGGGAACGTCCATGTTCATGCGCTCCTACACATCTCCCAGGCCCCTTGCCGACGAGTGGGATTGGCAACTGTCCGGCACCTGCCGCGACACCGACCCCGCTCTGTTCTACGACGACACGAACGAGCGCGGCTCCAGGCGAGCGAAGCGCGAGAGTTCGGCGAAGCTGGTGTGCGCCAGATGCCCTGTCGTGCAGAGATGCCTGGTGCACGCCATCCAGACCGGGGAACCCCACGGAATCTGGGGCGGCATGACGGCGACCGAGCGAGAATCGTTGCGCAAAGCTCGAACTGAACCACTGATCAGTGCCGCGACGAGCTCACGAGAGTAGACAGGAACCTCAGGGCCTGGCCTCGTGGTGCCGCAAACCGTGCGTGCGGCGTCGCTCCTTCATCTCGGCTTCGAAGAGGTGCGGCACTCCGCCTGCCAGCTTGTCGCGCACCACTTTCTCGCATTCACGAAAAAACGACCAGTAGTTCTCGTCGAACTCTTCGACCAACTGGAAAGTCCAGCGCCCCTCGACCACGTTCCGGCCCATCAACTCGCCCTCGACCTGGTCGGCCAGGTCGTCGTTGCCGCTGGATCGCAGTAGCTCGACGACCTCGTCGAGCATCAGATCGGCATGCCCTATCAGCTGATGGAAGTCGTACAGAGCACCGCGTGCCCGTTCCACCGTTTCAAGGGCGTTCGACAGCACTCCTGCCGCCTTCACCTCGTCATCAGTTACACCTTCCGGTCGTTTGTGTACGGGGATCTGTCTGTCCGAATGGGTGTCCATGAAGCGGCTGTACCCGAACGACGCGAAAATGAAAGATGAGGATTCGGTACGTCCGCACCACAGGTGATGTGTCTCACAATTCATCCTCTAGTTCGGGTAAAGAGGGTTAGTTCGCCGGGCGAAGGGTAATCCAAGGCCATGAATACTTCCGGGGTAGAGATGGCTGGCACGCACGGCCGGTACCGGTCCTTGCCTCGGTCCGCCGGAATTACGCCACATCTACCTACAGGAAGCCCCTTGATCCCTCTGTCGAGTCCGACCGAAACCGAACTAACTCACGACTCCATCGCCTCGCTCCGCGTCCGCGCGTCGTACTCTCAACTTCCCACTCTGCGCGGAATCACCCGAACGGTTGCCAACAACACCGGACTCGATGTCGACGGAACAGCCGACCTTGCTCTGGCGATGGACGAAGTCGCGAGCATCCTCATCGGCCACGCGATACCGTCCAGCGACTTGATCTGCCGATTCGACACCGTCGGCCGCACACTTCGGACTGTCGTGTCCGTGATCGCGCACTCCGAGATACCCGACAAGTCGCACAGCTTCGGATGGTTCGTTCTCGAAGCGCTGGTCGATTCCGTCCGCTTGGAACAGTCGGAAATCGACGCGGACGGTCACATCACCCTGACGATGACGCTTGAAAAGGGCTTGCCCCAGGAGCGTGCGTGACCGCTGTCCCACCGGACAAGAAGGACCAGTACGAAACAGCTGTCGAACTGTTCGTCTCGATGGCCTCGCTTCCGCCGAATGATCCCAGCCGAGAAAAAATAACCACCTCGATCATCGAACTGTGCCTACCCCTGGCCACACACGTCGCTCGCCGATACCAGGGGCGTGGCCAGCCTTTCGAGGACTTGGAGCAAGTTGCTCGCGTCGGGCTCATACAGGCCGTGCAGCGATTCGACGTCGACAAAGGATCGGATTTCCTCTCGTTCGCCGTCCCGACCGTCATGGGTGAGGTTCGCAAGCATTTTCGCGATCACGGCTGGTCCGTGCGAGTGCCTCGTAGCCTTCAGGAACGGCACCTTGCCCTCAACCGGGCGCTCACGACTTTGTCCCAGACGCTCGGCCGTGCACCGACAGTCGCGGAACTCGCCAAGGAACTCGACATCGAACCGGACGAGGTCGAACAAGGTTTGACCGCCGGTAATTCGTACCGAACCACACCGCTCGACACCGCGTCCGCCGGCGACGGGAGTGGTCTGACTCTGATAGACACTTTGGGACAGTACGACGAAGCGATCAGTCGGATCGACAATCACGAAACCCTGCGGCCCGCGCTCCTGGCACTACCGGAGCGCGAGCGCACGATCGTCGTTCTCAGATTCTTCGGCCATCTCACCCAATCCCAGATTGCCGAAAAGGTCGGCATCTCTCAGATGCATGTATCCAGAATCCTCACTCAGTCACTGAAGCAGCTACGCACCGAGATGGGTGAAATCTTCTGAAGGTACGTCTCGAGGATCAGATGTATTCCTGTGCAAGACGTTCCAGCTCGTCTCGATCGATGAGACCGGGCTGGCCGATGTCGAGGGCCTCGAGATACTTGTTGGCGAGGCGGTAATCGTGCCCCCACCGGCCGTGCTCGCCGTCCTGCTCGGTGCACTGCACACTGGAACCGGGCGGAACCTCGTCCCGCAAACCGTTGGTCTCCGCGCCGATCAGTGTGTCGAGCTTGGTCGAGATGGCCGTGAGTGCATCGCGGTCGTTCATCTGATTCCCTTCGTCCGGTGACGCTGATCTTCCACCATACCGAAGCGTCGAGCCAAAAACATTGCACCGCTTAATATTCGACCTCTCACCTGGACCGATTCACGCCCTCGAGCTACACTGAACGGTACCGAGGTTGAGAATACAGCCGGGGTTGAAGCCACTGGCGCTCGGTTCGCATCAAGGCTCTGGATCAGGTGAGCATTTCCTGCGCACATCTGTACTGTTCATTTCCATTGAGCTCTAAAGCTTTCCACGCCTGGACGCATTAACTTTCCGCGCCGCCAGATCGGTCGTCAGCCTTTCGATGAAAGCACACAGACCGGATCTGCCATGAATCTGAATGAACTCGACCACACACCGATCGATTCCATCGATCCCTCAACACAATTGGGGCCGATCGTGGAAACGCATGGTTTCGCGGCCTGGCGGATAGCGCCCTCGACAGTCCTGATCCAGGTCGAGGTCGACCTCGACAAACTCTCCGCCCCAGCACTACGAGAACTTCTCAACTCGTACGCTGCGGAGTGGTCTCGCGTCATTCTGGACTTGTCCAACTCACTGTTCGTCGGTGCGGTCTGCCTCGAACTGTTCGCCGAGCTGAACACCCGTTCGCGAGCCAACGACTTCCAGTGGGCCGCGATCGGGTCACACCCGCTTCGACGCTTGCTTCGCGCGGCGCGGGCGGAAGAGGAATTCCCGGTCACCAACTCTGTCGAGGGAGCAATGCGCGCGCTCGACGAAGCAGAGAAGTCACTCGAAGCCTCCTGACGCGACGGCTGCACCGGCGTCGAGCGCCGGGCGCTCGCAGCGACTAAGGTTCGTCGGGCTGTCCGACGAGCTGAGAGAGACCGAGAATGACAATCGCCAAGCGCCTCGATGCCTTGCAACAGAAGCATCCGGCCCTGGGGTTCCCGATAGCGGTCCTCTACAAGTTCCTCGACGATCAAGGTGTTTATCTAGCCGCGCTGATCGCTTACTACGGCTTCGTCTCGCTCTTTCCTCTTCTTCTGTTGCTCTCGACCATTCTCGGCTTCGTGCTGTCGGGCAACCCTGAGCTTCAGCAACAGATCTTGGACTCCGCGCTGCATCAGTTTCCGGTGATCGGTGACGACCTGGGCAATGCGCAACAGATCGGCGGCGGTGTCACGGGTCTGGTGATCGGAATCGTCGGTGGTCTCTACGGTGGCCTCGGTGTCGCTCTGGCTTGCCAGAACGCGATGAACACGGTGTGGTCGGTGCCCCGAAACATGCGACCGGATCCCATCCGCGGGCGTCTCCAAGGGCTACTACTCCTCGGCACGATCGGTCTCGCGATCTTGGGGACCACCGCTGTCTCCAACATCGGCGGTGCGCTTCATCTGGGCGGTTCGTTCAGCTTCCTACTGACCCTTGCGGTAGTCGTCTTGAATGCGGGCATCTTCATCGTCGCTTTCCGGCTCACCTGCGCCCGCCCGCTCTCGGTAGCCGATGTGGCACCTGGAGCGATCGCCGCTGCTGTTCTCTGGCAAGCACTTCAGTCCTTCGGTGCCCTCTATGTGACCTCTGTGGTGCGGGGTGCCTCCACCACCAATGGCGTCTTTGCCATCGTTCTGGGTTTGTTGGCCTTCTTGTTCCTCGCTGCAGCCTCGATCGTCATGTGCGCGGAAATCAACGTCGTGCGAGTCGACAAACTCCATCCGCGGGCGTTGTTGGCTCCGTTCACCGACAACACCGAACTCATCGAAGGCGATCGGCGCACCTTCGCCGATCAAGCAAAAGCACAACGCGCGGTTCCCCACGAGAACATCCATGTGACGTTCGACGGGCACACCAAACCCGACGATTCGGACTGATCTCGACCCCGATCGAGTTGGGTATTTGGTCCCCTCCTCGGTATCGGGGTGGCATTCTGCGCCGCGAATCCAGATTTAACACAGGTGTTGTCATTTCGCGCTGCATCGAAGGGACGAATACATCACAGCAGGTAAACGCGCATAGTTGAACAATCACCTGCTTCCGACGTGGTCCCGGAACGGGACAAAGCCGTCAAATACTGCAACTCGCCATCCATCTAATTGGAGACAGAAAAAGAAGAGCATGGCAGGATCAGGTGTGAGACCGGACTCTCGATGGGAGGGCTCGGCTCGATGGATCCAGGAGAATTTGGTTATGGCTCAGGGCAGTGTCAAGTGGTTCAACGGTGAAAAGGGCTTCGGATTCATCGAGCAGGAAGGTGGCGGACCGGATGTGTTCGTTCACTACTCGGAGATCCAGGGCAGCGGCTACAAGTCCCTCGACGAGGGCCAGAAGGTCGAGTTCGAGATCGGACAGGGCCAGAAGGGCCCCCAGGCTCAGAACGTTCGCGCCATCTGAGTTCGATCCCAGTCTGACTTCAGACTGAAAAGGCTGGACGCTGCACCGCATGGTGCCGGCATCCAGCCTTTTCTTGGTTTCCGGGTCGTCTCGGTTCACGGGTCGGGCTTGTTCCGAATATTGGCACCGGTTACGTCGCTCGCGCCCGCTTCTTCTTGTGGGAGCTGTCGCAGAACGGCGCGATGCCGGTCCGCCCACATCGACACAATGCAACCGTAGAGCGCTTGTTCTCTATCGGAGTGCCGTCGTCACGGAGCAACTCGAAGTCACCACGCACCAGCAGCGGGCCGTCCGTGCAGGCGGTTATGGTGGTGTTGTTACCGGGAACACTCGGTGTTTCGGCAGATGACGATTCGGGAAACGCGGTCATATGTCCTCTTCAGTTCTCGATTCGGCCACTGGTGTGCCCACTTCCATGCCTGTTCCACAGGCCCGCGGCCCACTGAGCGCCACTCTCGTTTCCATTCTGCGCTCCTCGGCCGATCCGAGGGAGATTACGGCTGCCGCTGACGCGTACGAGGATGCACAGTCCACCGACCTCACCTACGACATTCTTCGTGACGACGACGCTCAGCTGACCCTGACGCTCCTCTACGAGCTTCATTTGCAGGGAATCGAGAACGTCTCGGACAAATGGGAGTGGAATCCGGACCTGCTCGCGGTGCGGTCTCGGCTCGAAGAGCGTTTCGAGTCCGCCATCGCGCAACTCGTGGGGACAGTGGAGTCGTCTGGCGACGTCGTGGCCGACCTCTGGTCGATGACCGCCCCCAGTGCAGGCCCAGGTCTTGCGTCCTTCATGGCGAAGGATGCAACGATCGATCAGTTCTCGGAGGTGCTGATTCACCGTTCGCTCAATCAGCTCCGCGAGGCGGATGTGCACACCCTCGGAATTTCGCGTCTCTCCGGTGCCGTCAAGGCCGCCCTCGTCGAAGTGCAGAGCGACGAGTACGGAGGCGGTCGCGCAGAGCGAATGCATTCGCGTCTTTTTGCCGACACCATGCGGGCTGTGGGTCTTTCGGACCGCTACGGCCACTACATCGATTCTGTTCCCGCGGTAACGTTGGCGTCGTTGAATGCTCTCTCGCTCTTCGGTTTTCATCGCCGCCATCTCGGAACGCTGGTCGGGCACCTGTGCGCTGTCGAGACCACGTCTGCGCTGCCGAGCAAACGATACAGCGCAGGACTGCGCCGACTCGGATTCGGTTCGGGCGCGACACTGTTCTACGACGAGCACGTGGAAGCGGATTCCGTTCACGAACAGATCGCCGTTCGTGACCTTGCCGGCGGTCTCGCTTCTTCGCAGCCGCACCGCACTGATGACATCTTGTTCGGCGCCGCAGCGTGCCTGGCGTTCGACGATCTTCTCGGCGATCACCTCACATCGAGTTGGGAGAAGGGCAAGACTTCGTTGCGCGAATGATCACGAGTTGTTCGATTTCCTGACCGGTGGTGATCAACCCTCGTGCCTCGAGCATGGTGCGCCTCTCGCGCATCACGGGTCCGAAGGGAACGTACTTCCGCGCTGAAATCTCTACGGCCATACCGTGTTCTTCGAGTATCGCCTCGGTCTTGTCGACCCCACACAGCACCGATTGCAGGAGAAGCAGTGTGCCGCCCGGGACGAGCACCTCGTGAACGGTGGCTGCGATCCTGTCGATGAGGGCGCGTCCGTCCTTGCCTGCGTCCCAAGCACGTTCGATTCCAGCGGTAGGGAGATCATCTGCAAGAGCAGGGACGTACGGCGGGTTGGAGATCACCAGATCGAAGAGTTCGCCGTGCACCGCCTCGGTGAGGTCGCCACGACGGGAGTCGATCGAGGTTCCGTTGAGGATCCCGTTGAGACGAGCATTGGCACACGCTCGGCGAGATATGTCGACCGCGACGACGTGGCCTGCGCCTGCCGCTGATGCCGCGACAGCGAGGGCGCCGGTCCCCGTGCACAGATCCAGCACCCGACTGCGAGCGGTGAGGCGCTCGAACAGCAGCGCATCCGCCAGTAACGACGTGTCGTGTTGCGGTGGATACACACCAGGTAAACGCAGGATCATCATCGGCTCCTCTTTTTCAGGCGACATCGCACATCGCTGCGTGCGGCTACCCAGGAACCTCGGATTTCATGCAACATCGAAGCAAAGACCGCCTGGAACGGTTACATCGCCGCAATTTGCGGAGTAGACCTGAATCATGACAGGCAATGCGGACACCCCACAGGGAGCCGCGGCGTTTGCTTCCGCAGCAGATTCGCTCGACACCCTCGCCGAAGCGATTGCCGGACTCCGGTCCACTCTGAACACGGACGCGCATCTCGACTCCATGCTCCAACGTCTGGCCGAGACGGCGGTCAAAGCGCTGCCGGATGCCGATGCTGTCAGCGTGACGGTGCTGTCCGCCGATGGCCCACGAACTGCTGCATCTACCGCGGACTACCTTTCCGCGATAGACGATGCCCAGCATTCCGCCGATCGTGGTCCGTGCGTTGACGCCGCGCGCACCATGTCGTCGGTTCGGTCGAAGGTGGGTGATCACGACGACAAATGGCCGGAATTCACCGCCGAGGCCCGGAAACAAGGTGTCCGGTCCTACTTGTCCGTGCCGCTCACCATGGGCGAAGGAAGCACCGAACTTCTCGGCGCGTTCAACGTCTACGGATTCGCCTCGACAGAGTTCAAGCCCTTCGACGAAGAGTTGATGAAATTGTTCACCGCCGGTGCGGGCGCGGCGATCGCAGATTCACGACGCTGGCGTCAGGCACACGAGCACATCGAACAGTTGCACTGCGCCATGGAATCTCGTGCCGAGATCGAACAAGCCAAGGGCGTGCTGATCGCCATCCACGGCATCGACGCCGACGAAGCATTCAGCCGGCTCGTTCAGCAATCGCAGCACACCAACGTGAAACTGCACGAGGTGGCCCGGATGCTCGTCGATTCGGTGCGCCACCGCCGGTTCTGAAGATTCTTCGGTGCAAAACCCCGTTTTGCACCCGAAAGCACAGTCGCAAAACCCCGTCTTGTACCCCGCCGGCACATCTCTCAAACGTATCCAGAGATGTTTCACCGAAACAGTTTTCGACCTGCACGGCTGCTGGCGGTCGCGCGGCGGCCCCCGTCCGAAATGTGGTTATCTGTTGAGAACCGGGACGAAAGAAGACCCGACCGTACCAGGGTGAGGAAAGGATCGTCACTGTGCCAATCGACCAGGTTCTTGTCGTAGTTCCCGCCCACAACGAAGCCGAAGACCTCCCCAATTGCCTTCGTGCACTCGCAACAGCGGCGTCTGCTTGCGTTGTCCCCGTCCGAGTGGTTGCCGTCCTCGACAACTGTTCGGACGGAACCGCGGGGGTCATCCCTGACGGGGTGGAAGTACTCCGCGTCGAGCATCAGAACGTCGGCCGTTCGCGAGCGACGGGTTTCTCTGCGTTCGGCGCAGATTTGGGGGCCTCAGCGTGGTTCGCCACGACCGATGCCGATTCGGTGGTCGGCCCCACCTGGATTGCGCGCCAATTGGAGTATGCGCGTACTGCGGACGTCGTCGCGGGCACCGTTCGCATCGCGGACTGGGAAGGCCATCCGCACTCCGTTCGCGAACGGTACGAACGTATGTACCACGCACATCCCTATGGTCGACACGGTCACGTCCACGGTGCCAACCTCGGTGTCCGCGCCGATATGTACTGGGACGTCGGAGGATTCTGCGATCTCGAAGAAGACGAGGATGTCGATCTCGTCCGGCGGTTGAGCGAGGCCGGTGCCTGTATCGCGTGGGCAGAGGACATTGCGGTCACCACGTCTGCGCGTCTCGACGGCCGAACTCCGGGCGGCTTTGCCGGACATATCCGTAACCTGGGTGGTACGACCGCCGATAACGAAGAAGCGGAGCTGGCACGATGAAACGACTACACACACTCCTGGACGCAGGTGGACTGTACTTGCCGCTGCCCGGCGGCGGCGCGACGGCCGCACGGTGGACCTCCCTGGCAGAGCTCACACGGGAGAATGTGGTTCTCGGCCGGATGGCTGAGGCTCACACCGATGCCGTCGCGATACTCACCGAACTCGACGGACCGGATCCCGAACCCGGGCAGCTGTGGGGAGTGTGGGCGGCCGAGCCACCCCAACCTGTGGTGAATGCGTCTGAGCACGTGGGGATCTGGACGCTCACCGGTCGCAAGTTGTGGTGTTCCGGCGCCAACACCTGCACGCATGCACTGATCACCGCCTTGGTCGACGGTGTCCCCTCCCTCTTCGCGGTCGAGCTCGGACTACCTGGGGTGCATCCCGTTCCCGATTCGTGGAAGGCCGTCGGTATGGCCGAAAGCGACTCCAGCGCGGTCGACTTCGACATGGTTCCGGCCATACCGGTCGGGACGGCAGGCGACTACCTGAGCCGCCCGGGGTTCTGGCACGGCGCGATCGGCGTGGCTGCATGCTGGTACGGCGGCGCCTGCGGCGTCGCTGATCCGTTGTACGACAAGGCTGCAAGCAGCGAAGACCCCTACGTACTCGCACACCTCGGTGCGGTCGATGCAGCGCTCGCCGCAGCGCGCAACGCGCTCGCAGTCGCGGCGGCCGAGATCGATGCGGATCCCTTCGACGAAAATGCCGAGGCCATGCAGCGGGCACTCCGTGTGCGCGCAATTGTCGAGCGCGCCGCTACCGAGACCCTGGATCGGGTGGGACGCGCTCTCGGCGCCGCACCGCTCTGCATGGACGCCGCGCACGCGGCACGGGTAGCCGATCTCACCGTCTACTTGCGGCAGAGTCACGCCGAGAAGGATCTCGCCGAGCTGGGCCGGATTGCAGCCAAGGGGAAACGGCCGTGGTGAACTCGAAACTGTTCGCGCAGAAACCTGTCGACGACGGCGGTACTCCCGAATCGACATGGCGGGAGTGGGGAAGAAGTTTTCCGGAACTGGATCTCACCGGATGCTCACGATTGATCATCGTCGCTCCCCATCCCGACGACGAAATACTCGGTCTGGGCGGAACCGCTCTTCTGGCAATACTTTCCGGCATCAGTGTTCAGGTCGTATCTGTCACCGACGGCGGAGCTTCGCATCCCGATTCACCGACCGTGACTCAGCCCGAGATGGAACGCCGTCGACGGTCCGAGTCGGATCGGGCAGCGCGTGTCCTCGGAATTCCCACACCGGTTCGATTGAGCATCCCGGACGGAAAGATCGGCGAGAACCGACAGGAGTTGACCGACCGCCTCAGCTCGATTCTCGGTGATTCCTCGGCGGATACCTGGTGCGCCTCCACGTGGCGCGGGGACGGCCACCCGGACCACGAAGCCACCGGAGACGCGGCGGCGAGGGCGTGCGCGGACACTGGATCGCGCTTGATCGAGTATCCCATCTGGGCGTGGCATTGGGCCGCGCCGGATCATGCGGCAGTCCCATGGGAAAGAGCACGAAAGGTGACCTTGCCCTCCGACGTTCAGGCTGCGAAATCTGCTGCCACCAATGAGTTCACTTCACAGATCGCTCCGCTTTCCGATCATCCCGCGGATGCACCCATCCTCCCCCGCCACGCGATGGAACGACTACTGAGGCCGTACGAGACGGTGTTCGTATGAGCGATCGTGAACTCCCCGCGGATTACTTCGCCAAGATGTATGCCGCACAGTCCGACCCATGGGATTTCGAATCCCGCTGGTACGAGCAGCGGAAGTACGCACTCAGTGTCGCTATGCTCCCGAAACCTCGATACCGTCGCGCATTCGAACCGGGGTGCTCGATCGGGATTCTCACCGAGAAGTTGTCCGAGCGCTGCGACAGCGTTCTCGCCACCGACATCGTCCCGACCGCACTCGAGAGCGCTCGAGCGAGGCTTACCGGACATGACTCCGAATTTCGGCTCTGGGCGTTGGGTGACGACTGGTCCGAAGAAACCTTCGACCTCGTCGTCATCAGCGAAGTCGGCTACTACCTGACCTTCGAAAAGCTCATCGAGGCAATGCTGCAGGTCGTCGAGCATCTCGAGCCTGGCGGAACGCTGCTGTGCGCCCATTGGCGTCACGTCGTACCGGAGTATCCGCAAAACGGTGACGCCGTTCATTCGGCTGTGCGCCAGACCCCGGGGTTGGCGCAGTTCGCGTCGTACCAGGACGAGGACGTGCTGATCGATGTCTTCGTGAAGGGTCCGCCGTCACCACCGTCGGTAGCTCGTTCCGAAGGTCTGATCTAGTAGACCTGTGCGCGGTTGAGGAGTGTGGGGACTCCTCGACCGCGCACGGGGGTCAGTCTCGCTGCTCCAACGCGAGGTCCGTATCCGACTGCAGTTCACCGACTTCGGACTTCAGGATCCGCATCGACCTGCCGAGGCCCCGGGCCGCGTCGGGCAGCTTCTTCGAACCGAACAGCACCACGAGCACTACTGCGACGATCGCCCAGTGAGTCGGGCTGAGCGCGCCCATCAGGCGGGTTCCTTGCCGTCGGGGTACACCGCATCGACCTCTACCTCGACGAGCCAACCGGCAACGGGCAGTCCGGCAACCTCGAGGGCGAAGCGGGTGGGCCGGGCACTGTTTCGCTCGATCGGAGCGATCGGCTCGGCCGTGCCCATCGGCACCAACTCGGTGTCACCCGTGTCGAGATTGGTGTTGGCGAAGAACTGCCGGTACGCGCGATTCCATCCTGTGTAGTCGGCCTTGTCCGATCCCGGCGCGTTGTCGAGGAAGACGCGCATCGTCACGACGTCTTCGAGACTCAATCCTTGTGCTTCGAGGTTGTCGCGGATCTTCTTGAGTACGTTGATGCCCTGCGCCTCGGTGACGGTGACACCGGCCGGCAGAACACCGCCGGAAAACTGACCGTCGATGTACGACTCCGGCGAACCTTCCGGCGCCGCCTTGTTTCCTGCCGACGGACCGATGCCGCTGGTCTTGTAGATCGCGGTGTCGCCGCCGATCGCGACGCCCTGAGCGATCATCGGGTTTGCCTGCCCCGCTTCGAGAATCGATTTCGAGACGAACGAACTCGATGTGGTCTCGGCGTCCGCCTCGTCAGACGAGCAGGCAGTGGCGAAGCCCAGTAGCGTGGTGGCGGCGAATGCCGCTGCAAGGACCTTGGTGCTGCGAGATTTCATGATTAGACCTCCAGAAAAAGTGATGGGAAACGAAGCACGTCAGGCAGTTTGCGCAACACGCTGATGCAGGTGGGTCACGACGTCCTGCGCGGACGTGAAGGCCCCGTGCTGCCAGGCGATGGCGTTGGAGAGGTGATCGCCGGCGAAGTAGATCCGGTCGACGGGTTCGAGCAGCTTGGTGTACTCGGGAGTTGCCATGCCGCCGTGGGAATCTCCCGCGCCGGCCCATGATGCCCAGGCGGATTCCGAATACTTGGTGCGACGCCAGCTTCCGGAGAAGGACGACGAGATGTCGCGAGTGTATTTGTCGCCGTGGATTTCTGCGCCTTCGGCGATGGCCTTTGCCAGCCGCTGACGGTGGGTGAGCGATTCGAAAGCCTGTTGACGCTTACCCGAGCTGTAGTACGCGACGACGACGCCGCGGTCGGAGTTGTAGTGATCGTAGGGGAACATGATCTGGGAGATGTCGCGGTCGGTGTTGGACGCGCCACCGTAGATGCGGTCCTCGGTCTCCCACCACCGACGCGAGTATTCGATACCGAGCTTGCCCGACGACGACGGCTTGGCTGCATCCAACGCGAGCAGGATGTCGGAGGGCAGATTGTTGTTCAGCCGCTTGATCAGGTGCGGCGGGATCGTGCAGATTGCGTAGTCGGCGGTGATCGACTTGGTCTTGCCGTCGACGACGTAGTCGACGGTGACGCCTTCCGGCACGTTCTTCATGCCGCTGACCTCGGCGCCGAACTCGATGTTGTCCATGCCGATCGCGTCCTGGAACTTGTAGTAAATCCGGTCCATGCCGCCGACCGGGGTCATCATCGTCATGGCCTGGTCGTAACCGAACTCGAAGGAGAATGCACGCCCGATGCCGCCCTGGATGACATCGCTCATCCCGAATGGTTCGATCTCGGTTCCGAAGTTGAGGCCGGCGCCCGGCTCCGCGGAGTGCCCTCGACGCGAGGATCCGACATAGCGGCCGTCGCTGGAGAGATCGCCGAAATCGGTGAGGAAGGACGAGAGTGCTTCTTTGTCTTCCTTGCTCAAGACCTGGTCGAGAGCGCCCTGATTGGTGGCCTTCTGCAGCAGCTCGGACATGTATCCGTAGGTGTCGGCTTTGGCTGCTCGGTAGGTGATCGACTGATTCGCCAGCGGCTTGTTGCCGGTGTAGTTGACGAAGGTGTTCGCGTTCTGGTTTCCGAACATCTGCAGTTCGACGCCCAGTTCGCGGCAGTAGTCGATGGTGTTGTGATTTTGCGGAATACGCGTCGCACCGAGGTTGTAGAAGTGCCCTTCCGAGAACGTACAGGTCTGTGTCTCACCGTTCAGGTCGGTTTCTTCGGTGCCGTTGCGGATCGACCACACCCGACCACCCGGGCGGTTGCGTGCTTCGAGGACGGTGACCTTGTATCCGGCCTTCTGCAGTTCGTAGGCAGAGCACAGCCCGGACGGTCCGCCGCCGAGGATCACGACGGAGTGATTTCCCTTGACCTTTCCGATCAGGTCACCCGCAGCAGGTGCCTGAAATCGCCTCGGCGTCGACGCCACTGCCGGCGCCAGGCCGATGGACGACATAGCACCGAGCGCCAGGCCCGCGCCGCCGGTGATTCCCAGGCTGCGCATGAAAGATCTACGTGTGTATGGCATTCGAGCTCCCCAGTGTGCTCCCGGTGACCCGGGTGGTTGGTGTTGAACACAGACTTCAGGAGCGTTGGGTCCGGAACTTGACGCACAGGAAACAGTCGGTGGGGACCGAGTGAGAAACCTGCGAGCATCAGCATCGGGCTCTCTCACACGAGTGCGATCAGCGGAAGCATGCCCGCAATATCGGCGTTACAGAACCGGACTAGCGTGACGCGACATGTCCGCTCTCACCGAAGCCATCGCGCGGTCCTTCACCACGCGCGAGAAGCAGCCCCCGGCGCGATCACCGCTGCGGGCGTTGGGCCGTCGGCAACTCTCCGGTGCCGAGGTGCTGGCCCAGTCGGTAGCGACCACTGCTCCCGCTGTGTCGATGGTCGTTCTGCCCGTCACCATGCTGACGCACGGCCGGTTGTTGAGCGGGATGATCACCATCATCTCCGCCACCGTGCTGGTGACGCTCATTGCTTTCTGCGTTTCGCAGTTCACTCGCCGAATGGCTGCGTCGGGCGGATTGCACAGCTTCGTCTTTCGTGGCCTCGGCACTCGGGCAGCATTGACCACCGGCATCGCCATGCTGGTCAAGTACGTCGGCAGCGCGGTGATGACGCTCTATCACGGCGGACAGGCCGCAATCGCATTGCTCGGCTTCGCGGGTGTGCACGTGGACAAGACTTTTCACGTCATCGCGCTCTATCTGGGGATAGCCTTGCTGATTCTCGGTGCTCTCGTGCGAAGTGTCAGATTTGCCGCGCTCGCGATCCTCGTCGTCGAAAGCTGTTCACTTCTGTTCATCGTCGGGCTCATGATCCTGGGCGGTTCCGGAAGTCAACAAGCACAGATCGTTCCGCCCACCTCCGGCCACGGACTACTGCTCACCGCTCTGGCTGCCGTGTTTGCTCTCGCCGGATTCGAGAGCGCGGCCTTCGTCGGCCCCGAGGCCCGTCGCCCGCTGGTAACCGTCACCCGCACAGTCCTTCTCACTCCGATCATCTGTGGATCGCTCTTCATCTTTGCCGGCTGGGCCGCTTGGTCCGGGCGCAGTGACACCCTCGTCAACGCCTATCTCCACGGAACGGCGACGGGCGTGAGCCCCGGTGTCGTGATCGCTCTCAACGTCGGTCTGGGTTGCTCGTGGCTGGCGTCGTCGATGGCGTCGTCCAATGCTGCGTCACGCCTGGTCTATTCGTTCGGTGTCGAGCGCCTACTCCCCCGCCGGTTCGCCTCGGTTCACAGTGCCTTCCGTACGCCCTACTTCGCATTGACTACCGTGGTCTGCACCGTCCTGCTGGGCGGCGGAACCTTTGCCGTTCTCGGGCGCGGAGAAATCTTCGACGACGTTCGACTGACTGTTCGCGGCGCCGTCATCGTGGCCTATGCACTGACGGCTATCGCATCCGTTGTCTTCCTGACACGGATCGGCGAGCACACTCCCGGCGTTCGCGCGGCCGCGTCGTGTGGCAGTGGTGCCGGAGCGATAGTCCTCGGTTACCTGGTTTATGCCAACACGATCGACCACGCGTACGTTGCACCGATCGCCGTGCTCGTGATCCTGACTTCGGGCACACTCTGGCAGTTCTACCTGCGACGCCGAAGCCCCAAAAGTCTGCTGCACGTCGGCGCTTTCGACAGTCCCGAAACCGAGGACGTACTACCAGGAGCTGGGGTGTTCGCCACCGACGCAGCCGGAAACATCGTGCTGGTGGGCGAGCCGACTGCCGGCGCCCGCTGATGGTGGGCCGACCACGCGACCTCGGTGGGCACGAACCCCGAGCGGTTCAGCGCGCCCTTGCCCTCCTCGAGTCGGCGGCCAGGCTCGGATCGGGAGCCACCGCCAAGGACATTGCCGCCCTGGCCGACATCCCACCTGCCACTGCGTATCGGTTACTCAACATCCTTGTCGCCGACGGTTACCTGGTTCGGATCGCCGACCTCTCCGGCTTCGCACTAGGCCGACGCACCCGTGAATTAGCCGGGGCTGCCGCCGAACCCACACCCATCGACAATTCGGTGCTCCTCGAAGAACTCCGCGAACAGCTACGGTTCGGCGTCTACCTCGCGTCGTTTGCAGAAAACAGAATTCGGCTCGTCGATCGCGATCCCGACCACGAACTCAGTGGCGAACGGACACTGGTCACAGCCGTTCACGCGTCGGCTATCGGGAAGCTGCTCCTCGCCAACCGACCCGAATTGGCCGAGGCCCCACTGCGAAAGGTCACCGCACACACCATCACCGACGGCGACGCGTTGGAACTCGAGCTCTCGCGGATCCGGCGCGGTGAGGCCGCCCGTGAGGTCGACGAGATTCGTGTCGGACGCTCCGCCGTCGCCGTCCCGATCCACGACGCGGAAAGGTGTGTCGTCGGTGCCTTGGCTGCGATAGGTCCGACCGGCAGACTTTCCGTCGACGACGCAGACCTGGTGGCACTGCTGCGGGAGTACGCGGAACGCATCGTTGCACCGACGATGTCGAAGGCAAGCTGAAAGTCAGAGGCCGAACACACGTTTGGCAAAGCCGAGATGCTCGTCGGCCCAGCCGATGACGCCGAGCGTGGAATCGAGATTCTGCGGCGGAGTGCGCACCAAGGTGTCGCGTCGGACGAGTCGGTCGAAATCGATCTGAGCGCGGTCGAACTGGACCCCTGCCGTGACCATGATGTTCGCCAGTTCTTGCGCCATCACCCCGTACGCGACTGTCGTGGGATGAACGCCGTCGAGCGAGAAGAGGCCGCCCGAAGCGCGGCCGCCGCGACCGTCGGCGGAGAGGAACAGCGAGTCCGGCACGGGTTGCAAGTCGGTCAGCGCCTTGGGAAGGGGGTACGGCGTCCACCATGACGGCCGCGCATTGACGTCGGTGACGTAGCGCCGTGAGGCCACGCGCTCGAGCAACCCGGCAATATCGCAGAGGTACCAGTCCTTCCCCACCCGACGGGCATTCGCGACGGCTTGCTCGATTCCGTCGTTGTACATGTCGATTGCGGTGTCGACGGCCCACGCCTGCGCGCCGGTGATGTGCTGATCGCGTTGTGGGTCGAAGTCGGTGTCGCGCACCCACGGTCGTGCGTAGTACGGGAAGTAGCGGGATCCGATTTCGATCTTCCCCCCGAGCCCGTGGGCGATCGGTGCGATGGTCACGTGTGGGACGGTGCAGAGGATGACGTGCTGGGCGTTGATCTTGCGGATCGCGGCCAGCACCTCGGCGTACTCCGACGCGAAGTGCTCAGGCCGCCACACCGTGTAGTCGCGCTTGCCGCCCGGATCACGGAAGTTGTTGCCGCTCCACTCGACTCGAAGTTCGGTGACGGTGCGGAGCGCGTTGTTGGCACCGAGGAAGACGATCAGAGTTTCGATGCCTTCCTTGCCCAACTCCGCTGCTGCGTCGAACGCGGTCATACGCTTCTCGGCGTCGGAGCCTCGCGGCAGAACTCGCAGTGCGGCGCGCTCGCCGTTGTTCTCGACGATCTGGCTGATCAAATCGTCGTGCGGTTGGTGAAGAGCATCCTCGCAGCCCTGCGCCGTCTTGGTCAGAGCGTCACGAAGATCCCACCCGTACACCGAGAGGTTGTGGTTGATTGCCGAGAATGTCGGCGCTTCGCTGCCCGGTCCGCGTTCCCAATAGTCCTCTACCTGATCCATGAACGCGCGCGCAGCAAAGAGTGCGAGCGGCACCTCCCAGAGGTCGAGCCGTGGGCCGAAGCGCTCCTCGAGGGTGCGGAGCAACAGTTCGATGTTGAGCGGAAGCCCGCCCGGGCCGCCGTAACGGGGAAAGCGGAACTGGTCGAGCCGGCCCAGCTGGTGAGCAATGATCGCCGGATACGACAGATCGGTATTGAAGATCGCCCCGCTCTGGAATCCCTGCGACAGCGAATCGCCGATGACCACCAACCGGTTGGGAGCATCTCCCCCTGGCGGAACTACCGGAATCCCCACTGTGGGATCGAACTGCGGAACCCTTGGTCCGCCGGCGGCCGCGGCCACGACGTCGTCGGGAGTATCGGATGGAAGTTCCATGCCCACTCACCTCCGGAAAAGTCCAGCTGGTCAGCTTATCAGTGGTGGCTTACGCCGATCGGCATTGTCCTGCTCCGATTGCTTCTCGATCGACCTGACAACCTCGTCGGCCCACTGTTGATTTCGCCCGTCGAATTCCGCGCGGTCCCGACGCGCGATACCCCGCCCCACCAGGATGGCAATCGGAATGGAACACACGACCCATACGAGTAGTACGCCTCCGACAATCCACCACATAACCAGTAATTGTGCCCGATTCGACGACTGTTGTGCTCCAGGTCGAAACATCTGTCCGAATCGTGGCGGTCAATCCAGGTGAGCGCGCAGGTCAGAAACGATCTGCGTCGACGGTTTCACGGGCTTTGCGAACCTGATTCCAACCACGAGCGGCGATGCCGAAGGCAACAAGCGACATCAGATCCGAGACCGTCAGACCGTGTTCTCTGTTCAACGACCACAAGACCTGACCTTCCAGCGGTCCATTGAAGAACAGCCACGCCACCCCTGCACAGACGGTCGCAACAACACTGGCTTTGGACGGCTTCATCAAACACACGGTGCTGGTCACGAACAACAAGTTCATGAAAACCAGACCGTAGAAAATTCCGATCATGCGACTCCCCCCGAAGTTCGTTCGTTCAGCCGCGGTTGAAGTTCAGGTACGCCTTCGACGGTGTCGGGCCGCGCTGGCCCTGGTATTTGGATCCGGCCTCGGAGCTTCCGTAGGGGAACTCTGCAGCGCTCGAGAGCTTGAGCAGGCAGAGCTGTCCGATCTTCATTCCCGGCCAGAGCGTGATCGGCAGGTTTGCGACATTGGACAGCTCCAGTGTGATGTGGCCGCTGAAACCCGGGTCGATGAAGCCGGCGGTGGAGTGCGTCAAAAGGCCCAGGCGCCCGAGGCTCGACTTACCTTCGAGGCGGCCGGCGAGGTCGTTCGGCAGTGAGCACACTTCGAGAGTCGAACCGAGAACGAACTCGCCGGGATGAAGCACAAACGGCTCGCCCTCTGCCGGTTCGACCAGGCTGGTCAGCTCGTCCTGGCGCAGTGCCGGGTCGATGTGCGTGTACCGCGTGTTGTTGAAAACCCGAAAAAGACCGTCGAGGCGCACGTCGACGCTCGACGGTTGCACCATGGAATCGTCGAAAGGGTCGATACCCAGACGTCCAACGGAGATTTCGGCACGGATGTCACGATCGGAGAGCAGCACAGGTAGAGGTTACCGGTTCTGCGGGCAGTGCCGGCCCATCGCCGGGGCGATCACACTGTGGTTACCGAACACGATGCGCGGGTTCTGGACTCCCACGGGAGAGCCCAGCCCCACCTGTCTCAAGTTCTCCATCCCGAAAGGTGTTCCTGCGCACAATTTTTGGGCAAATCATTTACCGAAGGCGCCGACTTCGACACGCCTGTGTTGATCAATGGCGGCCGGGGACACCGCTGCTTGAAAGCTCGTCTGATAATGTTCGGAAAGCACGTTGATCGGCGGTGAAAACACGTCCGGTCGGCTGCGACGCCGATGTAGTTCAATGGTAGAACATCAGCTTCCCAAGCTGAATACGCGGGTTCGATTCCCGTCATCGGCTCCACAGATTCTCCGCAGTTCAGAGCCCTTTTGGGGCAGTCGAACTTCGCTTGTTTGGGACCCAATCCTGTGACAGGTACACGGCAGGTACACAACCCCCTCCATTCAGTGATCAGTCAATGTGAATCCAACGAAAATGGGGGTGCTAGAGGACCGCGTCTCGGAATTCTGCAGTTCATCGATGCAGTCCGACTGGTCGTCCCCCGGCCTGAATCGGTGTCCATTGCGCGCACTGTCAGGAGAGTGCTGTCGACCTCGAAGCCGATGGTCGCCGGTACCTCGGTTCGTTTGCCGTCCATCAGTGATTCGAGCGCGACTACCAACCGATGGGGTTGGAAACTGTCTCCGCTCGGACTCCGCGCGCTTATCAGTTGAAGTTTTTGAAACCGATCTGCCGTAGCGCACCCGGACACCGGGGACCACAACTCATGCAAGAATGCAGATCTTCTCACAATCACAACTGTGAAAATACCCAAGTTCGTCAAAAATCACCTTCGAAAAGAATCAAGTACGTATTCTTCCTCAGTATCGGACGCCCTAACCGTAAGTGCCAATGTACGACCATCGCTCTGCACGGATCCGGAGAGCCGGATAAAGCTCGAAGAAATACCCCAGTTTCGAGGACTGTCACATTAGCGTCGTGCTACCTTCCCGACGATCTTTAGAAACCGGCAGATTGGCCCCAATTCGATAGAAGGCCGTAAGTGTCCAGAGTCGAAACCTTATTCCCCGCAAGCATCGCAGCGCCTTCCCTGGTTATGACGTTCGGAGCTACGGCTTCTCACGCAACTCCCAAACCGGGCAACTTTGGCGCAGGTGCTTCTGGTGGACCTTGGTTGGTGGACTACAACTCCTCGAATCGCCTCGGATATATCAGGACAGTCACCTCATTCGGTCCAGGCTCGCCCGCTTACATTGCAGGTCCCAATTTCGACAGCAGGACATCTGCCCTGTATGCAGTAGCGAATCTTGCCGGGCCCTAGACGGAGCGAGGAGGTGAATTCAAATGGATAACGTCCTCTTTGCTATCGTCAACATGATCGTGGCGATGGCGAACGGTTCCACGATCCCCTTCTCATTAGAAGGCGCAGGGCCACTAACCGCTCCCGACTTGTAGAGAAGATCGGCCGACCGCATGTGGATGACATTTTCAGCTCTGCCTGAAACCTGCATATCAGCAGATGCGTGGATCGTGCGGTGGTCACAAACATAAGCTCCCCTACCTGGCCAGGAAGGGGAGCTTATGTTTGACAGGTCTCAAATAGTCGGTCGAGGCCGCCCCGAATAGGATCAGCAACCGAATGTCACAGCGCCGACTGGTTTGATCACGCGAGTGTGCACCGTGAGCAGAATTCACACAGAGGTCGATTAATGTGCATCTGCTGAATCAGCCTCCTCAGCTCCGTTTGATCGAATACGTCTGCTGGCTCGAGTGCCCTTGCCACGGTGAGGCAAGCTACCGATCTCGGACGCGGGCGGGCGCTGTCTCTTGATGTTGATGTTGACCACGATGGACCTGTACCTAGTTGGCACTGACCAATTTAGGTCGTCGAACAGGTAGCCGGTGGAAGCGCTTCGGTCTTCGGCCTCATCACGAGCGGCCGCTATGTGGTGAGAATCGGTCGGTCTCCTCTTGAAATGTAGTCGGCGAATCGTTCAATTCCTGCTTGTGAGAAGCTTCCTCGACCTGCGCGTCTAAGTGCGGCTTCGACGAATGGGAGCGGTTTCCTGCGGTATGTGCGGTAGATGCTGTCTAGTACTGGTTGCAGTGCCCGGCGTGCGAGGTCTGCTGTTTCCGGGTCTGAACCCCCGAATTTCACTGTCACATTCGGCATAGATACCCCTGCTGGTCGAGTGTCCGATTCCCTGGCCGGAAGCGTACGTATCGGGATTGCAAATCAGTACAGAAACACCAAAACGGGGCGCTAAGTCCCTACTTGCGGTGGATACGACTCCGTCTTTGGGTTGACGAAAAGGGGCCCGACCGCCGCGTGCGGTCCGGCTTCCGTTCTACGACTACGGGTTACGCCCCGAAGCCGAGGCTGGTGGTTTCGCCTGCTTCACGGGTGGGTGGCGAACTGCCGATGCTGCCGGGTGTTTGCGTCAACGCATAGCGAACTCCCCAAGCTACACCGTCCATGCAGAATGACCCCCGCGACATAGTTGCCGCCTTCGACGAGGTGGCCGAATTCATTGAGGCGATAACTACCGGCCACCCGAAGGTGCCCCGTCCCGTGGTCGACCACCTAGATCGGCGGTTCCATGGTTCCGAAGAAGCTCAATGCCTGTGCGCAACGCCCCGGGATCTGGAAGTCGTAGCCGGTCTGCATCCAAGCTGTTCCATCAGCCTCTGCGATGAATGTCCCGATGGGTAGCGCTCGGAGACCCAAGTCATCGGTGCCAGTTTCCGCGATCTCATTGCCAACATGCCCCATGACGTTCTATGGTTCATTACATGAGTAATGAACCAGTGAACACCGAGCGCCGGTCATCGTGATCGACGACGGACGACCACTGTTCCAACAGATCGCCGAACAGATCGAGAGTTCGATCATCGACGGCTCACTACCCGAAGACGGGCAGGTGCCCTCAACCAACGAACTGGCGGCGTTCCACCGAATCAATCCGGCGACGGCAGCCAAGGGCCTCAATCAGCTCGTAGGCGAGGGGATCCTCTACAAGAAACGGGGAATCGGAATGTTCGTCACGGTCGGCGCCCGCGACGCACTCAGGTTCAGACGACGAGAAGCGTTCGCGCGCCAATACATCGAGCCGCTGGTCACGGAGGCCGACCGGCTCCAGATTTCCCTCGGCGAACTCAAATCCATGCTGGACGACAGGAAGGCGGACCGATGAACGCAAGCACGACAACGACCGAGCCCCGAGTCAGGCGTTTCGACGAAACTGAACTTGTCGCCTCGATGCGCTCCGTGGACAGAAAGTACGGGGATGTCGACGCGCTCGCGGACGTCTCGTTCGAGATCAGCCGCAACAAGATCTACGGCCTACTCGGCCGTAACGGCGCAGGCAAGACGACGATCATGCAGATACTGACCGGGCAGGACCTGCACACCAGCGGCGACGTCGAAGTTTTCGGGGCCGCCCCTTTCGAGAATGCCGACGTCCTGGCGAACGTGTGCTTCGTCAAGGAAAGCCAGACGTACCCCGAAGACCTCAAGGTCAAGCACGTACTCGTCGCCGCCGGCCATCTACTCCCGAATTGGGACCACGCGTTCGCCGAGACACTGCTTGACGATTTCCAACTTCCCCTGTGCCGCAAGGTGAAGAAGCTCTCGCGCGGCATGCGGTCAGCGTTGGGAGTGATCATCGGACTTGCCTCCCGTGCACCGCTCACGCTTTTCGACGAGCCGTATCTCGGTCTCGATGCCGTTGCACGCCAACTGTTCTACGATCGCCTGCTTGCGGACTACGCCGAACATCCTCGCACTGTGGTGCTTTCGACTCACCTGATCGACGAGGTAGCCAATCTACTCGAGCACGTGATTGTCGTCGACGGCGGCCGGATTGTCGTCGACGCAGACGCGGATGCACTGCGTAGCCGCGCCGTGCTGGTATCCGGTCCCATTGATGCGGTGGATGCCGTTGCTGCGTCCGGCAGGGTCCTGCGCCGGGAGACACTGGGCGCCCACAGCCGAATCATGTTGCAGGCCGATGTGACAGAGACCGAGCGAAACCGACTGCGGGAGGCAGGAGTCCAAGTGGAACCGGCATCTTTGCAGGAACTTGTCATCGCGACTTCGACGCAGCGCAAGGAGATCACCGTATGAGTATCGCAACGACAGAGCCACGGACGGTCCCGAAGACGCCCGCTCGGTCCAGGATCGGTGCCGTCCTACAACTGCACACGGTCGCGTGGCCGTTGCTGATCGCCTGGCCAGTGGGCATCCTGTTGATCTCGTTCCTGATCAGCTTCACTATCTACGCGATCGTCGGGAACGAGGAGGGTGAGGGATTCACCGGCAGTGTGTTCTCGGTCTACGGTTTCGTGCTGGCGTTCTACCTCCAGTCGATGACGCAGACGTTCCCATTCGCGCTCGGACTGAGCGTGACTCGCCGCGAGTTCTTCACTGCCACCACGGTTATGGCGCTGGCACAGTCCGCAGTCTTCGCAATCGCGCTGCAACTGCTGTCCGTGCTGGAGTCCGCCACCAACGGCTGGGGTGTGCACATGCGCATGTTCGGCATCGCACGCTATTTCACCGACAACACCGCCGTACAGTTGCTCGCACTGTTCGCGACGCTGCTGCTGACCAGTTCGATCGCAATGCTGGCAGGTGCTATCTACCAGCGGTGGAGGATCACCGGTCTACTCGCCTCCCTCACCGGGCTTTTCGGCTTGCTCGGCTTGTCAGCGATCGCGATCACCTGGGCTGGGTGGTGGCCGGCGATCGGTTCGTGGTTTGTCGATACTCCCCGAGTGGTACCGATGGCACTACTCCCTCTGGCCCTTGCCATCGCGTGCATCGCCGGAGCCTGGGCGACGTTGCGTCGAGCAACGCCGTGACCGCGCAATCATGTGCGACGCCACATGTCGCGTCGTCTCGAAGTGCTCGTCGGATCAAACCCGTCTAGACAGCTCGTCCCCCTCCCTGAGTCAGGAAGGGGGGACGAACGTCGCAACAGGGTGCTATCTCGTCCCCGATTTGGTCCGCTCTACTGCCGAGCCACCCGCTCGACAAAACTCGAAGCCCGCAGCACCAGTTCATCTTTCCGGTTCTGGCGCGCAGCGGCGGCATCGTAGCCGGCATACGGGAGCGGGGGGTCGTTACGAACATTGGACGAGCACTGGAAGTCTCGGCAGATCAGTGTTCCGACCGTGCTGCCACGTCGACCGGCGGGCCCGGCCAACTTGGCGCCGTAGAAGACGACCTCGTTGGGGAGTCGCGTGTCGCGGCACCAGGAGCACTGGGCGCGCGATCGCGGAGTGGCCTCGGCTTGAACGAGCAAGACTCCGATGGTCTCCCCGTCGAGTGTCGGGACGATCGCGTAGGCGCGTCGGCCCATTTTCGGATCTCGCCAGCCCAGGTAGTCGAGAGCGTCGAAGTCGATGGTGCCGAAGCCGTCCGGCAGGGTGAGATCGGACTTCTCCTTACGACTCGCGTTGACGAGGCTGGAACGAATAGATGTATCGGTCAAAATGATCATGGGTGTATACCAATCGTGGCTCGGTGAAGGTGGGTACAGCTCATGGCCCGATCAGCACCAAGTGCTGTCGGGTCCGAAATGCGCTATCTGTCGCCGGCGAAGACGACGCCGACAACCCCCTCACGCCCATGGGGCGTCACCGTGTACGTATCCACACCGCGATGGTAGCTACAGGCCTGCGTTACAGGCCACTCGATTTATCAGTCACGCCATACCGCCGTGAACTCGTACCAAGGTCCGCCGAGGTGAGTTGCGGAGAAATCATCGAACCCCGATGGTGGGCCGCTGGGCGAGTACACCCACCCACTCGAGGTGATGAACATGCTGTCGTTGTCGATGAAGTAGACCTCATCCGGCCGCACGACATGGGCACTACTGATATCGAACTGGCCGATCTCGAGCTCTTCCACGGTCGATTCAGGCTGCTCCAAAAGACCAATCGCGATGGTCTCGAACTCTCCGCTCTTGTCGAGGAAAGTTGCCGGCGGCATCAACAACACCAGAGCTACTGCAGCGATGACGGCGATCGGGGAGGACAGAATCCACCACGACCACCGCCGGTCCTGGCCAAGGGCATAGAGGGTGCGGATCGCCCACACCAGACCGACCACGATCAAGATGAGCAGAGCCGCGGCGCTGACGAGGAAGGGATCCAACCATCTGTACTCCCCGAACGGCGAAGGCCACCAACCGTAATGCCGGCAGACCAACGCAATGAGCGGAACAACGGTGAATGCCAAAAGAATCGGCCCCGGTGGCTTGGACGACTCCGGAGGGTCAGCTACCAACCATTCACCCAGCGACTTCGGCCTTCTCATCACCCCACCGTATCTGCAGGTCATGGCAAAACTCAGCTACACGGCGAATACCTTTGCAGTACACGCACTCTCGTTCCACTCACAACAACCAACGCAGCGATCGGCACTCTCGCCGCAACCGACACAGATGGACAAACCTCACAATTCGCAGATTCAACGTGCCGATCATGCGACAATCGGACGGTGAACGAGACCGCGAGTGGAGTTTCGCACCCGCACCGACCGCGACTGCTGAGCGTCGGCGTCCTACTCTCCGCCGCCCTCCTGTGGTCCACTCCCCTCGCCGCTGCCGGGCCCACCGAACCTGGGCCGGCCAGTTGCATATCATTCGGAACCGCCCAACTGCCACCAGGTGCGCCCTCCGGTGGAGGTCGAGTCGGGTTGGCAAACCTACCGACATTCACCGGTTCAACCGCCCCCAGCTCGGTCCAGATCCGCACGCCAACTACGCAATTCAATCGTTTCTGGGACTTCGCGCTAGTCGACCACGACTTACTCGCTCGGCCGCGAGAGCCAGGCGCATCAACGGCTCAACCGTGGCGTTTCGTGCCGATGCCCGGGTGCCTGCGTGGACGATTGGTCGGGATATCACTGGACGACGACGAACTCGTCGCTGTCGACGACAACGGCTGGATCTACACGATGGACAACGCATCCCAGGATCCGCTGGTGTGGAATTGGACCTCGGCATGGGGCGCACCGCTGTGGAGCGGTCCCGGCCGACAACTCCCCGGAGACCACCCGAACGGGTGGGCACTGAGCGTCTCGTCGCCTTGGGACAACCAAACTTTCACCGACGTCGCAGGACGGATTCACTTCGTCGGACTCGCCAAGATGACGATGATCCCCACGTTGACCGGGGACGGCAGCCGGATAACCTACGCGGACCCGTGGCTGCCCAACGACGACAGCTACGAGATCGGCGGCCCGCTCGGCGGGCGATTCCAGGCGGACTCGCTGTCGGCGGCCGGATCAACCACTTTCGTGATGAACAAGTACGGTGACATGTACACCCGCACATTTGATTTCGATTCTTCGGGATCGGACTCGATCTTCTTCCGCTACAGCTGGGAAGATCAGTCGGACAAGCCGTCGGCACCCAACCTCGTGGCCGAAACACTCGACCGCAACACCGCCGCGATCCAACTTCCGGCCCCCGACTGGGTGCACCAGCCCAAAATTCCCGGTGAAGTTACATCCGCGATCAGTGTGCACTCACTCGGTCCCGGCCCGAACCGGCGGGAGTTGCGTGTCGAGGGTCTCCGCGGCGCCGAATCCGGCTTCTGGCACAAGGATCTCGTCGGCGGCGACTGGGAGTTCACACCGACCGGCGCGTCCCTCCTCGGCACACTGATCGAAAACGCGCCGACAGACCGGTCGACGGATACCCTGTCCCCCGCTGCCCCCTGGCACTTGTCCACGACCTTGCCCGCCCGCGACGGTGCCATCGACGGTCAGACTCTGATCGACATCGGGTTTCCGTACTCTGTGGTGGATCCGCGCATGCTCGACGCGATCGGCCAGCACGCACAACCGTCCGGATACCGACTGGACGTGGACCATTTCGACCCGGTCGCCACCACGCGGACCGCGACCGTGACTGCACCGGATGGCACGGTTCTTCCGGTCGTCCTGCACACCGCCGACGGACTACGGATGGCTCCCCGCGCATCCGGCCTCGATGCCGATCCGCGCCACCTCGTCGGGGCAATCGAGATCCCGTCGGACGCGTACGCGGATCGGGCATCGAACCCCGCTCTGGACGCGTTCGTGCAGGACTGGATGCACGGAAACCCCATTGCCGCGATCACGCTCAGCGCCACCGACCACGACTTGGTGATCCGCTAGCCGAAAACAGCGCCGTCCACCATGTCGCCTCGATTAGGCTCAGCAGATGGTCGACACCACACCCGACGTGCCGATATCACCCGTCGACGCTGCGAGCTTCCAGCTCGGTGTGCACGTCCAGCCCTACCTGGTCACTATTGCCGGACTGCTCGCTCCTGGTGGCTTCGTCGATCGAGACGGTCGACCTGATCTAGTGCGACTTCACCGCACTCTCGCCGCTCACATCGCGCAGGAGCCGTTACTGCGGCAGCGACCGATCATGCGGAACGGGTCATGGTGGTGGACGGAAAACGACATCGACTTCGACCTCCATCTCTCGCTTGACGAACGCGGGCCTACAGAACCCGACTTCGAATCCGTCTGTGGTCGACTCGTGATGCAACCCCTCGACACCACCCGACCGTTGTGGCACATCGCCTTCGTTCCTGCAGCTCGACCGGGTCTGTGCGGCATTGTGATCCGAGTGCATCACGCGGTTCTCGACGGCGCCAGAGCCAGCGACCTTTTCGAGCGCTTGTTCGCCTCACCTGATTCGAAAAGTACCGACCCGGGCGCTCCCGTGCCGAACATCCCTCCGAAGGCCGCGGGTTCCCTCGACCTCCTCCGATTTCGAATCGGTACTTTCCTGCACCGGCCAATCCGATCACGGGTGTTGCTGGGCGCCATTGGTCCCACGAGATCGATCTCGTCCGTCAACGTCCGCACCTCTCTGATCGAGCATGCCGCGCAGCAAGCGGGAGGCACTTTGAACGATGCCTATCTCGTTGCGGTGGGCGGCGGACTGCGATTCATCCTCCAAGAATGCGGCGAGCCCATCCCCAAGTCGATTGCGGTATCGGTACCCGTCGCAGTCACAGCGATCGGTAGCGCACGCAATGCCGTCGGGTTCATGATCATCGACCTTCCACTTCGTGAAACCGACCCACAACGCACAGTCGCGATCGTCGCGAAGCAAACCGCTGCGGCCAAACCTTCCGCACGCGCTGCGGGAACAACCTTTCGGTCACCGCGTATCGCCGGCGTTTTCGACAAGCTCGCAAAGCGGCAGCACATGATCGGTGCAGTCGCGTCCAACGTCCATGGACCGCGCGGCCCGCTCACGCTCGACGGGGCAGCGCTAGTCGAACTCTGGCCTCTGGGCCCGTTGGCGGGCAATGTCCGCGTCGGCTTCACCGCAGCGTCCTACAACGACACATTCTGGATCGGAATCCAGGCCGATGCCGAGCATCTCCCACCTGCAAGCAAGATCGCCCGAGCCGTCGAACGGACTCTCGACGAAATAGCCGGCACTGCACACTGACTGGATCTACTGCCACTATCCGATGCACCTCGCCGCTTGGGCAACGGATACTGTCGAGACGTCTCGACAGCATCTCCACTGATTCGAGCCTGCAAGCCGGTGTCGTCACGACACGATCGTCACGAGGAAGGCGAAAGATGTTCACACCTGCAGAATTCGGCAAGGTCTCGGTACTGGTTCCTGAGAACGGTGGTGCCGTCCCCTACGGGAACACCGTGGTAGTGCACGGATCTGAAAGCACGCTCGTCATCGACCCTTCGCTCTCCCTCGACCGCGACCCCGTCGGCGCAGACCTCGTATTCGTCAGCCACGGGCACGAGGACCACATCGCCGGACTACGCCATTTCGACACCCCGGCCTATGCGCACCATCTCGACGCACCCGCAGTCGCATCCCTCGACACGATGCTCACCAATTACGGCCTTCCTCCGAACGAACGAGTCGAGGTCCAGCAGTCGATTGCTACGCAATACGGCATACCCCCGACCCACGAGAACGTGTCGGGGATCGCGGGCGGCCACGTCTTCGACCTCGGCGACCGCACTGCGACAGTCATTCATTTGCCAGGGCACACCCGCGGACACTGCGGGGTCCTCGTCGAACCAGACGGCTTCTTCTACGTCGCCGACATCGACCTCACCTCCTTCGGCCCGATGTACGGCGACCTGGGTAGCAGCGTCAACGACTTCCTCGACTCCATCGACCACGTCGCAACGATCGACGCACGCTGGTACGGAACATTCCATCAGAAGGGCGTGGTCGAGGGCAGCGACGAGTTCCGTCGCCGGTTGTCCGCATACCGCGACAAATTACTGAGCCGCGAAGACCGTCTCATCCAATTCCTCGGCGAACCAAAACTCTTGGAAGACATAGTCGCTCATCGACTCGTCTACCGCCCCCACGTATCGGCCCCGTACGTCGACGCCGTCGAACGACGGACAGCTCAGCTACACCTCGAACGACTCATCGCATCCGGTGCCGTCACAGTCGACGAAGACAAGGTGTTTCGCCGGACCCTCTGACATCCCTGGCGAACTGATCGCGCCATTTCGGATACTTCCGAAAATCGGACCGAAGTTCACCGAAAAAATCTGGCACTCGAGGTTGCAGAGTGCCAGTTTGGCTGGTTATCATGTTCTCGCACAGTAAGTTCGGTCGCCGTCGAGGTGACGGTGACCTTTCTTAGACGATACGGGAGGTGTGTTGCTGTGCTTCGTTTCGATCCTTTCACCGACATCGACGCGATCACCAAGTCCCTGCTTGCCACCGGAACCGGCAGCAGCCGAAGTCCACGCTTCATGCCGATGGACCTCTACAAGATCGATGACCACTACGTCCTTCACGCCGATCTTCCCGGCGTCGACCCAGGATCAGTGGACGTACAGGTAGACGGCTCGACCCTCACCCTGACCGCGCACCGCAGCGCCATTTCCGAAGAGGGAGTGACGTGGCTGGCCGGTGAGCGTTTCACAGGAACATACAGAAGGCAGCTGTCCATCAGTGAGGACATCGATTCCGAACGGATCGTCGCCTCATACGACAACGGCGTGTTGACCGTGACCTTACCGATCGCAGAGAAGGCGAAACCGCGGCGGATCGAAATCTCGTCGGGGCCGCCGTCCCGCACCGCAAACTCCGAGGTGAAAACCCAAGGACAGATCGAAGCCTGACCTGAACGGCTTGGCACGAAATCGACTGTACGAGAGCCTTTCATCCAGGAGGTCCACTATGCCCGCGCCAATCATGCCCCCCGCCGCAGCTCTGGCTGAACCGGTCGTCTGGAACGAAGACCCGCAGCGGCAAGGCTGGTGGAAGCGCATCCTCGCGGCCACCCCGCCCGAGAACCCCACCAACGAAGAATTTCAACCGTGACAAAACCAGACCGTGTTCGCCGAATACGGTCACCCACAAATGAATTGATGCCTTCCGTCCGTCCACCGAGGCGGACGGACGGCATTTACAGGCGCTCTACACACGTTCAGCTCGATGAAGCATTCCGGCCGAACCGAAGAGCCATCACCTGCAGCAGGTCAGGAACCGCCCGAAATGGGCGAAGCAGGACGAAACACTCACACAACAAGGACGAAGCTCGCCGCCACCTGCCAACCGTGAC
This sequence comes from Rhodococcus sp. MEB032, assembly GCF_030208925.1. Lineage (NCBI taxonomy): Bacteria > Bacillati > Actinomycetota > Actinomycetes > Mycobacteriales > Nocardiaceae > Rhodococcus > Rhodococcus sp. MEB032. The sequence goes on from NZ_JARVSY010000013.1 coordinate 142,703, forward strand.
TCGTACGGTTGAAATGTAGACGTCAGTGACTGCGCTGACGCTTACCGACCTCGTCGGTCCCCTGAATTGTGTGGCCGTCGAGGTCGTCTCATGTCTATACCCAAACTGAAAGTGGTCAGCCCTCAACCCTCGTCGGAGGAGATGCCGTCGCCAGACCCTCCAGAAGGATTGCCAGACCGCGCTCGAGTTCGTCCTGCCCGTCGTAGTGAGCCATGATCGTAGCCATCGACCGCAGTCTCGGAAACTCGGCAAGCGCAAGCCGATGCAGACCGAGCCGCAAGAGATCGTCCGTCTCCTCGGGATTTTCGACTATTTCCTGAAGCTCGTTGAGAATGTGCCCGTTGAGGAAGCCGAACACTGCTCGGTAGATGTGTAATGCGTCTTCAGGAGTGAAACCGGCCCGTATCAGCAGTTCGAGAATCGCTTCGACGTAGCGCAACGTCCCGGGAGGACGCAATCCGAGCGGGGTGGACAGCGGCCGAGTGACCAGCAAAGGAACCACGTTGGGGTGCGTGAGCGCGAGGCGGCGATACCCGTACGCAACTGCGTGCAGCTGCCCCCTCCAGTCGCGATCGGACGGGTCGACGACCAGTTGTTCGAGCACGGTCTCGACGACCCCGTCCAGCAGGGCCGCCTTGTTGGCCGCGTACCTGTAGAGAGTCATCGGATTTCTGTCGAGCGCTTTGCCCAGTCGGCGCATGGAGAGGCCGTCGGCACCTTCCTCGTTGATGATCGCCAACGCCGTCGAGAGTACGAGCGCCCTGGTGAGGGGCTCCTCGCGGTCCGCGGCGGGAATCAAACCCTTAGTGCGATCTGGCGAGTGTCCGGTCATTCACAAAACATACATCGTATGCCTACGCGTTGACAGAACAGTACGGCTGGTTTACTGTTCGGATACGCCCTATGCATACAACGTATACACACAACGTATACCCGGAATGTCCGGATTTACGTGGGCGCTCATCGATACGTTCCGGCGCCGGAGTCGGCGCGGACGTACGGACTCACTTTCGTCGCATGAGTCCCTTCTTCAAAGGATCGAAGATGAACAGAACATGACAGCACCCACCGCAACACGACGCTCGCGGTTCTTTCAATTCTCGGGTATTGCAACGATTTCCGTTTTCTCCGTCGGCATTCTCGTCTTGCCGGCCGGCACTGCCGGCGCGGAAGCGACTGCTGTCGGACTCGGCACCGCTGAGCCCTTTGCAGTCCTTGCCGGAGCAGGAATCACCAACACCGGACCGACAACCCTCGGCGGCGATATCGGCACGTATCCGACTCCAACCATCACCGGTGTATCGGACCTGACGATTACCGGCACCAATCATGGTGGCGACGCGGTATCGCAGGGAGCGAAACCCGACGTGTTGACTGCCTACAACACTCTTGCCGGTCAGGGACCCACACAACCGACGGGAGCCGACTTGACCGGTCGGACACTGGTTTCGGGTGTCTACAACTCCGGTTCGTCGATCGCACTGTCGGGAACCGTCACCCTCGACGCGCAAGGTGACCCCGATGCAGTCTTCGTCTTCCAAGCGGGATCAACGCTGATCACATCGTCGTCCAGCACCGTTGCACTGATCAACGGAACGCAGGCGTGCAATGTTTTCTGGCAGGTTGGAAGTTCCGCCACCCTGGGCACCAACTCCGTCTTCCGAGGAAACCTGTTGGCGCTGACAGACATTACTGCCACAACCGAGGCAACCGTCGAGGGTCGACTGTTGGCGATCAATGGCGCGGTCACTCTCGATACGAACACCGTTACGATCCCGACCTGTGCGCCTCCTGTCACGACTACGACCCCGACCACTACGACGACTACGGTCCCGCCTGACACCGCGACAACTACCACCACGACTGTGGTCCCGCCGGAGGTGACTACAACCACGACGGTCGTCCCGCCGGAGGTGACTACAACCACGACTGGTACACCGGTGGAAGCGACGACCACCACACCAGGGCCGAACGGCACGACTACAACCACTGTGGACGTACCGCCGATCATCACGACCAGCCGAAACATTCCGTCCATACCCGAGATTCCCGGTCTCCCACCACTGCCGGGAATACCTCCCACCGTTCCCGGGACGGTAACCGTCCCGTCTCGGGTGCCGACGACGTCAGCTTCTCGAACGGGTACCCCGACCACTCAACCGGTAGGCCCGGAATCCCCGAATGTTCGAGCCCCTCAGGTGCAGCAGGTACCACGAGGGTCGGTCGACACCGGTGACGGAAGCACACAATCCCAACGCGGCGGACAGTCCAGTGGAGGGTGGATCGCCCTGCTCGTCGGCTTCTTCAGCGTCGTGGCTATGTCGGCCCTCGTCATCCGTCGGACAAGTCGATAGATGAAAGACGAAAACTCCGTGATGGCTCCGCGAACTCGCCGAGCCATCACGGCTCTCGCCCTTACTGTTTCAGTACTCGTAACGGTGGTCGGATGCGCCGGCGGACAATCCGACAGCGGAAATTCACAACCACACTCGTCGCCTCGACAAGACACCACATCCGCGCCGCGCGCCACTGACTCTGCACTGCCCGAAAGGGCGCCGGTAACTGCTGACCACCGCCCCGCGCGCCTCGAAATCCCGTCCATCGGCGTCGACACCGACATCATCGATCTCGGACTCGATACCGATGGAGCACTCGAGGTCCCACCGGATGGGAAGGACGCAGGGTGGTACACCGGCGCTCCCGCCCCCGGTGAGGTCGGACCGGCAATCATCGCCGGCCACGTCGACTGGCAAGGCACCGACGGGGTCTTCTTCGATCTGCGGAATCTCGAAACAGGAGCCGACATCATCGTCACCCGCGAAGACGGAAGTCGCGCAGTGTTCACCGCTACCAGTGTCGAACACTTCCCCAAAGAGGACTTTCCCACCGACGTCGTATACGGCGACATCGACCACCCCGGACTCCGGATCATCACGTGCGGTGGATCCTTCGACGAAACCGCACGCAGTTACAACGACAACATCATCGCATTCGCCGACCTGGCCTAACCGCCTGAGACGCCGCAGCACACCACTTCGAAAGTCCGCACGAACCGTTGGAGAACAATGACCGTATTCCACTTTCCCGTGCTCGAGAAGTTTCGATGACAGACACCGACGACATTCGAGCGAGCGCCGAAGCAGGTGTCGACGCTCCTGCATGGCGGGATCGGAAGCGTTACTGGTGGCCGTTGGGATTGCTGATCCCGCTGAGTCCCTTCCTGTCCTGGCTGCTGGTCGAATATTTGCACCTCGGCCTGTTCTGGGCGACCGGTGCCTGGATCCTGATTCTCGTCATCCCGATCGTCGACGTCGCAGTCGGCGCAGATGGCCGCAGCCCACCCGACAACGTGATCGCGGCATTGCAGGACGACCGCTACTACCGATGGTGTACCTACCTGTTCGTGCCACTTCAATACGCTGGCCTCGTCTTCGCCGCATGGTGTTGGGCGCACGCCCCGATGGCAACCGGAGAGAAGATCGCACTGGCGATGACCGTCGGCGTCGTTGCGGGCGTCGGTATCAATGCCGCACACGAACTAGGCCACAAGAGCAGCCGCCTCGAGCGGCGGTTGGCGAAAATTGTGCTCGCTCAATCGTTCTACGGGCACTTCTACATCGAGCACAATCACGGTCACCACGTCAACGTTGCGACGCCGCGCGATCCCGCCAGTGCTCGTTTCGGGGAATCGTTCTGGATATTCTTGCCCCGCAGCATATTCGGAGGTCTGAAATCGGGCTGGCGGATCGAATCAGCACGCCTGCGCCGGCAGGGTTCACCCGCACTGTCACCTCGAAACAACATCGTGCAGGCATGGTCGCTGAGCGCCGCACTGTTCGGGACGTTGATCACCTTATTCGGGTGGCAGATACTGCCCTGGCTGCTCCTGCAAGCCTTGGCCGGGATCACGTTCCTCGAGGCCGCAAACTACCTCGAACACTACGGATTGCTCCGTGCGCGAAGACAAGACGGCAGCTTTGTCAAAGCCCGGCCCGAAGACAGTTGGAACAGTGATCATCTCTTGTCCAATTTGTTCCTGTACCAATTACAACGACACAGTGACCATCACGCGAATCCGCGTCTGCGCTACCAATCTCTGCGCAGCGCTCCAACCGCTCCGCAACTCCCTGCCGGATACGCGGTGATGATCGTCTGCGCTGCCGTACCACCACTGTGGCGGCGGATGATGGATCACCGTGTCCTCGGCTACTACAACGGCAACGTCGAGCTCATTCACACCAAGGCGACGATATGAATGACAATGCCCGAGACGACGACCACAGCGACGGGCACTACACGGCCACCGGGCCGACCAAACACGCCAGAGCTGCGTACCAGCCGGCGCGCACCCGGCTCAGACGAGCCGCACCGAGCCTGGACGTCGTCGCTGCCGCGGAGTACCTGTTGACCCAGCCCGACGCATACCTCTATCGCCGCCGATACCTCGACCTGATCACTCAAACCCCCGGGCCCGACGGAACATCGATCACCGACTACGCCGCAGCTGAACGCTACCTACTTGTCACCGCTACCGCGCACCGCAGAACTCACAGTGAGGTTCGTCCATCGCCGGCACCCGGCGATTTTCTGTGAAGTGGTCACCGCAGTGTTTGATGCCAGAGAGTGACAACAGCCTGACGAATGCGGGAGCGCAGCATTTGTCATTTGCCATCACAGCTTTGATTCGCGCTCGCCAATGTCATCGAGGATCAAGAACTCGATCTTCGCTCGCTCCCCGTCCGCATCGAAGTCGTTGTCGCGGTCTGAGACACGCGTGATCAGTTCCGTCAGTGCCGCATGGATCGTCGTGTACAGAAATGCACGCGGGTCGGGCACCCCCATCACGTCGTCAGTGTTCATCTGTACCTGCGCCGTAGCGGTACGCCTGCCCAGAAACACACGCGGAAGCCGGGTCCCGGTCGGATCGGTCACCACGGAGATGTCGCCACCAACCACAACAAACAGATCGAAGTCGTACTGCATCGCGATGCCCCTCAGCCGGTGTCTGAGCCGAGTCAACTCCTCGATGAAGTCAAGCGGCACCGACGGTCCACCGAATACTGTCCTGAACGTGACCCCGCGAGTCATCGATCTGCCCCCCCTTTACGAATCATCCATTTCAGGATCGAGGGCCATACCCTCTGTATCCCCCACGCCAAGTGCTCGGGCATATCGACCGGCATACCGCTCCAGTGCGACTGCTGAATCGGCCTCACCTTCCCATTGATCCGGAATCGCGGTGCCGTCACACGTTGTTCGCGACACTTGCGCCTCGGAGAACTCGACAGCGGTCCGGGTGAAGGAACACCGCACAAAACTCGTGGCCGCCGAGAATCGTGCGCCGCCGAAAGTACACTCCACGAATGAGGTATCGGCGAGCTGCGCACCAGTCAGGTCTGTGTCGTCGAATGCGCATCGTTCGAACACAGTATTGGGCACGGAGCGGAGCCCGCGTGCTTTGGCTCCAGTGAAATCGCAATCGACGACCCTCGGTCCGAGCGCCACACGCGAGAGCGTCGCACCCCGGAAACTGCACCGTTCGAGTCGGCGATTGAAACGGGGCTGTCCGGTCAGTGCCACGAAATCGAAACGGCAGTCGAATAATTCGGATTCGAAGACGGAGATCGAACCCCGAGCGAAGCTCAGATCAATCCGTTCCAACGTGAGATACCGAATGTCCAATCCAGCGCTACCCGCTGTCAGGCCACGCACATCGATCAGCCCGTCATCGGTCTCCGCCCGTGGGGAGACGAGAGTGTGGGGAGGCTTGACGATCCGCGACTGATCGAGCAATTGCGCCCGTAAATTATCGACGTCCTCATCTGACCAACGTCGACGTAGGGAGGTGATCGCGGACCGGTTCACGGGCTCAATAGTATCGGCAAGATCCCCAGCGATTGGCCGTGGCTGTCCGAGAAGCGAACCACCACGCATCAGTACTTCGGTAGGAATCACTTCTCGGAGCGCGCAAAACAGCCGGACCGTGAAATACACGGCCCGGCTGCAGCGCTCACGCACACCAAGTGGAACTCGGAGTCAACTGGGGTACTGAAACCGGTCGTGTACGAGTAGTTGACTCATCCCCGGATCAGTATCGAATTATCAACTCTCACAAGTTGATCACGTCGCCCACAAAGATCTGATCGGGATTGACGATCTGCGGATTCATGTCCCACACCTGCTGCCAGGTGAGACCTCGTTCTGCCGCGAGGTCGAACAATGTATCACCGGCCGCAACGACTACCTCTGAGCCGGACGCTGGAGTCTCCGACTCCGGAATGCTTTCTACCGGTGCAGATTCGGATGTCTCAGAGTAGACAACAGGAGCAGGCGCCGGTTCCGGTGCAAATTCGGGTGCTACGTCCTGTGCCGGCGCGGGCGCGGGCGCGGGCGCGGGCGCGGGAACAATACTCGACCCGGTATCGCACGCCCCGATCGAACTCAGGAAGGACATGGGATCGACTGCGCCTCCACTGTGAATGCGGAGATGCAGATGTGGACCGGTGGAGCTACCGGTGTTGCCCGTTGCCCCGACCTCGTCGCCTACCTCGACGTGTTGCCCCACACCGACCCATGTTTCGGAGAGGTGGCCCATCTGAATCTGCTCGCCACTGTCCGCTTCCAACTGGATATACGTTCCATATCCACCCGGATCATTGGGTCCGGCAACAGAAATCGTGCCCGATGTGGGCGCGTGGAGCGCGGTGCCGACGTTGACAGCGAAGTCGACTCCGTCATGTCCCGCGTGGTAACCCTGCGAAAGTGATCCGCTTACCGGCCACTCCCAATTGCAACTCGCCGACCAGCCCTGCGCACCGGCGGTACCTGCATTGGCTACTGCTCCGGCCCCCACAAGGGCGCCCAGTCCCGCAGTTACGGCGATGAATCGTTTTGTGCTGGAAGGCTTGTGTTTTCTGTGCTTACTCATGTTTTCCTTGACTGATGTGCTCGGAGCAGGTGCAGGCTCTACCCGCAGACAGCACTCAATACGTGCTGAGCTACTTGGTGTATCGCACCAAGACTCCGTTGGAGTGAAATGTTCGGATCGCGCCATGGAGAGAGGTACGGTGACCGCTCTCGAACGCGAGCGCGCGCATAGACCCGCAGGTCTGTATCTCCTGGTGACAGCACAGGAGATACGGGTTCTACATCGAGGCAGTGCCTGAATCGATCGTTGATCGAGGACTACGAATGCCGGAACAAACCGAAGGCTTCTCATTCGAAGATCGACAGGGTGGGTGTCTACCCGGATGGTCGGAAAGAGGGTGGAACATGGAGATCCTTGCGTTGCGGATGAGGAATCACCTCATACGCTGTCGCTTCACGACGCTCCACACCACGGTTGAATTACCTGGGTACATACCTGTTTTTGCGCATTCGACCCGACCGGTCGATATCAGGCGCGCCTTCGGTGGATGGCATCTGGTCGAACAATCGCCAGTGCCCCATGTCACTTCTGGAGACGATACCGCGTCTTGGTCACCCGGCGCGTCAGCGTTACCGAGATGGGACATACAGGCGGCATTGCTCCTACAAGCCGAACGGGAGACCAGTGCACGTTCCCGGCATCGGAAACGCGTGCTGATCTCCCGTTCGGCGATCTGTTGCCTAGTGGATCTACTGCTGAGTCGCAGCTACTTTCTCGGCTGCGTGGTGAGCGGCAATGTATCCGTAAACCAGCCCCTGGCCGATCGTTGCACCGGCGCCCGGGTAGGTGTGACCGAATGCGTTGGCCGCAGTATTGCCGATCGCATACAGGCCGTCGATCACGCTGCCGTCCTCACGAAGCACGCGTGCATGCTCGTCTGCCTGCACACCGCCGCAGGTGCCGAGGTCGCTGAGCGTCATCTTCACCGCGTAGAGGGCACTCGTGTCGAGCTTCCTCAGGTTCGGGTTCGGGGACACTGTCGGGTCGCCGTAGTACCGATCGTATGCACTTCCGCCGCGACCAAATTCCGCATCGCTACCGGCAGCAGCGGCCTCGTTGAACTTCTCGAAGGACTCGGCAAAAGCCTCCTCGGGAAGACCGACCTTGCGGGCAAGCTCGACCGGACTGCTCGCCTTGTGCGCGATGCCGGAGTCGAAAAATGCCTGCGGAAGCGGCTGACGGGGGAAGATACCGCCTGCGAACACGTAGCTGTTGCGGTACTCCTGGTCGAAAACAAACCACATCGACTCGGCCGGATCTCCGGCCTTTTCCCGTTCGAGCACGCGCTGGCCGAACGACATGTAGTCCGTCGCCTCGTTCACGAATCGACGACCGGTCTGGTCGACGATGAACGAGCCTGGCAGCGCACGCTCTGCGAGCATCACCATCGGCGGGCGGCCCTTGATGCTTGCCACCGCCGGGAACCACCACGACTGATCCATCGATCCGATACCTGCGCCGAGCTCTTGTGCTGCCTCGATCGCTTCGCCGGTGTTGCCCTCTGCGCCCAGGCTCTCGTGCTCACCGAGCCTCTCCGACTGGTACTTGTGGCGCCACTCCATGTTGTGGTCGAACCCGCCGGCTGCCAGAACGACACCACGCCGAGCGGTCACCGTCACTTCACGTCCGTCTTGCACCACAACTGCACCCGTTACGCGGCCATCTTCGGTGATGAGCCGAACCAACGACGTTTCCGTCCACACCGGGATACCGGCCTGGACCACACCTGCGAACAGGCCGGCGGCGAGCGCCTGACCGCCTGCGATGTATTCACGCTTGAGTACGTACTTGCCGTAAACGCCCTGCGCCAGGCGGCGGATGATGCGAGGGAAAGCCTTGCTCGGCTTCTTCACCATCAGGTTCATCCACTTGTAGTCCGCACCTGTCACCGGCATCGGCAGTCCGGCTTCCATCAAACCGGGCCGCAGGCGACCGCGTTCCGCGCCGAGTACCGACGCGTCGAACGGCAGGCACTCGCAGGTACGTCCGGCGGCGCTACCTCCCGGCAGTTCGGGGTGGTAATCGGAGTATTCCTTGGCCCAGAAGAACTTCATGGGCGTCGTGCGGTAAAGCATGTCGACGGTGGCCGCACCGTTGTCGACGAATGCCTCCCCACGTTGGGCAGGGGCAGTATCACCGACCACCGACCGCACGTATGTCTTCGCGCGCTCAACGGTGTCGCCCGCACCGGCTTTCGCCAAGATCGGGTTGGCAGGCATCCAGAACGCTCCACCGGACCGCGCCGTCGAACCGCCAACGTACTGCGTCTTCTCCACGATCAGCGTGGACAAGCCGAGCTCGTTCGCGGTGAGGGCGGCAGCCATGCCGGTACCGGACCCGATCACCAGTAGATCGACAACGATGTCCTTGGCTTGTGTCGCGGGGGGTGCCTGATTCTTCGCCATTGAACAAATCCCTTCACGTGGTTATCGACGTAGAACGCTAAGGCAGTCGCGGCGCAGAAGGTTCCGGATGCCCAGTCAGCGGGACATTGCGAGTGGATTGGCGAAGAACGGCTCCTGCCACGGTTCGGGCGTTGTGCCCGCCCCAGCAGAATCGCGGCTTGCCTTCTTCGATGTCTACGCTGCTCACGTGAGGACAAATCCCAGCTTCGGCATCGTCGACGAAACGCTCGGCACCCTTGCACGCGGCATGCTTCCCCGCCTACGCCACGTCTTCGAGCAGCACCAGGCTCTTCACCGTCTGGCCGTCGAAGCGATTGTCAACGTCTGACAGACTCGTGCGGTTTGCATTTCATGGACGGGTACTGGCCGGCGGTTCGTTTCAACGGCGACGATGGCGTGATCGAGGTGACTGTCGAATCCTGACCGCGATCCTCGTCTCGGGCTGTCGGCTGATGTTCCTCGGCACTGATGAAGAATAATCATCTACATGAAATGGAACACCCCTACAGAGACCGGCTGGTTCGTCAACCTCGCCGAAGGTGGTTCGGCCGTATCGATATTCGATCCGTCGGGGAACGTTCAAGGCGAACTGATTCCCGCATCCGACGACGGATCGGAGAGCGTTGCCGGCGGGCGGAAGAGGAAATCGTCAACAGCCGAGCAGGATCGATCCAGGCTCACATTCCGTAAAGGCCGACCTGCATCACTTCGATTGTCCGACGGAACGATCGGGACCCTGATCGACCAGAAGCCCAAGGCCATGCGCCGCAAGAACAAGCTGTGCGAAGTCGATATCGCGGGCAGAACATACCTCTTCGTTCATTCATCGGGCCGAAAGGCAACAGCCCGGCGTGACGGAATCGCATTGGCACACATGGAACGTGGCCGATGGTCCGGTAGAAGCACCGTCGCCAGAAGAACCCTCACGGCAACGGACGCCCTTGACGAATGTGTCCTGACACTGTTTCAGAAGGTAGTGACACCTGGACGTACCGGCGCCTTCGATCAGGTACTGACCGACCTCAGCAACATATGACGTACGCCATATTCGGTGGATCTCAACCGCACTCGAGATACTGACTTTCAACTCTCGGGTCCACGGACATGCCTTGGACACAATGAGTTTCACATCTCGGAGCGGAAGGCTGAAACCAGATCATGGTAGTGTCGACGCTTTGAACACGCTCGCCCAGCGATTGTCGCCAGGTGCGATGATCACAGATCCAGATCTACTCCAGTCCTATCGGCAGGACTGGAGTTTCGATCCCGCAGCCGGAACACCGGTTGCCGTAGTACGTGCTTCGACGACGGCAGAGGCGGTTCGACGGACGGCATCTGAGGCCGCCACATGTAGCGAATAGCGACGAGTACCTGAATTCTCCTGTGCAACCGGATACGGTGAGGCTGTCGTCTTCAATGCGGCGATGCAAGAAGGGAAGCTACGACCAAAACGTTACGTCGGGGAAGACAAGCAAATCACCTGGACATGGCTGGAGGCCTCCGTGATGAATCTCGTTCGCCGACTGAGCGTCTGCACATCCGTCGTGATCGCTTCTACTCTGACGTCGGTAGCGCTCGCATCCGCCGCGGTGACCATTCCATTCCAGGTCAACCCTGCGCCGTACGGCAACCCGAACGGCAGCTTCGACGCGCCGGCCGTCCGCTGCGTAGCTGTCGTCGGTGAACAACCCGGCACGGTGACGATCACCGGAGGCAAGGAAGGCCGGTGGGGATGCCTGCTCTCGTCCGAAGTGCGCTGGCTGAACCTTTCGACCGGGGCCTCCGGCTCGGCTCGGCTCTCGGACGGTCTCAACGGAGTCCCAGCAGAGGCGATCGTGCAGACCGGGACCGGTCAAGTCGCTGTTGCCGTGCTGTCCGTGGCCGGATCCATCATCACCCCAGGTGTCACATCGTTCTACGTGCCGTAGCACCAGACTCCGCATCACCGGCACCGTTGGACCTAAGGTCCTGTTTACCGACCCGTCATCCCGGTTAGCCTGAAAAGACGCTACCGAGAGGACACTCATGACCTCGTCAGTGCACGAAACGATCGCCGTGGATCTGGATTTGATCGACCTGTACAAGGACCTCCACAGCCATCCGGAACTGGGGTTTCACGAGCAACGAACATCCAGTCTGGTGGAAAGACATTTAACAGCACTTGGATTCGACACCACCACCGATGTCGGGACTACCGGAGTCGTCGGAGTCCTGAAGAACGGAGTGGGCCCCACAGCGCTGCTGCGTGCGGATATGGACGCCCTCCCGGTTCGGGAAGAAACCGGATTGGACTACGCCAGTACCGTGACAACGACCGACGATCAGGGAAAGACCGTCTCGGTCAGCCACGCGTGCGGCCATGACCTGCATACGACCTGCTTACTCGGTGCGGCCCGGATCCTCTCTCAGGATACGACGACCTGGTCTGGCACTCTTGTCCTCGTCTTCCAACCGGCTGAGGAACTTGGCGCGGGTGCGCAAGCCATGGTCGACGACGGACTGTTCGAGCGATTCCCGAGGCCCGACATCGTTCTCGGACAACATGTATCGCCGCTACCGGCAGGCACGATCGCCGGGCACGCCGGCCCCTCGTATGCGGGATCGGACTCACTTCGTGTGAGACTGGTCGGAAAGGGCGCCCACGGATCTATGCCGGAGAACTCGGTCGATCCCGTGGTCATGGCAGCCGAAACCGTGTTGCGTTTGCAAACTGTCATCTCACGCGAGGTCCCGAGTACTGCCACAGCTGTCCTCACCGTCGGCTCCATCCATGCTGGAGATGCCGCCAACGTCATTCCCGGCGAAGCAGAACTGCAACTCAACATCCGCAGCTACGACGCAGGTGTGCGTCAGCGCATCCTGGACAGCGTCGACCGCATCGTCCGGGGCGAAGCGGCCACCGCCGGTGCACCCACCCCACCGACCATCACCGAGACGGAGCACTTTCCGATCGTCGTCAATGATCCGGCAGCGCTGGACAAGACACTCGATGCGTTTGCCGAATGGTTGGGGACGAACAAGATTCTCGATCCCGGAGCGGGAGCAGGTAGTGAAGATGTCGGCATTCTCGCGACCAGTGCCGGTGCGCCACTGTCGTACTGGCTGTTGGGCGGTACCGACCCTTCACTGTTCACGACAAGTGACATGACTGATCCGGCTTTGCGAACCGTGCCGTCGAACCACTCTCCGCACTACGCTCCCGTGATCGAGCCGACCCTGACCATCGGTGTGAACGCCTTGGTCGTCGCGGCCAGGACGTGGCTCCCAACTCCCTAGAGTGTTGCGGGTCCGCAATCGATCGATCGTCCATTCGATCAAGGCTGCAAACGCGTAGGCGCCGCCGAGAATACTTGCAGCGCCCCACCCTGCCGCGTCGAAAACCATAGTGGTGGAAACCGCCCCAGCCGCGCTGCCCAACGAATAGAACACCATGTAACTACCGATGATCTGCCCCGACGATTCCGGTGTGTTCGCGACGATCAGATTCTGGCTCGTGACATGAACAGCCTGCACGGCGAAGTCCAACGCAACAACACCGACTACGAGTAACACCAGCGAGTGCGTCGCCTGCGCGTTGAATACCCACGACAGCAAGAGAACGACCAACGACGCCCCGGTGACGCGTTGCGCTTTGCCTTGATCGGCCCACCGACCGGCACCGACCGCGCCCAATGCTCCAACCAATCCTGCGATTCCGAAGAGCCCGATCTGTGTGGTCGACAACCGCCATGGTTCCTCACTCAACGGCAGGGCCATTCCGCTCCACAAAGCACCAAAGGACGCGAAAAGGAACAAGGCGATCAGGGCCCGGGTGCGAAACAGTCGGTTCGTAAGCGTCAACGTCACGACAGACCCCATTGCACGCACGTACGAACGCCTATCGTGTTGCGAACGAGGATCTTTCGGCAGCATCGTCAGCGCGACGGCCGCGACCAGTACCGAAATGAAAGTGGATCCCGCGTAGACCGCCCGCCAGCCTGCCAGATCCGCAACTGCGCCGGCGACAGTCCGAGCGAGGATGATGCCGACGACAACGCCGCTGGTGATGACACCGATGTTTGCGCCCCGCTCGTCCGGGTCACTGATTGCCGCAGCATAGGCAACTATGACTTGAACAACTACCGAGAACGTGCCTGCGACCGCCATCCCGATCAACAGCTGCAGATTCGTGGTGGCCAGAGCAACAAGCATCGTTCCCGTTGCAGCAGCGACGATCTGGATTGCGATCAATTTCTTTCGATTCACGAGATCGCTCAATGGCACCAACACGATCAACCCCACCACATAACCGAGTTGGGCGAGTGCGACTACGAAACCGAGGCCGGCCGGAGGAATGGAAAGATCCGAGCCTATTTGCCCGAGGAGCGGCTGTGCGTAGTAGATGTTGGCTACCGAGACCCCGCAGAGCACTGCGAGCAACAGGCGAAGTCCGCGAGACATTTTCAACTTGCCCCGCGCGTTCTCGACAGCATGACGTGCAGTCACTTCCACCTCAACTTGGTTGCGTTTTGATACCATTTGGAGGTTACGTCAATACAGTTTCAAAACGCAACCAATGAGGAACTCGATGCCGGATCGCGCACAATGGACGGACCCGCACTGCCCGACGGCCCGAGCGGCCGACATCATCGGCGACAGATGGTCGCTGCTGATCGTGCGTGACGCCTTCGACGGGTCATCGAGATTCAGTCAGTTTCAACGAAACCTGGGCATCGCAAAGAACATTCTCACGGACAGGCTCAAAGTCCTTGTCGAGCAGGGAATCTTCGAAGTCCAACCGAACGCGCAAGGTACCCGCAACGAGTACATCCTGACCGAACGCGGTATGGATCTGTTCATCGTGATCATTAGCCTGCGACAGTGGGGAGAGCGCCACGCCTTCGATGACGGTGAGCCACACTCGATCTTGATCGACGACACCACGGGCGATCCGGTTCCCAGGCTTCGACTGATCAACACACGGAATATCGACCTGGACCCTACAAGTACACATGTGGAGAAGGTCGAGGAAGGTTGACCCGCAACTCGCCAGATTGACAGATGGGCGCACATGATTCGAAGTGCGCGCATACTCCGACTATGACTGTCGATCTCGAGTTCTCCTGGCCGCAGTTTCTCTGGATTGCATTCATCTTCGTCGGCGTGCCCGCAACTATCGGCGCGAGCATCATCTGGACAATCTGGCGTTCGGAACGAACTGGCCTGGAGCACTCCACGACCGCCCTCGGCGGCGGGCACACGGGATCGGGCTCACTCGGACTGTGGAGCACCGGCCTGTTGGCCTTTGCACTGGGCTTTCTGTCGTGCATGGGCTGGCTCAGCTGGTCAGCCGACTACAAAGGCGGATTCCGCGGCCCCGGCCTGCCTGCCCCGACACAGTTCCCCACCTGGCAGGTCGTCGCCTGTGGACTGACAGTGATTCTGGCGTGTTTCGGTTCCGCCCATTGCTCGCGATGGATGAAGGCCGGCGGTATGACGGCCGCTGCCGGCACTGCTGCGGGATTCACCACCGCATTCAGCATCGACGCCAGTACTGATGTCACCGGACAGGCAGGCGTGGGCGTCGCACTGTCCACGATCGGATGGGGCCTCACCCTTACCGCACTGATGCTTCTGCGCAGCAAGTGGTCGCAACGAGGGTGAATCTGTCACTCAGTGCGGTTCACCCGCGGCGCGTTCAGTGGCGCGGGCAGTGTCGTCGAGGTGACAGTCGAATCTTGGCGTATGAATTGACGTGATGCCCAGGCGGATCAGTATCGCGAGTAGTGCTGCATCTCCTCGCGATCTGCAGCGCAGATGCACTTTCGATCGAGACCGCGGTCGGCAGTCACTGCGCAGAAGCGAACCCCGAGCGGATCGTGGGATTCCATACTGTGCTGACACGCCGGGCAGATCGACGGTGTTTTCTGATCCTCGTCAGTCGACTCGGATTGCCCTCGTGCATTCGACACATCGGACGGGTTCGACGCCATACCGGCGCTCCAGTTCTCGGCCGTTCGACCACAGACCGGGTTGGCGTCGAGGACGACATGGCTTGACCGCGCATATTCGAATGACCCTCGACGTACCCCACGCTACTCGCTTCGGCACACCGGTTTGTACCAATTTCTGCCCACGCGACAATCCCGGTCGAGCAGGATAGAACTACTGCACGCACCATTTCCGTGCAGGATTCGAATTCGTGCAGCATTCGTCGTGAAAGGGCTTCTCGTGAACACTTTCCAACGTGTATCCGCCGCCGTGAACGTAGTGGTCCAACCACTGATCGGCGCTCCGATCGTAGGCAAACTACTGGGCCGTTCCATGACCGTCATCACCTACGTCGGACGCAAGTCCGGTCGCACCTTCAGCGCGCCCGTGTCCTACAAACGAAAAGGCGACCATGTGACGATCGGCGTTGCCATGCCGGACAAGAAGAGTTGGTGGCGCAATTTCTACCCGGAACAAGGTCCGATCGTTCTCCAACTGGACGGTATCGATCGCCCCGGCGAGGCACTCGCACACCGAAAAGGCAAGGGTGTCTACGTCTCCGTCGAACTCGCTCCCGTCGACTGAGCGGATCGAACAGCCACCGGTGCAATCACATTCAGCTCACACCCACCGCCTCACGAGATCTGGGTGATTCAGATCTCGTGACGGTCGGGACCTTTGACTCTGTGCAATCGAGACTCGGTCTCGCACCCTTCGACGCGGGTTTTTTGTCGACCATCGGTCGGACAACCCGATCCTGTCGGGACATTACCGTCCGGTAACATCGACGGCAGGCGTGAGCTGGAAGAGGTGACCACCGTGACGATCGGCATCTATCTGGTCGACGACCACGAGATCGTCCGTCGTGGATTGGCAGACCTGTTGAATCAGGTATCGGGATTCAACGTTGTTGGCGAGGCGTCGTGTGTTCGCGAAGCCTCGGCCGGAATACCCGAATGCCGACCCGACGTGGTTGTCATGGACGTCAGACTTCCCGACGGTAACGGTGTGGAACTGTGCCGAGAACTGGCGTCGACCTACCCGAGCGCCGCCACTTTGATGCTCACGTCGTACTCCGACGACGACGCACTGCTCGACGCCCTGATCGCCGGCGCACGAGGATTCGTCCTCAAGAACATCCGCGGCCACGACCTGGTGTCGGCGATCCGCACGGTTGCTACCGGCAAGTCGCTGTTGAACACCCAGGCGGTGATCGGTTTGGTCCGGCGCATCCGGTCCGAACAGGAGTCGGGTACTGCGGCAGCCCTGTTGACCGATCAGGAGCTCTTGATCTTCGAGTTGATCGGCAAGGGACTGAGCAATCGAGAGATCAGCTCGCACGCAGAACTCTCGGAGAAAACAGTCAAGAACTACGTCTCACGCATCCTCGAGAAACTGGGTCTCGAACGTCGAACGCAGGCCGCAGTTCTGGCGACAAAGCTTCGTGCGGGCACTTCGCACCCGGATCCTTCGGGCCAGGCGACCACTCACCTGCTGACGCCGTCCGGCTCGCCCTTTTCCGCCACCACGGGCACGCACCATGCCAGGTAGCCGCGACGCGCTCATGCTCAGCCTTTTCGGCGACATCGCCGGAAGCGCGGAGCTGACTGCTCTAAACCCGACTGCAATTCCCAAACTGCTCAGTGCCGTGTTGACCGTCGGGTCCACACTCCAGCTCGACGAAACCCTGCAACAGATAGTCGACGTCGCGCGACATCTCCTCGAAGCGGACTACGGCGCGCTCGGCGTGAAATCCCCCGACGGACGCTTGTCCCGATTCATCCACTCCGGTTTGACTCAAGGGCAGGTTGCCAAGATCGGGCATCTTCCCGAAGGACACGGCCTGCTGGGCCTGGTCGTTCGAGAACCGTGCCCGGTTCGAACCGACCGAATCTCCTCGCATCCGTGCTCGACAGGGTTTCCGACCAATCACCCGCCGATGGACACGTTTCTCGGTGTTCCGATCTTCGTCAGGGGCGAGGTGTTCGGCAGCATCTACCTCGCGGACAGCTCGGAACGGACTGCATTCGACGACCGCGACGAGGCTGTACTCCAGATTCTGGCAAATGCTGCGAGCATCGCCATCGACAATGCGCGTCTGTTCGAGGAATCCCGGACGCGAGAAGCCTGGCTCAAGGCCGTCGCAGCCGTCAATGCACGTCTGCTCAGCGGCGGATCCCGCGACGAGACGCTGGCGGAACTGGTTCGGACGACGCGGCACCTCACGGATGGAAATCTTGTGTGCGTCGTTCGCTACGACCTCGGCAGAGAGCCGGTAGTCCACGTCGCCGATGCTGCTGATTCCCAGCCTGTCCCCGCGACCGGATCAGCCGTCGATCTGTCCGGGACCGTGATCGACGACGCTGCGCGGAGCCGGCGGCCGATCTCTGCACCACATGGCAGTTCCGTTCCGGCACTGAACGTTTCCGGCGACGAATCAGTGGTCGCACTCCCCCTCTCCGGGACCTCGTTCGGCGGCGGTGTTCTCTTCGCGTCACGCCGCAGCAACCGCCCGTGGGGAGTGGACGAGATCGAGCAACTGACGGCGATGGCAGACATCGCTTCTGTCACTGTCGAATTCGCAGAACAGCAACGGAAAGAAAGACTGGTCGACGTCCTCGAAGATCGCGACCGAATCGCGCGGGATCTCCATGACCACGTCATCCAACAGCTGTTCGCCACCGGGTTGAGTTTGCAGGGGGTGCTGCAACGTCCAGGCGACGAGGACACCGTTCGAACCGTATTGGACACCTCTGTCGATCAACTCGATCGAACAGTCCGTGAAATCCGCACCGCAGTCTTCGACCTCCATACGAGCGAGATGTCTACTCCCACAAGCCTGCGGCGGCGACTACTCGATGCCGTCAACGGTCTGTCCGGCCACTCGTCGATCACTCCCAGCGTCACTTTCGAGGGAACCATCGACAGTTCCGTCCCGTCTCGACTTGCCCCGCACGCCGAAGCCGTTGTGCGCGAGGGCTTGAGCAACGCTCTGCGGCATGCACATGCCGATGCCATCGACGTCACCATCCGGGCCACCGAGGAGCTTGTCATCAGCATCGTCGACGACGGTGTGGGAATCGACCAGGCAACCAGAATCCACGGTCTCGACAACCTGGCGACCCGCGCTCGTCAGTGCGGAGGCTCGAGCAACATCACCAGTGAGAACGGTGTCACCGAACTGGTGTGGCGTGTTCCGCTGAGCCCCAGGCGAAGTCCGTTGCCGATCCAGCATCTTTGAGCGTCAGAGCGGATCCAGTTGGGCCTTGAGCAGGCAGAACTCGTTACCTTCCGGATCGGCCAGGACATGCCATTGTTCGTGCCCTGTCTGGCCGATGTCGGCCGGCCGCGCACCAAGACTCAACAGGCGTTCCAGTTCGGCCTCCTGATCGCGATCGGTGGCGTTGACGTCGATATGCAGGCGGGGCTTACCCTTCTCCGGTTCGTCTCTGCGACTGAGGATGATCGTCGGCTGCGGACCGCCGAACCCTTCGCGTGGGCCGATCTCCAACGAACCGTCGTCCATTCGATCGAGCACGACGAAGTCCAGGACCTCGCACCAGAACCGGCCCAGCACCTCGGGTTCCCGGCAACCGAGCACCAGTTCACTGATACGACATGCCATGACCATCTCGCTTTCTTTCCGCTCGTGAAGACAACTCTCTCGACCGTACCGGACCACGTGATCTACGCCATGCCACTGTTCCGATCCTAGGGACCTTTTCCCCTCGTCCGAGTTCCCGGTCGCCACGATCATTGCGTTATGTTCCACAGTCCCAGGCATTCTCGGTCTTTCGTCACGTCGATGTGCGTAGGCGGCCGTCGTGGTTGATCTCGCGCCCCGGCCGGTCGGTGAGGTCGATTCCCCCGCCGATGCAATTCCCCGAACCGCTCCGAAGGGTTCGAAACTGGTCGAGATCCTCAGGACCACCGATCACAAGATGATCGGTCTGATGTACATCGTGACATCGTTTGCCTTCTTCTTGATCGGCGGACTGATGGCACTACTCATGCGCATGGAATTGACCGTTCCGGGAATGCAATTCCTGTCCAACGAGCAGTACAACCAGTTGTTCACCATGCACGGCACGATCATGCTCCTGCTGTACGCGACCCCGGTGTTCTTCGGATTCGCCAACTACCTCATGCCACTGCAGATCGGGTCGCCGGACGTGTGTTTCCCGCGACTCAACGCCTTCAGCTACTGGCTCTATCTCTTCGGCGGCCTGATCGCGTCCGCCGGATTCGTAACACCTGGTGGTGCGGCAGATTTCGGCTGGACCGCCTACGTACCGCTCACCAGCGAACTCCACTCCCCCGGCATGGGCGCCGACCTGTGGATCATCGGTCTCGCTCTCGGCGGGGTCGGCACCATCCTCGGCGCAGTCAACATCGTTTCGACGATCGTCTGCCTGCGCGCCCCGGGTATGACGATGTTCCGCATGCCGATCTTCACGTGGAATGCGCTGGTCGCCAGCATGCTGATCCTCCTCGTTTTTCCGCTGCTCGCTGCTGCCTTGATCGGACTGTGGGTGGACCGGCACCTGGGAGCGCACCTGTTCGACCCCGCCACCGGTGGAGTCATGTTGTGGCAGCACCTGTTCTGGTTCTTCGGCCATCCCGAGGTCTACATTCTGGCGCTGCCGTTCTTCGGCATAGTCTCGGAGATCTTCCCCGTCTTCAGCCGCAAGCCGATCTTCGGATACACCGGATTGGTCTACGCAACATTGGGAATTGCTGCACTGTCGATCGCTGTGTGGGCGCACCACATGTACGCAACCGGCGCCGTTCTCCTCCCCTACTTCTCGTTCATGACCTTCCTGATCGCAGTTCCCACCGGAGTCAAGTTCTTCAACTGGATCGGCACCATGTGGAAGGGGCAGTTGACTTTCGAATCGCCCATGCTGTTCTCCGTCGGCTTCCTGGTCACATTCCTGTTCGGCGGACTCTCCGGCGTCATCCTTGCCAGCCCGCCCTTGGACTTTCATGTCACCGACTCGTACTTTGTTGTCGCGCATTTCCATTACGTCCTCTTCGGGACAATCGCGTTCGCGACATACGCCGGAATCTACTTCTGGTTCCCGAAAATGACCGGCCGGATGTTGGACGAGAAGCTCGCCAAGATCCATTTCTGGTTGACCCTGATCGGCTTTCACGCAACATTTCTCGTCCAGCATTGGCTCGGCGCCCAGGGCATGCCTCGGCGGTACGCGGACTACCTGCCGTCGGACAATTTCACTCTTCTCAACACGATCTCGACCATCGGCGCGTTTGTGCTCGGAGCCTCGACGATTCCGTTCATCTGGAACGTTTTCAAGAGCTACCGGTACGGCCGAATTGTGACCGTCGACGATCCTTGGGGCTTCGGAAACTCGCTCGAATGGGCGACGTCCTGCCCACCACCGCGACACAACTTCACCGAACTTCCCCGAATCCGCAGTGAGCGGCCGGCATTCGAACTGCACTACCCCCACATGGTCGAAAGAATGCGCGACGAGGCGCATGTCGGACTGCTTGGTCACAAGTCGGTTTCCGACGTGAGAACTGAGGTGAAACAACATGAATGACGGCACGAAGTACCGAGCCTGGGCAGAAAAGCAGCACCACGAATGCCGAGCGAAACCCGGCCATCTCCTCACCCCGTTGCTCGTGCTCATGTTCGCTGTCACGACGCTCGTGTGGTTGCCCCTGACGACTGCCGCGTGCTCGATAGTCGTCGCAGGATTGCTGTTCGGCACTGTCCTGCAAGCTAGTTCGCATTCAACAGACACAGCTCGAGGAGTTCACGATGAAGCCCGAACTATCGACTGATCTCATCACCTCGGAGTGGTCCGCGGACGGAGCGGTGGTCGTGTGCATCGACGGATCCCCGCTGCGCCCCGGCGAGATCACGTGGGCGGCTGAGTTCGCACATCGCCACGGTCTCTGGATGCGAATCGTTTTCGTAGCTCCGAGCGCCGATCTGAACACCTCGGCATCGCCGACCGGCCTGTTCATGGAGGCCATTCAGATCGCCGAGTCGGTGTCGCCAGATCTTCGGATCCGGACCGATCTGATCTCCGGGGAGAACACCGCAATTCTCACCGCGCTGACAGCTGAGGCCGCCTTGATCGTCGCACCACAGGACGATCCCGCCGCACCTGGACCGACATGTTCGTTCGCAAGAGTCGGAACACCGCGTGAAAGCAGCGCTGCGGCAGCCTTGCCGGTTGTCGTCGGTTTGGACGGAAGCGCCTACAGCGAAAGCGCTCTGGCCATCGCATTCAAGGAAGCAGAGGCAGCGAACACCGAACTGGTCGTCGTGCACGCAGCGCCGCCAGAGGCCGAGCTGCGTCGAGACTTCGCATCCGGGCACGCGCCCCAGCACTCGACGCCGCTGACGTGGCAACTGTCGGGTTGGGCCACGCTCTACCCTGGCGTCGCGATCCGTCAGATCGAGTTCGACGGCCCCTCGGTTGCCATTCTTGAACAACTCTCCACCGAGGCACGGCTTCTCGTCGTGGGTCGGCGTGGGCGAGGCTCGTTCGACGACACCGCTCTCGGCACCACGAGCAGTGCGATGATTCGAAAAGCACACTGCCCGGTCATCGTTGCCAGCGAAGCCTGAATCAGATCGTCACCCGGTCAGAAGCCGTAACTGTGGATGGGTGCGAGCTGACCGGAGTGATGGGCTTCGATTACGAAACGCTCGTGGTCGACCAACTTCTCCGGGAGTTCGTCAACCGGCCACCACCGCAGATCTGCAGATTTCAACGGCTCCATCCGGCGTGGTTCACCCGACCACGTGCGGCACTCGTAGAAGAAGTCCACTCGATGATCCACCGGTTCGCTCCCGTCCGCGTGGCGGCGATGCAACACGGTCAGCGGCTTCAGTTCCGAGGAAAGCAACTCGACACCAAGTTCTTCCGCAGCCTCCCGAACGGCAGCGTCGATCGCCGACTCCCCCAGTTCGACGTGGCCCGCAGCAGCGTGAGCCCAGTATCCGTCCATGAATCCCGTGCCCTCGCGCAATTGCAGCAGCACCTCGCGCCGTTGTACCGGGTTGCTTCAACAGAACATCACGTACACCGCTGGTACCAGCGCAAATTGATCGGCCACACGACCACGCTATCGTGCGCGTGAAATGACGGCGCCCCGCGAGAACAAGCTCGCGGGGCGTCGTCGACGATCTGCTGGATCAGTTCACGTCGAACCGGTCGAGGTCCATCACCTTGGTCCAGGCTGCGGCGAAGTCCTCGGCGAACTTCTGCTTGGCGTCTGCACTGGCGTACACCTCGGCGAGTGCACGCAGTTGCGAATTCGATCCGAAAACGAGATCGACCGCAGTTGCCGTGTACTTCGGATCGCCCGTCACGCGATCAACACCGTCGTAGACGTTTTCGTCCGTCTTCGACGGCTTCCACTCGGTACCCATGTCGAGAAGGTTGACGAAGAAATCGTTGGTCAACGTCTCGGGACGATCGGTGAACACGCCGTGACGGGTATTGCCGAAGTTCGCGTTCAGCGCGCGAAGTCCGCCGACCAGCACTGTCACCTCGGGCGGGGTCAGCGACAGCATGTACGCGCGGTCGACCAACAGAATCTCTGCCGGAATCTTCTCGCCTCCCTTGAGGTAGTTCCGGAATCCGTCGGCCCGGGGTTCGAGTACCTCGAACGAGTCGACGTCTGTCTGCTCCTGCGTTGCATCCGTTCGGCCCGGCGTGAACGAGACCGTGATGTCCTGTCCGGCGTTCTTTGCAGCCTGTTCGACGGCCGCTGTACCACCCAGAACGATCAGGTCGGCGAGAGAAACCTTTGCTCCACCAGCCTGGTTGAAGTCCTGCTGAACACGCTCGAGAGTCTGAAGCACCGCGGAGAGAGCTGCAGGCTCGTTGACTTCCCAATTCTTCTGCGGCTCCAGTCGGATTCGCGCACCGTTGGCGCCGCCGCGCATGTCCGTGCTGCGGAAGCTCGCGGCAGACGCCCACGCCGTCGATACCAACTGCGAAATGGACAGCCCGGAGTCGAGAAGTCGACTCTTGAGGATCGCGATGTCTGCGTCCCCGATCAGTTGATCATCGGCCGAGGGAACCGGGTCCTGCCACAGCTGCGGCTCGGGAACCCAAGGTCCCAGGTAGCGCGTGACCGGTCCCATGTCACGGTGAAGGAGCTTGTACCAAGCCTTGGCGAACTCTTCGGCGAATTCTTCCGGATGATCGAGCCAGCGCCGGGTGATCTTCTCGTACGTCGGATCCAGGCGTAGGGACAGGTCGGTCGTCAGCATCGTCGGGGTGCGTCCGGCCGACGAATCGAACGGATCCGGGATGGTGCCCGCCCCCGCGCCGTCCTTCGGAATCCACTGCCACGCACCCGCCGGACTCTTGGTCAGCTCCCAGTCGTAGCCGTACAGAATCTCCAAGAAGGTGTTGTCCCACTTCGTCGGAGTGGGAGTCCACACGACTTCGAGACCACTGGTGATCGCGTCCTTACCCACACCCGTGCCGAAGGCACTCTTCCAGCCCAGTCCCTGCTGCTCGATGGGAGCACCTTCCGGTTCCGGTCCGACGAGGTCGGCCGGTCCGGCTCCGTGCGTCTTGCCGAAGGTGTGACCGCCGGCGATCAGCGCAGCTGTCTCCACGTCGTTCATCGCCATGCGGGCGAACGTTTCTCGGATGTCGCGGGCGGCCGCTACCGGATCCGGTTGCCCGTTGGGTCCTTCGGGATTGACGTAGATCAGGCCCATCTGCACGGCTCCGAGCGGTCCGGACAGCTCACGGTCTCCGCTGTAACGCTCGTCGCCGAGCCAGGTGTCCTCGGGACCCCAGTAGATCTCCTCGGGCTCCCAGATGTCTTCTCGGCCGAATCCGAAGCCGAAGGTCTTGAACCCCATCGACTCCAGGGCACAGTTGCCCGCGAACACCAGCAGGTCGGCCCAGGAAACCTGCTTTCCGTACTTCTGCTTCACGGGCCAAAGCAGGCGCCGGGCCTTGTCGAGGCTGGCGTTGTCCGGCCAACTGTTGAGCGGGGCGAAACGCTGAGCACCTTGGCCGCCACCGCCGCGGCCGTCTGCAATGCGATAGGTGCCGGCAGCATGCCAGCTCATACGCACGAAGAGTCCGCCGTAGTGCCCGTAGTCGGCCGGCCACCAATCCTGCGACGCCGTCATCAACGCGATGACGTCGCGCTTTAGCGCCTCGACATCGAGCTTGGCGAATTCCTGGGCGTAATCGAAGTCGGCACCCATCGGATTCGACTTCGACGAATGTGAATGCAAGACAGAGAGATCCGGCTGATTCGGCCACCAGTCGCTGTTTGTTCTCGGACGATTCCCGGTAGGCGTCGGAGACGGGATTGCGGGGTTTTCACTTTCGCTGGTGCTCTCGGTGTTTCCGTCGTGAGCAACCGGGCAACTATCGGACACGGTAATCCCTCCATGAGCGAGTAGAACGGACTTCGATCACGTTTGTGATCGCAAACTCTGAGTTGTCGAGCAGTCGGGACACAAGCCCCAGTAAATGACCTCGGCTTCGTCGAGAACGAAACCGTTGTGCGCCGACGGCGTCAAACACGGTGCCTCTCCGACTGCGCAGTCGACATCTGCAACGACCCCACAGGACCGGCAGACGACGTGATGATGGTTGTCGCCGACGCGTGACTCGTACAGCGCCACCGATCCGGACGGTTGGATCCGCCTGATCAGCCCGGCGTCGGTGAGAGCGTGCAACACGTCGTAGACCGCCTGCCGCGACACCCCCGGCAGAACAGCCCGCACAGCATCGAAGACAGTCTCGGTGGCTGCGTGTGGGCGTGCATGCACAACCTCGAGCACCGTGACTCTGGGACGAGTCACGCGAAGCTCAGCGTTACGCAGTTGGGCTGCATAATCCGGCGTCGAAGGCACCTTTCCACTATTGCGCAATCTTCTGGACTGAACCCAGACTTTCGCGAAAATCATCGCTGACAGGGCCCTCCCGACCGATTCGTCCGTGCGGGAAGTGAGCCGGATTCCTCGCTGTTTCTGGCGTCCCCACACCGCCTTCAGGTTTGTTGTGCGTCGACGCGTCCTGCTGTGTGGTTCCACAAACTCCGACAATCTCCCCTTCGTCCAACTACCGTGAAAGGGAGAATCCGCCGAGGTCAGGAGTGCTCGTGCCCAAACTGGAGATCAAGAGGAAGTCAGAACTCTCACGGCAGGAAGTCGCCGACCGACTCATCGCCCTCGGCCAAGCCCTCGCCAGTGGATCGGAAGTGGAGCTGGGGTCGGGTGGGGACTCGATCGAAATCAGTGTTCCGGAACAGGTTCGGTGGGAACTCGAGATCGAAGTCGACGGCAACGAAGTCGAGATAGAAATCGAGATTCACTGGCGCGACGACCCTCAGGAAGAATCGGAAGAGAAGTCTCCGCCTCGCACCAAAGCAGTTCGTCGCAGCCGACCACGCAAGAGCACTTCCACATAGGCCGACTCGAATACGGTTGTTCGGCACTTACGGAGACGCCGACACCTCGAGAGACACGACGCGCAGCAGTGCTCGGAGGTCACTTTCGATCCGTCGAAACAGTTGATACACAACGATGAATCCGGCGATCCCGCCCAAACACAGCGCACGGACTGTTGCGTTGAGTTCCTCACCGGCACCCGAACCGACAAAACTGAGCCCCGCGATTCCCACCAGGGGAACCGACGCCGCAACTGCGAGGTAACGCGTGCTGCTCCGACCCAGTGAGCGAATATCGCGTCCGTCGTCGCTTCGTAACTCGCCGTGCGACAACAAGATCGGATACAGACATCGAACCGAGTAATACGTCAGGATGAAGAACGGATACGCGACTGCGACGGCGCCGCACACCGCCAGCGACGACATCAGGTGCACGTAGGCTCGCTGCGGAATTCCGCCGGCGGCAATCTGCAATGCGACCGGATATGCGATACCGGCCAGAACCCACAGACCGAAAGCGATCACCACCGCGCGATGTCCGACATTCAGCGTCGCGGTACGCGCTTTGTTCAAGACCTCCGCGCTGTACGTCTGACCGTTGCGCAGTCCGTGAGGCACGGTGAGTGCAAGCCGACACCAATACAGGATCGCTGCGGCACCGAGAGAGAACGCAGCCACCCCGATGACCAGATGAACCTGCTCGAGATGCTGCTGAGCCTGCGGCGAAAGACCCGAGATGATCAGCATCTTGTTGTAATAGTAGTTGTAGCCCGCCGCAAGAAGATTCGGAATTCCGATCGCGGCAAGCACTATCGGCAGCGCCCACTTCCACAACGACGAACGCGGACTCCCTTCCGGTGGGTCCACCAGATTGCGAGCAGACCGGTCCAGACACAGTGCGAACTGACGAGCCAACTTTCGGCCGCCAGACCACCTTCCGTCTCTCTCCGGCCAAAGAGACTTGACCAGAACTCGGCGCAGCGCCGGCGGACAGTCGTCCGGCAGCCGTGCCTCGGCTGCGGGATCCACCCCGCGCCGGCGGGCCTCGAGCGCCTTCTTGGGCGACGGTGGGCTCTCCCCCGTACCGTCGTCCGTGAAAGGCCTACTCCCGGTGAGGAGTTCCCACAACATCACGCCCAGTGCATAGATGTCGCTACGGGTGTCGAGTGTGCCAGGCGCCCCCACCGCACAGGCCTCCAATTGCTCCGGAGACATGTAGGCAAGCGAGCCTCCGACAAAACATGCAGCGTCCTCGGTCGAGACCTCCTCACTCGAGCTGACGTTGAAGTCGGCGAGCTTGGGGATGCCTTCGACGCTGAGCAGGACATTCGCCGGCTTGATGTCCCGATGTAATACGCCGTGCTCACGCGCATACTCGAGGGCATCGGCCAGTCGCATCCCCATCCAGGCCACGGTCTCCGGCCACGACATCGCAGCGATCTCGCTCCTCAGGCTCGTCTCGCTGGGCTTCATCTCTCCCTTCTTCGCCAGGGTCTTGTCGATGGCGTCGAGAAGTAGTTGTCCGGACCGCTGCGCCTGCGGTGTCACGCGGACAAGTTTGACCACGTCGAGCAGGGTCCCACCCGGCACGTATTCCATGAACAGGACTCGCAGTGCGCGTTCCTCGAGCAGCCGTTGATCGAAGACCCGGACGATGTTGGGATGGTCGAGCTGGGCGAGAGTCTGCGGCTCGACTCCGACGTTGCGCGAGATTTTCAACGCAACCCACCGCTGCATCGAGAGTTGCCGAGCGAGGAACACTCGGGCGAATGCGCCGTGCCCGAGTTCCAACACCAGTTCGAAATCGTCCAGGTGCTGCCCGATTTCGAACTCGTCGAAACCCGACAGTCCCAACATCATCACGTCTTCGCGACCGGCCATCGAATCACGGTCGAACATCTGCTCGAAACTCTCTGCCTGCAAGGGAAACTCGCTGAGGTACTCGGCTGCTGCGACGTCCTCCCCACCCTGCTTCCGCAGCCGGAACTCCTCGTACAGGAGCTCGGCCGGTAATGGTTCTTCGAGTAATTCGGGATACTCGGCACAGTAATCCGTCAGCCGTTTCGGGCAATCATTTTTCAGCCAGCGGTACTCCATGTCGATTCCGACCAGTTCGATCAGCGCCGCCCGACGAATCTTGGCTGGATCAGGCAGATAATCGCTCAGGTCGGACGGGGTTCGTCCCTCCTCCCAATCCGCCACAAGGCGGCCGAGGCCGTCTGCACCGTTCTGGCCGTCACGCACCACCGGCAGCGTTGAGGGGCGCAACTCGGTGACGGTGCCCCGTTCGGTCAGGGGCCCGCTCGCGATTGTCGCGTCACTGGCCTGCGCACCAAGTTCATTCATGACACTTCTGTTCCGCACCTCGATCACAATGAATCGGAGTGACTCACTTCAGCGTAACCCCGGTGGTACTCCAGACCCCAGCGAATCTATTCGGCGTGAACTGCCGACTCCGTGCCGATGCGAACGAGTTCGTCGCGCTCTTTGATTTTGATCCGATCACGCCCATGCTTCACACCGAGGGCACGTTCGGCGGCATCGATGCGAAGCCATCCGTCCCAATCGACGGGCACCACTCTGCCGGCCCCGAGGACCTCCGCGATCCGGCCGTGACCGGCTCGACGCTCGTATGCCGAATCAAGTTGGTGCAGCATCGTTTCGACTGTCTGGCGAGCGTCTGGCCGCGCCGCACCGATCAGCCCGGCGGCACCTCGCTTCATCCAGCCCGTCACGAACAAGCCCGCGATCGGTAGACCGCTCTCGTCGACCACCGCGCCGCTCCGGTGCGAAACTATGCCGCGTCCGTGATCGAAAGGCACCCCGGCAAGCGGCGTCCCGATAAATCCGATTGCCCGGTACACAGCTTGAACCGGATAGTCGGTACAGACACCCGAAGCGGTGACGTGACCGTAGCCGTCGGGGTCAGTCCACTCGACGCGGAGTGCCTCGACTTTCCCGTTACCGAGAATCTCCACGGGCTGTCGGTAAAAGTGCAGGTGAACTCGACGCTGGGCAGTTCGGTCGGCAGGCGCAGTGTCGGCGAAACTACGTAGTGTCTCGACTGCCAGTCGGGTGTGCACCAACTGTTTGGTCATCCGCTCGACATGCCGGTCCGGTACGACATCGACAGAATCGACGACAACATCTACGCCCGGTAGTTCACCGAGAGCGCGCAACTCGTTCGGGGAAAAGCGAGCGTCGGCTGGTCCGCGCCGGACAAAGATGTGTACTTCGCGAACTCGACTGCCGGCGATCCCTTCCCGAACTTGGTCGGAGACGTCCGTGGCCTGCAGCGATTGCGCCTCGGCGAGGAGCATACGGGTGACGTCGAGTGCGACGTTGCCGCCTCCGATCACTGCGACCGATTCCGCGTTCAGCGGCCACTGCGGCGAGCTGTCCGGGTGATCGTTGTACCAACCGACAAACTCGGCGCCACCGAAAGAACCTGGAAGCTCGACGCCGGGAATGTCGAGAGGTGCATCCCGCGGCGCACCGGTTGCAATGATCACGGCATCGTAGGACGAACGTAGGTCATCGACGGAAAGGTCCTTTCCGATCTCCACGTTGCAGAACAGCCGGAACTCACTGGCGACCAGCGTGGTGTGCAGAGAATGGGCGAACTTTTCGGACTCGGGGTGCCCTGGTGCGAGACCGTAGCGCACCAGTCCGTACGGCGTCGGTAGACGCTCGAACACGTCTGTCTTGGTGCCGGGCGCAAGTTCGGCGAGAGCGCCGGCGGCGTGGATTCCCGCCGGCCCCGCTCCGACGATCGCGACACTGAGCGGTGGTGAGAAGAATCGGGGCGCCGCAGGCGGGGATACCGCTGGACCTCTGGCGTTGATCATCCCCCGAGGCTAGGACCTCAACTGCGCTGGAGATCAAGTCCGCTTTCAGCAGCCCGCTTTTCAGTAACCCTGCTCTGCAGGCTTGTGCTCGGTTGTGTAGCGGTAGAAGTCCGCTAGTTGGAGTTCGCCGGCAGCTGCCTCGTCGACTATGACGGTCACGTGTGGATGCAGCTGCAGCACCGACGCCGGGCAGAATGCCGAGACCGGACCTTCGACCGCGGCCCGGACGGCGGGCGCTTTGCGGGCGCCGTCCGCGATCAGGACGAGATGCCGTGCATCACTGATGGTTCCGAGTCCTTGCGTGATCACATGATGCGGTACGTCGGCTGGGTCTGCGAAGAACCGTGCATTGTCGGCGCGGGTCCTCTCGGTCAAGGTCTTCACTCGGGTGCGCGATGCAAGCGAGGAGGAGGGCTCGTTGAAACCGATGTGTCCGTTCAGGCCGATGCCGAGGATCTGCACGTCGATGGGACCGTTTTCGGCGATGGCAGCGTCGTAACGCCGGGCAGCGTCACTGGGATCCGCGGCCCCGCCGTCGGGGCTGAACACTCGCGCATTGTCGATGTCGAGGTGATCCACAAGTTCCGTGCGGATGGTGTGCGCGTAGGACTGCGGCTTATCGGACGTGAGACCTACATACTCGTCGAGAAGATACGCGCTCATCGCCGCGAACGACACTCCCGATTCTCGATGCCTCTTGATCAGCTCTCGATACGTGTGCAGCGGTGATGATCCGGTCGCGAGGCCGAGCGTCCGCGCTCCGTTTTCGATTGCGCCACAAACGATATCTGCAGCGATTCGCCCGCCGTCCTCCGGACTGGGAACTATGACGATTTCCATTCAGACTTCCTCACTGCTCTTGCCGGCTCCGACGATGGCCTCACGTACCGAACCCGAAGCGCGGTCCAACAATTCGGTTGCTTCGGCGAAGTCGCATTCGGCCAACAACATGACGACCGCTGCCTTCACATGACCATCGGCATTGTCGATGGTCTCCGCAGCGATCTCGGTATCGACTCCGGTGGCTGCCGCGACGATCCGGTTCGCACGATCGACAAGCTTGGCATTGGTCGGCCGAAGATCGACCATCAGATTGTGGAATGCCTTCCCGGAGCGAACCATACTGGCCGTGGAGAGCATGTTGCACACCATCTTCTGCGCAGTTCCGGCCTTGAGCCTCGTCGATCCGGTGAGGATTTCGGGGCCGGTCTCCACTTCGATGGCCATGCCGGCGTGAGAACTCATTGCCGCGTTCCGGTTGCACGAGACTGCCACTGTTGCAGCGCCGAGTTCGCGGGCGTGATCGAGTCCCCCGATGACGTAGGGGGTACGCCCGCTGGCAGCCAGACCCACCACGACGTCGTTGGCGTTCAACGAGATTGCGTCGAGATCGACCCCAGCCGCTCGCGGATCGTCCTCTGCCCCCTCGACGGCGTTCAGAAACGCTCCTGGGCCACCGGCGATGATGCCGATCACCTCGCCCGGATCGGTCCCGAACGTCGGAGGGCATTCCACTGCGTCGAGAACTCCCAGACGCCCACTTGTCCCCGCTCCCAGGTAGATCAGTCGACCACCTTGTGCTCGGGCCGCGACGATCAAGTCGACTGCGGATTCGATGGCGGGTAGTACCGCTGCCACCGCGTCGGCCACGATTGCGTCCTGTTGATTCATCACCGTCAGCAGACCCGACACCGACATGACATCGAGATCGCGGGTCAGAGGGTTGGGTCTCTCGGTGGAGAGCATTTCCAATTGCATTGTGGCGAGTCCTCCTCGATCGATATTCATTACGACGACTCCTCGTCAGTACTCACAGCGACGACTCCTCGTCAGTACTCACAGCGACGACTCCTCGTCAGTGCCGCTTCGAAGCAATGGCATCATGGCTTCGTTGCAGAGCAGAGAGTGCGCTGGGCAGCGAGTGCGCCACCATCGCAAAAATTGTGTCGACTACCAACAGCTGACCGGTGCGGCTTGCCATCGCAGCCGATCGGAAACCGAATTCTCTACCGGCAGTGAGCAGAACGTGATGTGACTGCACGGCGAGCGTCGATCGTGCCCCTCCGGTGATCGCAGCCGTCGACGCCCCGGTTCGACGGGCAAGGGCAAGTGGTTCCACGACATCCGAAGTCTCACCTGAATGTGAGATCCCCACTGCGATGTCGTCCGGTCCGAGCAAGCTGGCGCTGACCATGGCCGCGTCTCGGTCGAGATGAACCCGGCAGTTGACGTCGATGCGAGAGAGCTTCAACGTGAGGTCTTGCGCGACGATGCCAGAGGCGCCGATGCCGTAGACCTCGACGCGGCGGGCGGATCGAATCCGGGACACAACTTCTTCGAGCGCAGCAGGATCTGTCAATTGCGCCGTGCCCTTGAGCTGTTCGGATTCGAACTCGGCGAGCTTGGCCATCACCTCACCGGCCGAGTCGGCAGCAACGATGTCCACACCGAGCGGGATCGTGTTCTCTGCACCGGACCCGCTGATCGCCGCCAGCGCGAGACGAAGCTGTGGATAACCCTCGAAACCGAGTCTTTTGGCTGTGCGGACCACTGTCGCCGTGCTTGTCGACGCTCGTTCGGCGAGGTCGTTGACCGTCAGGGTGGAGGCCAGACTGGGGTCGGCTTCGATGATTTCGGCGATCCGCAGCTCGGCAGGCGAGAGGCTACTCAGTGATGCACGAATACGAGCAAGCAGGTCGACGGACGCCGGAGCACTCCGGTCCAAAGTCATAACGCCTCGATTCGCATCGTTTTCGGAGCTGACGGCACCGATGTGATTCTAGGCAGCCCACGGCTTCCTGGCGTCAGAGATCCGAGCACACTGGCGTGACGCGCACCGGTGCACGAAGCAATGCTGCCGGGCAATCCGTGCGCGGTGAGAAAGCCGAGAACTGCGAAAGCCAATGCTTCCTTGATGTCGGAAGTGACGCCGAGCTCGTCCGAAGAGACAAGCGCGATGTCGCCCAGTTCGTCACGGAGCATCGCCATCAACGTCGGGTTCTTGGTGCCACCGCCTGACACCACCACTTCGGTAGCCGCCAGCGCTTTGACGGAATCGGCGACGGTCCGGGCGGTCAGTGCAGTCAGTGTCGCGACGATGTCGGCCAGGGACAAGGATTCGTAGCCCCGCAGTGCGGCGAGTAGGTAGTCCCGATGGAACAATTCCTTGCCTGTGCTCTTGGGAGCGGGCTGCGCGTAATACGGTTCGCTCAGTAGTTGTGCGAGCAGATCGACGTTCGGTGTGCCGGCTGCGCCCAGAGCACCTCCGAGATCGAACCACTGCTCCCCCGCGGTGAATTCGCTTACCGCAGCGTCGATCAACGCATTTGCGGGGCCGGTGTCGAAGGCAATCGGTACTGCGGCACCATCTGCCGTCGATGTCGGAGCGCCTCCCGGAGCAGTGACGTTCGCGATGCCACCGAGATTGAGCGCGACGGAACCCGAAGTTCTTCCGTTGAGCCACAATACGTCGAACGCACTGACCAGTGGTGCGCCCTGACCACCCGTCGCCACGTCGCGAGAGCGCAGGTCCGACACGACCGTGCATCCGGTCTTCTCGGCTATCCAGGCCGGCTGCCCGAGCTGGAGAGTGCCTTTTACTTGCGCTCCTTCGACCCAGTGGAACATCGTCTGACCATGTGAGGAGATCAATTCCGCACTGCCACCGCACAGTTCCTCGTTCGCCCGCGCAGCGACGGCCGCAAATGCCTGTCCGATCTCGGTGTCAAGTTGGCAGATCTGACCGACAGTGGTGGACGCCGGCGGTACCGCAGCCGCCACCGCAGCCCGCAACTCACCGGAATACGGTTCGCTGACCATGCCCAGTGGGGTGAGCACAAGAGTGTCCCCGTCGATCCGGATGTCTGCTGCGGCAGCATCGATAGCGTCGTACGAAGTACCGGACATCAGGCCGATGACTCTCATGAAATATCCCTTACTCGGATCGTTTCGGCATTCGGAAAAGCTGCGGTCAGTCGACGAGTGCCCGCTTGTGGGCATTTCCTCGCAAGGTACTCAAGGCGATCGCGCTGACGGCGCACGTTGCCATCACGAAGTAGGCCGGAATATCGAGATTGGAAGTTTCCTTGATCAGCCACGTGATGATCAAACCGGCGCAGCCCGAAAAGACCGCGTTGGACAGGGAGTATGCGAGTCCCAATCCGGTGTACCGAACCGAGGTGGGGAACATCTCGGAGAGCATGGCGGGTCCGGGTCCGGCAACAAGTCCCACTGCGGCGCCGGCGGCAAACACTGCAAATCCCTTGGCTGTCAAAGACGTCTGCTCGTTCTGCAGGACGTTGAGCAGCGGCAGAGCCAAGACCAGAATTATCACGGTGCCGGTGAGCATGACCGCGCGTCGTCCGATGCGATCGCTGAGTCCACCCGCGATCGGAATGGTCACCGCGAAGCCCGCATTGGCAAGCACGGAAGCAACAAGTGCCTGATGGAAAGTCGCGTTGAGCGAACTCTGAAGATAAGTCGGCATCACGACGAGGAACGTGTAACCGGCAGCAGACCACCCCATCAACCGCCCGATTCCGAGCAGAATCGCCCTGGCCGTCTCTCCGACAGTCGGCTGCACTACCGGCGCCGGCGCATCAGCTGTCGGTTCGGACTGGACTGATCGAGCACGCTCGAACGACGGCGTTTCTTCGAGCCGGAGCCTGAGCCACAGGGCAACCAGCCCCATCGGCAGTGCAAGGAGGAACGGGATACGCCAGCCCCAGTCACCGAGCTGTGACGGGTCGAGGACAGTGGCGAGGAGTGCTGCGATTCCGGCACCGGCGAGCAGTCCGAGTGCGACGGTGAACGACTGCCACGAGCCGTAGAGCCCGCGTCGTCCGGGCGGAGCGAACTCGGTCATCACCGACACTGCACCGCCGAACTCACCGCCGGCCGACAATCCCTGCAGAATTCGAAGGACCGTCAAGAGCAGCGGTGCCAGAATTCCGACGCTCTCGTAGGTGGGCAGCACACCGATCAGGGTCGTCGCACCCGACATCAGCAGAAGAACGATCACCAGGGTGGGACGTCGGCCGATGCGGTCACCGAGTCGACCGAACAGCGCGGCCCCCACTGGGCGGAAGAAAAACGCCAACGCAAACGACGCATACGTCTTGATCAGGCTTTCGAGGTCGCCGGAACCGTCGGCGCTGAAGAAGTTCGACGCGATGATTGTCGCGAAGAACCCGTACACACCGAACTCGTACCACTCGATGAAATTTCCGACGGAGCCGGCGACGAGCGCCCTGCGCCGTTTGAGCTGCGCACCATCGTTCCGTGTCTGCACTGTGATGCCCATGCCGTCCTCCGTTGACGAAACCCGAATATGCAACAAAGTTTCATCTGAACGGAGTAGAAATGTCAAGAAGTTTCACGATTGGATTTTTACTACGCCCCGAAGCCTTATGCTCCCGCGAACGTGAATGCCTCCGCCCGTTCGAACTGGTCAGTGGAGTCACCGGAATAGACGGTGCTCTCGTTCGGTCCGAGTCCGAGCCTTCGGACGGGTGTCCCTTCCGCGAGATCCATCGACGCCACGTCCACCCAGAAGGTATTGGGCGTCATCGCCGACTCGAAGAAATAGAGCGTGCGTTTGTGATCGACGACGGTGCGCCAACGGGTCGATGAAATGTTGGGCTCATCGGGAGTCGAAATACCGAGGGGCACCGACACATTCCGAATAACACTGAAGGTGGATGCCAACGCCGCCCGCGGATCGTCCGTCTGCGGTATCGCATCGACATAGAACGACGCCCGAGCGAATCTGTCAGCGGCACGGTTTGTTCCGGGCAGCATGACGGTCCCGTTGATCTGCTTCCAGTACTCGTTGACGGCGAGTTGCTGATCGAAGATCGGCGAATTGGTCATCACCTGGTACTCACGGCTGTGATGAATCGTCGGGCGTCCACCGACGTACTCGATGATCGCGCTGTCTCCCCCGGCGTCCGAGAGCGACATGTGCAGCGTTGCGAGGCGGTCTTCGCCGGGAACGGCAGCGGTCACTACCGTGAACGGTTCCGACGCGAGTACTTCGACCGCTTCCTGAACTGTCGCAAAGCGATCCAGGACGTATTGCGCCCACGCCGCGATCGACAATCCCGGGGTCGAACCGTCATACGTCGGGTACTCGGACTCGACCAACCACAAAAGATTGGCAGACAGCCCAGCCTCGTTGACCCCGTCGGTCGTGCACATGTCGTAGGCCGTCGCGACAACACTTCCGTATTTCGACGTCCACTGTATCGAGTTCGGACCTGCACAGCCCTCTCTGGTCATGCCGCGCGGGAATGCCCAGAGGTTTGTTCCGAGGTCGACCTTCCAATCCATCGATCGAGCAGTGATCACAGTGTCGTTGGGCCCCAAGTAGACCAAGCGTGTACACATCGAAAGCTATCCCTTCGTTACGGCGTGACGATATTGAAACTGGGATCGAAGGTATCGAGCAACCCTCCCAGCGTCTCGAGCGCTGATTCGTCTCCGTCGAGCGAAATCTGCCCGGCCTTGGCCAGTTCGGCGGCCGCGCCCGGTTGAAGAAGCGCTCCCACGAGCGCCGCCTTCGGGCCCGAGACCGTCAGTTGTGTGTTCGGTGACGCACCCTTACGTGCATTGAGGACACCGCGCTTGACCCACGCAGTCCATGCCTCGTCGCCGCGATCGGTGAACACGAAATCGATCCGCAGTTCCGCGTCGGTGGCCTTGTCGCCGATGAGATGTATTGCAACGAAGTCGAAGAGGATGTCGATGGGCATCGCGAGGACACTGTCCTGACTTGCCGTGACGTACGGGGCAGGCTGGGCGCCCTCGCGTAGTTCCAACGCGGCCGAGAGATAGATCCCACGCCACTGCGGCCCTTCGGCTTGATAGCCCATCTGCTCGTAGACGTCGGCTTGCAGGTTCCTCGCTTCGGCGTTCTCCGGTTGCGCGAACACCAACTTGTGCAGGATCTCTGCCGCCCATCGGTAGTCCGCGGCGTCGAATGCCCGCTTACCCTCGTCCAGGATCTTCTGCGCGCCAAGGAGATCGACGAACCTCTTCGCCGATTCGACCGGCGGATGAGGATGAAGCGACACCGGATCGCCGTCCCACATTCCCAGTTCCTTGGTGTACACGGCGCGAACGTCGTGGTGCAGAGTGCCGTGATATCCGCGGTTGTACCACTTGCGCCCGAGTTCGTCCGGTAGTTCGATCACCTCGGCAGCTTCGAGCGGCGTGTACCCCTTGTTCGCGAGACGGAGTGCCTGGTCGTGAATGTACTTGTAAGTGTCCCTTTGCGATTCGATGAACGGCACCAGGTTCTCGTTACCCCACACCGGCCACGTGTGCGGTCCGTAGTGAACAGCCGCGTCGTCTCCCCACCGTTCGAGAGTCTCGTCCAGATACCGCGCGAAGTTCCGAGCGTCGCGAGTGCGCGCACCTCTTAAGGTCTGGATGTTGTGGAGCGAATGATTGGCGTTCTCCGCACAGGTCAGCGCGGCGAGTTCGGGGATCCAGATGTGCATTTCCTCCGGGGCCTCGGTATCCGGCGCGTAGAGGAACTCGAATTCCAGACCGGCTATCTCACGCTTCGTTCCGGTCTCCGTGATGCTGTCAGTGGGGGAAATATACGAGACAAGTGGACCTTTCGTGCTGATCGTGCCGATGCCGCAGGTAACCATCCCTTTGGCATCGAGATCGAGCAATCCACCGAAGGCGTAGAAGGACCGTCTCGCCATGGCATTTCCGGCGACGACGTTTTCCCCGATCGCGAACTTGTCGAACGACGCGATCGTGCCCGGTGCGATGATCGGAACTCGCCCGGACGTCACGTCGTCCAGATCGACGATCCCTTTGACTCCGCCGTAGTGGTCGATGTGGGTGTGCGTGTAGATGATCGCCGAAACTGGCTTGTCGCTGACGTGCTCACGAATCATCTTCATACCCTGGCGCGCCGATTCGACCCCCGCCATACAGTCGATGACGATCAGTCCCTCGCCACCTTCGACAACCGTCAAATTTGCCAGGTCGTTGTTCCGTACCTGGTAAAGGCGATCCGTCACCTGATACAGACCACCTCGGCGCATCAGTTGTCCTTGACGCCACAGGCTCGGATTGACTGTCTCCGGCGCGGCAACATCGTCACCGAGGTATGCCATCGCATCGGGATCGAAGACCGTATGCCCGTCATCGGCGACAACCTTGCCCGGCAACGGAGCGATCAATCCTCGATCCGCGTCGGCAAAATCCTGCCGGTCGTCCATGGCATACCGTGCGACTGCCTCGCGATTCGCCGTGACTGTGGCCGGTGTTGCGTCCTTAGGTGTCTGGCACATGGCACTCCCCGCTCGGATACGACGATCTGATACCCCATCATCTGTATCGGTTGGGCACGCGCTTGGAATCACCCGCGCAGGGTGAAGCTCGCACGAACACGCGAGGTGATCAGCCGGGGAGTTCCTCGGAATTCCGAGATGCGAGTGCAATCACCAGGACCGCGATCCCACATCCGGCAACCAGGATCCATCCCGACCTCGATGCCTGCGCGACATCCACCGATGCACTGCCGCCGATAATGCCACCGGCCAGCGCAACACCGAGAGCAGCACCGAATTGGCGTGCACTGGAGGTTATTCCACCAGCAAGCCCCGCCTGCGATCTCGGCAACCCGTTGACGGCGGTGTTGGTGATCGGGGCATTCGAGAACCCGAATCCGATACCGAGGAACAGGTAAGCGGCCAAGAGCATCGGAATCGCCGTATTGTTGTCGAGCGAGACCAGGCACAGCCCACCGAGTGTCGTGAAGCTACCAGCAATGAGAAGCGGCCGCCGCGGGCCGAAGCGTCCGACGAGTATTCCGGACAACGGCGCGCAGACCGTTGCCGCAACAGCCATCGGAAGGGTGATCGCGCCGGCCAGTGCCGGACTCATTCCGCGGGAGTGCTGCAAGTAGAACGTGCCGAGCAGTAGCGTCGCGTTCAACGCTACGAACACCACGACAGCGCCGACCACAGCCGACGAGAACGTTCTGCGACGAAAGAGCGCCAGATCCATCAGCGGCTCGCGCTTGCGTGATTCGACGCGGATGAATGCGGCCAACGCTGCAGCAACAACGACATACCCTGCCGTCGCCGCGGCAGAGAACCATCCGATTCGCGGACCCTCGATCAGAAGGGCAACCGCCCCGCCGACAAGAATCACCAGTAGCAACTGACCGGGAAGATCGAGTCGTCGCGACTGCTGCGCTCGGGACTCCGGAACAAACACAGCAGTCAAGACGAGCACGGCCAAGATCACCGGCACGTTGATCCAGAAAACCGATCGCCAGCCGAAACTTTCGATGAGCACGCCGCCGACGATCGGCCCTGCCGCCATACTCAGGCCGAAGACCGCGGCCCACACCCCGATTGCCTTGGCCCGCTCCTTCGGGTCGGTCATCACGTTGACGACGATCGCCAAGGCAACCGGACTGAGCATCGACCCGCCGACGCCTTGGACGATCCGCGCCGCGATCAACATCTCGACGGACGGAGCGAGCGCGCAGGCAATCGACGCCACCCCGAAGACGACGAGCCCGATCTGAAAGACTCGTCTCCTGCCGAAACGATCGGCCACTGCTCCGGACGAGATCAGCAAGCTCGCCAGGACGAGTGTGTACGCGTTGACGACCCATTCCAGACCACGGGTTCCGACGCGAAATCCCTCACCGATCGTCGGCAGGGCCACGTTGACGATGGTGGTGTCCAACCCGACGACGAACAGGCTCGTGCAGCAGATCGCCAGGATGCCCCATCGCCGCCCTGCATCGAGTCCGATCACTTGCGGTTCGATCCCGCTCGAAGGTTTCATGGTCGGACTCCATCTCTCGAAGTGCTCAGCCGTACTCGACTGTCGAAAGGATCGTTGCTCTCCAGCGTCCGAAGCCGGTAGAAATTTTGCGGAAACTGCAAAGATGGACAGCATGGATGCTGAATTCGAGCAGTTGATCACCGATATCGGACCGAGACTGCGCACGCTCCGACGCGATCGCGGATTGACCCTCGAGGGCCTGTCCGAAGCCACCGGCATCTCCGTCAGCGCACTCTCACGCCTCGAATCGGGTAAGCGTCGTCCCACCCTCGATCTGCTGTTGCCGCTTGCCCGAGCGCACCGGGTCGCGCTGGACCAACTCGTCGGCGCCCCCGCTACGGGCGATCCTCGGGTCCATCTCACCCCGAGCCGACGCAAGAACGGCAGTGCCGTCGTTCCGTTGACGCGCTATCCCGGCCGAGTGCAGGTCTTCAAGCAGGTGATCGGGCCGCGTCCACCGAAGCTCGTCACCCACGCCGGCTACGAATGGCTCTACGTCCTCGCCGGGGATCTGCGTCTCATCCTGGGGGCGAACGAGGTTGTCCTGCACCCCGGGGAAGTCGCGGAGTTCGACACTGCCGAGCCCCATTGGTTCGGGCCTGCCGATGAACAGGTGGTGGAGATCTTGCACCTGTTCGGCCCGCAAGGCGAGAAGGCACACGTGCGCACGAAGGTAAAGCACGCTCCTGCCTAAAGCGTGTTTATCGAAAGCTAGTTCACTGCATGTGTTTTCAGTCGGTTCGACAACGTATGAGCATACTCGAGGAGTAGCGTTCCCAACTCGGCATGACGCGCGGGCCGGAAGCGTGTTTCCACTCCGGTCAGGCTCAGCGCCCAGGCCGGGCGACCGTTGCGATCGAACACCGCGGCACCCATCCCCCAGCTTCCCTCGACGATGAGGGCTGGATTGACCGCGTACCCGGTGACACGCGTCGACTCGATTCGCTCTCGAATCGATGTCTCACTGTGGATCTCACCCCACTCCGAATCCAGATTCACCCGGGCGAAATAGTCGTCGACGTCCCGCGCCGGTAGGTGGCTCAAGATGGCAAGCCCCGCCGACGCGACCCCCAACGGGAAACGCTTCCCCTCGTGCAGCACGTGAGATCGCAGTGGAAAACTGCCTTCCTGACTCAGGATGCAGACGGTCTCGTCACCTCGGCGTGCCGACAAGAAGGCGCTCTCCCCCGTAACCCGGGCAAGTTCGTCGACGACGTCGCGAGCCCGGTCGGTGATGTCGTACCGATTTCCGGCCGCCGCCCCCAGGAGGTACAACTCCGGGCCGAGAGACCACCGACCGGTTCGTGCGTCACGGTCGACCAGTCCTTCGGCAGCCAGGGACGTGAGCAGTCGGTGCGCAGTGGGCCGAGCGAGGCCGGTGACCTTGCCCAATTCCGTGGTGGAAGTGCCCGTTGGTTCGGACGCGCCGAGGGCTCGCAGAAGTGCAGCCACCCGCGCGACCACGGCCGGCGATTGCCCGTGAGTTGGCATGCAGCCATCCTAGCGTCCATTCAATGAACGAAATTCCTTCAGACGATCAGTAGTCGATCAGTTCTCGGTTGATGTTCGAGATTCCTTGAACCTGTGAACTGGAGATAGTTCACTGGATATCGAAGTGAGTGAGTGTCTACTCAATGAACGCTTGGCAGGGAGAGAACATGACAGCAAAGGTGTACGAGTCCGCAGCGGAGGCGGTCGCCGACATCGTCGACGGCGCAACGCTGGCCGTCGGCGGATTCGGCTTGTGCGGCATCCCCGACGTGTTGATCGACGCGATCGCAGCTACGAGTGCAACCCACCTCGAGGTGTTCTCCAACAACTGCGGCGTCGACGATCACGGTCTCGGAATCTTGCTGAGCGCCGGCCGTATCCGACGAGTGACCGCGTCGTACGTCGGCGAGAACAAGGAGTTCGCCCGGCAGTACCTGGCCGGCGAACTCGAAGTGGAACTGACGCCGCAGGGCACGCTCGCCGAGCGTCTGCGCGCCGGCGGAACCGGAATCCCCGCATTCTTCACACCGGCCGGAGTGGGTAGCCCCATCTCCGACGGCGGAATGCCATGGCGCTACGACGCCGACGGCTCGATCGCTATTGCATCGCCTCCGAAGGAGACTCGCGTCTTCGGAACCAAGCGTTACGTGATGGAAGAGGCGATCAACGCCGACTACGCACTCGTGCACGCCGTTCTCGGTGACACCGACGGCAACCTCGTGTTCGACAAGACCGCGATGAACTTCAACCCTCTCGCTGCCATGGCCGGTCGCATCACCATCGCGCAGGTGGAACGCCTCGTCGAACCCGGTGAAATCGATCCGGCGTCAGTGCATCTACCTGGGGTCTTCGTCCAGCGCGTAGTCCACACCGGACCTCAGAACAAGCGAATCGAAAAGCGAACCGTCAGCGCTTCGGAAGGAACCTCACGATGACCGCACCAGTGACAGTGACGGGTTGGACGCGCCAGCAGATGGCAGCGCGGGCGGCTGCAGAGATGATCGACGGGGAGTACGTCAATCTCGGAATCGGCCTTCCCACACTGATTCCCGGATACCTGGGCTCGGACGTTCGTGTGGTCCTGCACTCGGAGAACGGAATTCTCGGCACCGGACCGTATCCCACCGAGGACAACGTCGATCCTGACCTCATCAACGCCGGCAAAGAGACCGTGACCGTCAACCCCGGTGCAGCATATTTTGATTCGGCCCTCTCGTTCGGGATGATCCGCGGCGGCCACATCGACACCGCAGTCCTCGGCGGTATGCAGGTGTCGAAGACGGGTGACCTCGCAAACTGGATGGTCCCCGGCAAGATGGTCAAGGGCATGGGCGGCGCAATGGACCTCGTCCACGGTGCCCGGCGTGTCATCGTCGTCATGGAGCACAACGACCGCGACGGCAACCCCAAGATCGTTGACGCCTGCACCCTGCCGCTCACCGGCCAGGGCGTGGTGAATCGGATCATCACCAACCTCGCCGTCATCGACGTGAGCGAAGAAGGTCCACTCGTCCTGCGTGAACTCGCCCCCGATGTCAGCGTCGAAGACGTAGTCGCCGCAACCGGCACCGAACTGAAAGTTGAACTGGCATGACCGACACGACCACTGTGATTGTTGCGGGAGCTCGTACCCCGATGGGTCGACTCCTCGGATCGTTGAAAGACCTCTCCGGGTCCGACCTCGGCGGCATCGCCATCAAAGGCGCCCTCGACAAGTCCGGAGTCGCACCCGAACAGGTCGACTACGTCATCATGGGACAGGTCCTCACCGCCGGCGCCGGCC